>NZ_JBWBQS010000012.1:0-190111 GCF_056279125.1 Novosphingobium sp. Sphag1I | reverse complement strand
ACCTTTGAACACCCTTTTCTCCCACAATCCCATCACGTTGCGCACAGCCATATAGGAATACCGCAAATTTTGCGACAGAACCCGCATGGGGGGCACCACCACTTGCCAAGGGTAGCGGTACAGCAGCCCCCAGAAGAGCATCAGCGCCAGCAGCGCACCGGCCAGGATCGCCGCAAATTGCATCGCGAGGCTGTTGGGATCGACCAGTGGCGGCGGGGGCGGCAATTTGGCGAGGGTCTGGACGTTCTGTTCCAGCCGGGCGAGGATATCCTGCATCGCCACCTCGCCGGGCAGGCGGGCAAGCTGCTTGGTCAGCCGATGCTCGAAACCACCGAGGCTGGCATCGACCCGCTCGCCGATCATGTTGGCGAGATGCGCCTCGGCCCCAGCATCCAGCGCGGCGCGTGCGGCAAGCGCCTTGCCGAGCCGTACCTCACGCCGGTCCATGTCGCGCAGCACGCGGTCGAGATCCAAGGCCATCTGCTCCAGGCTGCTCAGGAATTGCGGCGTGGTGAGCAGCAGAGGTTCCGGCGCAACAGGCGGCGGCACCACCACCGCGCCACCAACCTTCCCCTCCGCGCCAATCGCCTCGCGCACCAGCGCGCGCAGCAGTTCGGGACGGTTGATCCCGCGCTGGGCCGCCAACCGGTCGACCTCAGCCAGCAGCGCATCGTCGAAGCTGACGTTGAGTTGCGCCATCAGCGGCCTCCCTTGCGGCTAGGCACAGGAATGGGGGAATTGCGCGATTCTAGGGCCTGTCTAGGCCCATAGGCAGGCCGCATTCGCGAAATGCAGCGCACGGTATGAAGTCGCCACCGCCTACATAGGGCGGCATAGGCGGCATCAACATGCTGATTTACAGCACTTTCATTGCCTAGATCCAAGGCTACCCAGTAGCGTGGTGTGTGCCTGATTTGCCTTACACCGCCGCTCTCAACAGGGGGGGGCTTGGAGAGCAGTGAGCAGAATCTGGCCCTTGTGGGGTAGGTATCCCGGCCTGTAGGCCGCGATGGAAACAAGGGGGCGATCATTGCGCCGTGCCTCCTATGAACTGATTGTCAAGGTGGGCGATGAGACTGCTGGCGAACTGGCCCAGCGCGCCATTGCCCATGTCCTCGGTGACAGGCTGGAACGGATCGACGGGCACGGCGCGATCATCACGCTCAGCGACAACTTGGTCATTCTGGCCAGCCCGGAACAGGCCGGTGAGGTTGAAGCTATGTTGGCGATCCTTGCGCATCATGCCGGACAGGCAGCGGCTGGGGGATCGGGCCTTGTAGCGATGGTCGCCGGGCAGTTCCGCGTTGCGGTCAATCAGCAGGACGCATAGCGCGGCGCGTTCTCGTCCGAAATGCTGGCAGGCGCGGCCCCATGTGCTCTGGGCGATGCCGAGGCGGGCGCAGCTTCGCCATGAGGCCTCGACGATGTTGGGCCATGTGGCGCCGCCCAAAGCCGCGACCAGCTCCTGATAGGCCTGTGTGGCGACGCTGACGGCGGCGCTGGGCGTGATCCGGTCGGGCGCTGCGCCCCGCGCGCTACAGCTTTGTGGTGAGTTTTTGTCTTGTATATTGGGTGCGCAGTTTTCTTCCGGCGCGTCGGAAGTTTTTGGTGCACGGGGATCGGCTGCGGGCGCGCTGGCGATGGCATCGAGCATGGCGGACAGGGTCTCCCGGATCGCGGTGAGGCGGGCGATGCTGGTGATGCGGGCGGTGCGGCCGCCGGGCAGAACGGCCTCGGCGCGTTGGCGCAAGGCGTCATCGCAGGCGTGGCGGATGCGCTGCCCCAACTGACGGATCTCGGCGCGGCATTGGCTGATGGCGCGGGCTTGCAGGTCGAGCGCCTCGGCCTTGCTCTTCAACTCATTATAGCGGGTGATGAGGGGCGCGAGATTGATGCCCGCTGCCCAGGTGATGATGCCGTCCTGGCGGTCACCCGCCCGCGCTCCGTTGATGCCGGCGTTGCGGACGATGAAACCGGCGCGCTCAAGCTCACGCTCGGCTGAATTGATCGAGCGGGGCGTGATGCCCAGCGCCTCGGCAAAACGGCAGGCCTGTGTCCAGACGGCGCAGATGCGGCCCTTGAGGTAATCGGCATCCATCGTCTTGAGGACATAATGCCGCACCAGCGCCACGGCGGTGGAGGACTGGCCGAAGCCGGGGCGGGCCACCTGCTCGAACAGGCGCAGCAGGTCGAAGCGCGTGACGCCCGCAGGCAGGCCTGCATGGGTGAGGGTCGTGCTCATACGGCACCAGATTCAGCCTGAATTGGCAGCGAAGTCCGGTTAGCCAACACCCTCGCAAACCCGCAGAAACCCGTCAGGCGTTTTGCCCCGGTTTGCCTGTCTAATGATTTGAAATCAGCGCCTTGTTGAACCCCTGTCGGGTGCACCATTTTTCCAGACTTTGCCGAAATCGCTGTCGGGATCGACCGTTCCAAATTCGCATGTTCGTTCATGCGGGGGCCGTGATTTGCGAATTTGACATTGGTTTCATGAAATCGGCTCATCGCCGCATGTCCTGATCGTGGGCTAATCAAGTGCCGTTTCAAGGCCTAGAAAGGCGGCGCCCTATTCAGGAAGAAGCCCCCATGCAGATCACCCGCAACGGCAGCGCGCCTGCCGCCTTTGGCCCGGAAGCCACCTTTACCGGCGAAGTACGCATCGACACCCCCTTTGTCGGCAGCGATGGTGCCTCGGTTTCCGGCGCCCATGTTCATTTTCAGCCCGGCGCCCGCACCGCATGGCACAGTCACCCGCTGGGCCAGACCTTGATCGTCACCCATGGCGTGGGCCGGGTGCAATTGGATGGAGAGCCGGTCCGCACCATACGCGCAGGCGACACCGTGTGGATCCGCCCCGGCGAACGCCACTGGCACGGCGCGGGCGAGACGACGGCGATGAGCCATATTGCCATTATCGAAACCGTCGATGGCCAATCGGCGACATGGATGGAACATGTGGCCGACGACGATTTTCTGGCTCTGCCTCAGGATTAAAGATCGAAAGGATATCTATGAAGACCCTTGGTTATGCCGCTCATTCGGCGGAATCTCCGCTCGTCCCGTTTCATTTTGATCGCCGCGAACCGCGCGCCAATGATGTGGTGATCGAAATTCTTTATGCCGGCGTGTGCCATTCCGACCTTCACACCGTCCGCAACGATTGGGGTGGCACGGTCTATCCGGCGATTCCGGGCCATGAAATCGTGGGCCGCGTCATCGAAACCGGCAGTGATGTGACCAAATACAAGGTGGGCGACAATGTGGCGGTGGGCTGTCTGGTCGATGGCTGCCTTGAATGCGATCAATGCGAAAAGCATCAGGAGCAATTCTGTCGCGAAGGGTTGCACGGCACCTATAATGCGCCCGACCGGATTGATGGCACCAACAATTACGGCGGCTATTCGCGCCATATTGTCGTGCGTGAAGAATTCGTGCTGGGCGTGCCCGATGGCATGGACCTGTCGCGCGCCGCGCCGATCCTGTGCGCCGGGATCACCACCTATGCCCCGCTCAAGCGTTGGGGTGTCAAGGAAGGCAGCCGCGTGGGCGTGATCGGGCTTGGCGGTCTGGGCCATATGGCGGTGAAGCTGGCCGCGGCCATGGGCGCGCATGTCACCGCGATCAGCCGCACCGCCGACAAGGCCGAAGAGGCCGCCGAAATGGGCGCGCATGGTCTGCTGATTTCGGGCGATGCCGCCGCGATGCAGGCCGCCTCGATGACATTTGATGTCATCATCGACACGGTGCCGGTGAAGCATGACCTCAACCCCTATATGCCCCTGCTGGACATTGACGGGATGTTGGTGATCGTGGGCCAGCTTGGCCCGGTGGGCGAATTCAACACAGCGACCAGCGTGCTGCACCGCACGGGCGTTGTCGGATCGCTGATCGGCGGGATTGCCGAAACGCAGGAAGTGCTGGATTTCTGCGCCGAAAAGGGCGTGCTGCCCGAATGTGAGATGATCGCCATTCAGGACATTAACGAAGCCTATGATCGCCTGGAAAAGGGCGATGTGCGCTATCGCTTCGTGATCGACATGGCTTCGCTTGAGGCCGAAATGGCCTGAGCCGGTTGCGAGGCGTATTTCACCCCATCCCCGGAATATGCCTCGCAAATAGCGCTTGACCTTCCCATGATGGGAAGCCCCACATTCGCGCCATGAACGACAATTCGTGGCGTGAGTGCGGATCATGAACAAGGTTTTGCAGATCGAGGGCCTGTCCTGCGCATCCTGTGTGGCGCGGGCCGAAAGGGCGTTGATGGCCGTGCCCGGCGTGTCGGGGGCCAGCGTCAATCTGGCGACGCAACGCGCCAATGTGCGCGGCACGGCGGATGCGGACGCCCTTGTGTCCGCCATCAAGGGCGCGGGATATTCCGCCCATGAATTTCACCCCGACACCGATCAGGACGAAACCGACCACCGCCGCGACGTCGAGGCGCAGGCATTGCGCCGCGATTTTCTGCTGGCTTTGGTGCTGGCCTTGCCGGTCTTTGCGCTGGAAATGGGCGGGCATGTCATTCCGGGCGTCCATGAACTGATCCACGCCACCATCGGGATGCAGAACAGCTGGTATCTGCAATTTGCGCTGACCACGCTGGTTCTGGCGGGGCCGGGGCGGCGGTTTTATCGGCATGGCATTCCGGCGCTGTTGCGCATGGCGCCTGATATGAACTCGCTGGTCGCGGTGGGCACCTTTGCGGCCTACGCCTATTCGCTGGTGGCGACCTTTGCGCCCGGCCAACTGCCCCCCGGTACGGTCCATGTCTATTACGAGGCCGCCTCGGTCATCATCGCGCTGATCCTGCTGGGCCGGATGATGGAGGCGCGGGCCAAGGGCCGCACGTCCGAGGCCATCGGGCGGCTGATCCGGCTTCAGCCCAAGGTTGCGCGGGTGCGGGTCAAGGGTGATGTGATCGAGGTCGGCATTGGCGAGGTTCTGACCGGCGACATTATCGAGGTCCGCCCCGGCGAACGCATCCCGGTCGATGGCGACGTGATCGAGGGCGACAGCTTTGTCGATGAAGCCATGATCACCGGCGAACCCATCCCGGTGGCCAAGACCATCGGCAGCCGCCTTGTCGGCGGAACGGTGAACCAACATGGCGCCCTGGCCTTTCGCGCGACGGCGGTGGGGGCCGATACGGTCCTGTCGCAAATCATCGCCATGGTGGAGGAAGCACAGGGCGCCAAATTGCCGATCCAGACCATGGTGGACCGCATAACCCTGTGGTTTGTTCCGGCGGTGATGGCGGCGGCGGTGATGACCTTTGCGGGGTGGATGGTGTTTGGGCCGCAACCGGCGCTGGGTTTGGCCATGGTCAATGCGGTGGCGGTGCTGATTATTGCGTGCCCATGCGCGATGGGGCTGGCCACGCCCACGGCGATCATGGTGGGTACGGGCCGCGCCGCGGAATTGGGCATCCTGTTCCGCAAGGGCGAGGCTTTGCAGGCCCTGCGCGAGGCAAAGGTCATTGCTCTGGACAAGACGGGCACCTTGACGCTGGGGCGGCCGGTGCTGACCGATCTGCATCTGGCGCCGGGGTTTGAACGGGGCGTTGTTCTGGGCGCGATGGCGGCGGTGGAGGATCGATCCGAACACCCCATCGCCCGTGCCATCGTTGCCGCTGCGCGTGAGGAAGGTTTGACCCTCGCCCCGGTCAGCGGATTTGCCGCCATCACCGGCATGGGCACGCGCGGCGTGGTCGATGGGCGCGATGTGGCGATTGGCGCGGATCGCTTCATGGACAGCATGGGGATCGATGTCGGCATATGGGCCGAAACCGCCGCGATCATGGGCCGCGATGGCAAGACCCCGCTCTATGTCGCGATGGATGGCGTTTTGGCGGCGGTTCTGGCCGTGTCCGATCCAATCAAGCCGGAGACGCCCGCCGCGATTGCGGCTTTTCATGCGATGGGGTTGAAAGTGGCCATGATCACCGGCGACAATCGCGCCACGGCGCAGGCCATTGCCGCGCGCCTGAACATCGATGAAGTGGTGGCGCAGGTCATGCCCGACGGCAAGGTGGAGGCCGTGCGCCGGTTGCAGGCGCAATACGGCCTGCTGGCCTATGTGGGCGATGGCATCAATGACGCGCCCGCTTTGGCGCAGGCCGATATTGGCGTGGCCGTGGGCACGGGCACCGATATTGCGATTGAGGCCGCCGATGTCGTGTTGATGTCGGGCAATCTGGGCGGGGTGGGCGACGCCATGGCCCTGTCGCGCGCGACGATGAGGGCGATCGGGCAAAACCTGTTCTGGGCCTTTGCCTATAATGTCGCGTTGATCCCGGTGGCGGCGGGGGTGCTGTATCCGGTGCTGCTCTCGCCGGTGTTTGCGGCCGGCGCGATGGCCATGTCCTCTGTCTTTGTGCTGGGCAATTCGCTGCGGCTGCGGCAGTTTCGGGCCAAAGGAGGCGCGTGATGAACATTGGCGAGGCGGCAAAGGCATCGGGCGTTTCGGCCAAGATGATCCGCTATTACGAACAGACGGGCCTGATCCCCAAGGCGGACCGGCGGGAATCGGGATATCGCGATTATTCGCCCGCCGATGTCCATAATCTGCGCTTTATCCGCCGCGCCCGCGACATGGGCTTTGCCGTGGCCGAGATCCACGAATTGCTGGGCCTGTGGCGCGACCGTTCGCGCCACAGCGCCGATGTAAAGCGGATTGCGTCGGACCATGTCGCGCAATTGAGCGCGCGCATCGCCGCGATGGAGGAAATGCGCGCCACGCTTCAGACATTGATCGGATGCTGTGCCGGGGATGACCGGCCCGATTGCCCGATCCTGGCCGATCTGGCGCAACCTGGGGGTGATGCGGCATCACGCCCCGATCCGATCCACCGATTGCGCGAACAATCCACAGCCAATCGCCGTAATTAGACCCCAATCCCGGCCTTTTCCACCGGAGTTTCCACAGGCGTTCCCCGTTCCACCCGTTCCGAATAACGGTCGACCAGTTGATCGACATGCGGGCGGAGCAGCACGGTAAAGCGTACCAGTTCTTCGCACACATCGACGATGCGGTCGTAATAGGACGAGGGTTTCATTCGCCCGGCCTCGTCAAATTCCTCATAGGCCTTGGCGACGGAGGATTGGTTGGGGATGGTGAACATCCGCATCCATCGGCCCAGCAGGCGCAACGTGTTCACGCTGTTGAACGATTGCGATCCGGCGCTCACCTGCATAACGGCCAGAGTGCGCCCCTGCGTCGGGCGCATCCCCTTCATGGCCAAAGGCAGGTGGTCGATCTGGGTCTTCATGATGCCGGTGATCTGGCCATGGCGTTCGGGGCTGCACCACACCTGACCTTCGGACCAGAGCGAAAGTTCGCGCAGTTCATGGACGGCGGGGTGGTCATCGCCGCCCACCTGATCGGGCAGGGGCAGGTCGGAGGGATCGAAGATCTTCACCTCGCACCCGAAATGGATCAGCAGGCGGGCGGATTCCTCGACCACCAGCCGCGAATAGGACCGTTCCCGCAAAGAGCCATAGAGCAGCAGGATACGCGGCGGCGGATCCCCCGCGCCAAGGCCAAGGGCAGGGCGCAGATGGGCATATTCAGGCCGCAGCGCGGGCAGGTGATACGGATCGGACAGGGTGCGCAGGCGCGTGGACTGGGTCATGGATCAAACCTTTTGCGGGGTGCTGTCGGCGAACCAGCGGCGGCCGATCCACAGCGAAACATTGACCAGCCCGATCAGCACCGGCACTTCGACCAGCGGGCCGATGACGGCGGCAAAGGCGACGGGCGAGGCCAGACCAAAGGCGGCAATCGCCACCGCAATGGCCAGTTCGAAATTGTTCGACGCCGCCGTAAAGGACAGCGCGGCGGCGCGCGGATAATCGGCGCCCATCACCTTGGCCAGAGCAAAGCTGAGCAAAAACATCGTGATGAAAAAGATCACCAGCGGCACGCCCACCTTGACCGCATCCATCGGCAGGGCGAGGATCTCACCGCCCTTCAGGCTGAACATGGCGATGATGGTGAAGAGCAGCGCGACCAGCGTGATCGGGCTGATCGCGGGGATGAAGTGGCTGTTGTACCATTCCTTGCCCCGATGGGCGATCAGCACGCGCCGCACCAGATAGCCCGAGGCGAAAGGCACGCCCAGATAGGTCAGCACCGCCTTGGCAATCATCGGAAACGAAACGTCGATGACGTGCGCCTCCAGCCCGAAAATCGGGGGCAGAACGGTCAGCAGCAGCCAGGCATAGGGCGTGTAGAAAAAGATCTGGAACAGTGAATTGAACGCGACCAGCCCGGTGACATATTGCGGGTCACCATGGGCCAGCTGATTCCACACCAGCACCATGGCGATACACGGAGCGATGCCGATCAGGATCAGCCCGGTCATATATTCGGGCGAATTGGGCAGAAACGTCACCGCCAGCGCAAACATCAGCGCCGGGCCAATGATCCATGCCAGCGCAAAGGACAGGCCCAGAATCCGCGTATCACGGAAAACCTGCCCCAATTCCTCATATTTCACCTTGGCCAGCGGGGGAAACATCATCAGGATCAGACCGATCGCGATGGGGATGCTGGTGCTGCCCACGGACATGGCGTTCAATGCGGCGGGAACGGCGGGGATAAAGCGCCCCAGCCCGATGCCCAGCCCCATGGCCAGAAAGATCCACAAGGTCAGATAGCGGTCGAGAAAAGACAGACGCTGGGTCATGCCGCACCTTCCATTTGCCCGATTTGGGCCAGTTGCGCGGTCAATTCCGCGCGGTCCATCGTTTCGAACGGCAGCGCCAGAAAAGCCTGCGCCCGCATCATCAACAGGCGCCATGTTTCCTCAAAGGCGGCGTCCTCGGCTTCCTCGCCCACGGCGTCGGCGGGGTCTTCCAATCCCCAATGGGCGCGCAAGGGGGCGCCGGGAAAGACCGGGCAAGCCTCACCCGCGGCATTGCCGCAGACGGTGACGGCCAGATCAATGCGCGGCGCATCGGGGCCGGAAAATGCCAGCCAGCTTTTCGAGGAAAAGGCCGAGGTATCGATCCCGCGCCGTGTTAACAGCCGCAGCGCGCCGGGGTGGGGAACACCCTTGGGCTTGCTGCCCGCGCTGTGGGCCATCACCCGGCCGGGGGCCAGATGGTTGAAGATCGCCTCGCCCAGGATCGAGCGGGCCGAATTGCCGGTGCACAGCACCAGAATGGAAAAGGGTGCACTCATGCCGCACCTACGCGGGCGCCGGTGGCGTCGATCACCTGTTCGCCATCTTCCTTGGCAAAGGCGCCTTGCTGGGCGGCGGGAATCAGGTCGAGCACTTCCTCGGACGGGCGGCACAATTTGACGCCCAGCGGCGAGACGACCAGCGGGCGGTTGATCAGGATGGGATGCTCGATCATCGCATCGATCAATTGCGCATCGCTCAATGCCGGATCACCCAGACCCAGTTCGGCAAAAGGCGTGCCCTTTTCCCGCAACAGCGCGCGCGCGCCAATTCCGGCCCGCGCAATCAGGCTTTCCAGCATGGCGCGCGAGGGCGGGGTCTTGAGATATTCCACCACATGCGGCTCGACCCCTGCATTGCGGATCATGGCCAGCGCATTGCGCGACGTGCCGCAGGCCGGGTTGTGATAGATGATGATATCAACAGGCAAGGTCATACGGTTTGCTCCGCAACAGGTGTGGGACAGCAGGCGATATCGGGCAGGCAGGACGCCCCGCCGCAGCAATTTTCGGTCAGATAGGCCATCAGGCCGTTCATCGCGGCATAGTTGGCGGTGTAGATGATCAGACGGCTTTGACGGCGTTGTGACACCAATCCGGCATGGGACAGCGCGGCCAGATGAAAGCTCATTGAGGAGGAGGCCATGCCCAGCCTTTCGGCGATGGCGCCCGCGGCCATGCCATCCGCGCCCGCCTGAACCAGCAGGCGAAAGGCGGCAAGCCGGTGTTCCTGCGCCAGCGCGCCCAGCGCGGCGATGACATTTTCCGCTTTGGGCAACTCCGGGGTGACGGGGGGCAATTCCACGCGTATCTCCATATTTCGATAAATATTGAAATATGGAGATACGCCGCGCTCGTCAAGAGCGATGGTGTTGGGTATGCCCCTTGCTGACGCCACCACAATATAATAGAACTAATGTTCTAAATAAACGGAGGGGATATCATGGTTACGCGTCGTCATGCCTTGGGCGGGATCACCACGGGCGCCATCGGGGCTGCGGTGCCGCTGGCCGGCAACATGGCCGCCGCCGCCGCAACCGGCGCAAAACCCGCCGCATCCGCCGCCCACGCCACCGGGCCGGAGGGCGAACGCCGCCCCGATCTGGGTAATGGATGGTATCGCAATCCGATCATGCCGGGCGATTATCCCGATCCTTCGATCCTGAAGGATGGCGATGATTATTACATGACCCATTCCAGCTTTGACGCGGCGCCGGGCCTGATCATCTGGCATTCACGCGATCTGGTGAACTGGCGTCCGATGGGGCCTGCTTTGCTCAATCCGTTGGGCACGGTCTTTGCCGTGGACATCGCCAAGCACAATGGCCGCTATTACATCTATATCCCTTTCATGAAGGCCCCATGGTCCAAGGGATTGGCCAGCTTCGCCAATATCTATGTCATCCACGCCGACAGTATGGCAGGCCCGTGGAGCGAGCCGATCGATCTCAAAATCGGCGGCCTGATCGATCCGGGCCATGTCGTGGGCGAGGATGGCAAACGCTACCTCTATCTTTCGGGCATCAACCGCGTCGCGCTGTCCGATGATGGCCTGTCCACCATCGGTCCGGTCGAACCGGCCTATGACGGCTGGCACTATCCCGATGAATGGGTGACGGAGGGCTATTCGCTGGAGGGGCCAAAGCTGTTCCGGCGCGGGGAGTGGTTCTATCTGGTGTCGGCGGTGGGCGGCACATCGGGTCCGGCCACCAGCCATATGGTTATTGTCGCGCGGTCGAAATCGGCCAAGGGGCCATGGGTCAATTGCCCGCACAACCCGATTGTCCGCACCAAAAGCGACAAGGAGGCGTGGTGGTCACGCGGCCATGCCACGATGGTAGAAGGACCGGGGGTAGAGGGGCCGAAGCATCAGTGGTACATGGTCTATCACGGCTATGAAAAAGACTATCGCTCGCTTGGGCGCCAAACTTTGCTGGAGCCTTTGGCGTGGGGCGCGGATGGCTGGCCGCGGGCGTTGGGGGGTGATCTTTCGTTGGCCATGCCTATGCCGACTGGGCCCATGCCAACCGGCAAGACGGGGAATCCGGGCGGCCTCATCCGCAGCGATGATTTCACCGCCCCGGCTTTCGGCACGCGATGGAGCTTTTATGGCGCCGCGCCCGGTGAAGCGTCGCGGGCAAGGGTCGGAGGCGGCGTGCTGGAACTGGCCGCCAAGGGGACGGGGCCGGCCGATTGCTCACCCTTGACCCAGACGGTGGGCGATCACGCCTATGAGATCAGCGTCATGGTCGATGTGGATGCCGGGGCGCAGGGCGGCTTGCTGTTGTTTTATAATGACCGGCTGTTTTTGGGGATCGGCATTGATGGACAGAGCATGGTCACATGGCGCGGCGGGCGCAGCAGTTACTGGCAGGAACCCGCGCCCAAGGTCGGCAAGCTCTATCTCAAAATCGTCAATGATCGCCACATCGTCAGCTTTTATTACAGCCTTGATGGCAAAACATGGACCCGCCACGGCATCCGCAGCGAAGTTTCCGGCTATCAGGCCAATACGGTCGATGATCTCTCCTCGCTGCGCCCGGCGATCTATGCCAGCGGCAAGGGCGTGGTGCGGTTCAGGGACTATCGCTTTCGCGCAAAGGGTTAGGCGCGCCGGGTGGCGATGGGCAGGGCATAGGCCCCGCCCAGTCCGGCCAGAACCAGCAGGATGGCGCCGGTAATGAAACTGGCCTGATAGCCCAGATGGTCGAACATCACGCCGCCCAATGCTGCGCCCAGCGTGATCGCCATCTGGATCACGGCGACCATCAATCCGCCCGCTGCCTCGGCATCATCGGGCAGAGTGCGCGCCATCCACGCCCACCATGCCACCGGAGCGGCGGTGCCGATACAGCCCCACAGTGCCATCAGAACCGCTGTGGGCACGACGCCCGCCCCCCATCGCGCCAGACCCAGCGCCACCAGTCCAAGCACCAGCGGCATGGCGAGCAATGTGCCCCGCAGAGACGCGGCAATGAACCGCCCGATGATCGCATTGCCCACCAGACCCGCCGCGCCCAGCCCCAGCAGGATCAGCGACAGGGTTGAGACATCGACCCGCGTCACCTGCTCCAGAAACGGGCGGAAATAGGTGAAGACCGAGAATTGTCCCATGAACAGCAAGGCTGTGGCCATCATGCCCCATGCCGCCTTGGGTTTGCGCAGGACGGCAACCATCGTGGCGGGCTTTTCGGGGGGCGAGGGCAGGCTGGGCAGGCTGAAATATTTCCACGCAAAGGTGAGGGCCGCCATCGGCACCACCACGAAAAAGGCCCCGCGCCACCCGATATATTGGCCCAGAAAGCTGCCCAGAGGCGCCGCGATGGTGGTGGAGAGCGCATTGCCGCCATTGAGCAGCGCCATCGCGCGGGGGACATCACGCGGCGGCACCAGGCGCATGACCGTGGCCGCCGACATTGACCAGAAGCCGCCAATCACCACCCCGATCAGCGCGCGCCCCACCATCAGCACCAGAAAATTGGGCGCCGCGGCCACCACCGCGCCCGATACGGCCATCAACCCCGTCAGGCCCATCAACAGATGCCGCCGGTCGATCCCGCTGCTGATCCGGGCAATACAAAGGCTGGTGATGACAGCGAACAGCCCGGAAATGGCGATGGCCTGTCCGGCGGTGCCTTCGGTCAGATGCAGGTCGTGGGCGATGGGGGAAAGCAGGCTGACCGGCATGAATTCCGACGCGATCAGGGTCGAGACGCAAAGCGTCAGCGCAAAGACCGCGCTCCACGCGGCGGGGGCGTCATCGGCGGGAAAGGGGCTTGCGGCATTGGCGTGGGGGGAAAGGCTGGTCATCAGATTCTCGGACAGGAGGGATGAGCCTTCCTATCCGCGTTACGTCTTGGGGATTAGCCGGTGCGTTTTCGATGGGCCGATGAGGAAAATTCATCAAACCGTGAATTGATCAAAAACCCATCGGGCGCATCTCGCGGATCAATTCGATCAACATGCGCAACCCCACCGGCAAATTGCGCCGCCCCGGATAATAGATATGCAGCGCAGGCCCCGGCGTGAGCCAATCCGACAACATCGATGTCAGACGCCCCTGTTCCAGATCATCGGCCGCACAAATCAGCGGCAAATAGGTGATACCCGCCCCGCGCCGCGCCAGATTGAGCGCAAACTGTCCCGAATTATGGGTGATCGATCCGGGCACCGCCAAGGCCATGCTTTCACCGCCGCGTTCAAATTCCCAGCGATAGACGCGACCATTGCCCAGCCACACCTGAAGACAGCGATGGTCCTTCAGATCATGCGGATGCTGGGGCAAGCCATGGGCGGCCACATAGTCGGGCGAGGCGACCACGGCCCATTCGACATCGGCGCTCAATCGCTGGGCAATCATGTCATCGGGCACGGTGCCGCCAAACCGGATTCCCGCATCGAACCCATCGTCAAAGACGTCGAGCATGCGGTTTTCGACATAGATATCCAGTTCGATGTCCGGCCAGCGTCGGTTGAATTCCGGCAGCACCGGGGCCAGCAGCATATCGGCCGCCACATCGGGAACATTGATGCGGATGCGCCCGCGCGGCGCGTCACGATGGCGGTTGAGTACGTCCTCTGCGCCCAGCACGGCGGCAAAAGGCCCGCTCAATTGCGCGATCAGGTCTTCTCCCGCCGCGCTCAGCGTCACCGAACGGTTGGTGCGATTGACCAGCCGAACCCCCAGCCTTTCCTCCAGCCCTTTGAGTGCATGGCTGAGCGCCGAGGCGCTGACGCCCAGTTCCAGCCCCGCCTGACGAAAATTGCGGTGGCGGGCAATGGCCAGAAAAGCGGCAAGATCGGCAAGGTCGGTGCGTGCAAAGGCCATGGGCGGAATATAGGGATTTGGCGAGCGAACGGGTAGAGGGATGTCACACGTGAAACACCGGTATCATTTCGGCATTTTCATCGCCATCAATACCAACCGCCCGTCGATCCGGTCAAACCAATGCGCAACGCCGGCGGGCACCATGATCCAGTCGCCCTTTTTCACGTCCTGACCGATGCCGCCTTGAATCGCGCTGCCGGTGACATTGGGGGTGTCGGCGTTCTTTTCATCGATCAAGGCGCCGCCCGTCACCAGATGGCCGTTGCCCTCGATGGCGTAAAAGAACTCGTGTTCATCGCGATGGGTGGATGCGCCACCCACCTTGATGCGATATTCGATATTGGCGCGATAGGGTGACAGGTTCAGCAGGTCCAGCGCCGGGATCGGCTTGCCCGCCTCGGCTGCAGCTTGGGCCTTGGCGATTTTTTCCTGCACCTGTGCGGCATCGACATGGATGGCCGCGGCGCTTTGGGCCAGGGCCGCGCCGGGCGCGATCACGAACAACGAAGCGGCAAGCAGGCGCAAGGTCATCGGGCAATCCTTACCAACGGTCGGGGCTTAACCTAACCCGATCACTTCGCCCGCCAGCGTCAGATAAAAGCGCGCGATTTCGGCCAGAGCCTGATCGTCAAGGACAAAGGGCTGTCCCGCCGCCTGTTTCCCGCCCGCCACGCCCAGCGAGGCCATGGCCAGATCGCGCGCGGTCAAGGCGCAATGGTTGCGCACCGGTTGATCACAGGCCACGACCTGTAACCGCCGGATCGCGCGTAGGCGGGGCCGGTGTTTGTCCAGCGGGTGGAGATCGGCCGGGGCGCGGCGATAGGCCTTGGGCGCCATCGCCTGCAGGAATCCGCGATATTCGCTGATCAGCAGCGAGAAGAACCGGTCGAGTTCCTTCAGATGGTTGCCCGAAACCCGCATTAACACCTGCGGTTTGAGCGGGCTGGGCGCGGGGCGCGTTTGCGCGGCGCGCACGATCAGATAGCGGCAACCGGCCTCCAGCGTGGCGAAACTGGTATGCAATGCCTGCGCATTGGTATGGTCGAACCAGTGTTTTGCCGGATCAGTTTGCCGATTTTCACCCTGTCGGATCATGATGGATGCTCCCATGGCAAGCGGGAGCATGGCAACTCTCAGCCGACAGCGCGCGACATAATGATGCTGACGGTATGGTCAGCCCTACAGGTTGCGGGCGGTTTCGTCCAATGCAATCGTGCGCAGCGATGGTAGCGATATAAGTGCTATCGTTGGTATTTTAATCATTCTCCTTGCGCATGACAGGTAAATTGGCGCATCAGCCAACCGATCAAAGGATGGCGCGCAATGGCAACGATCAAGGATGTGGCAGAGCATTCGGGCATTTCGATCAAGACGGTGTCACGCGTTATCAATGGCGCGCAGACCGTCCGGCCCAAGGTGCGCGAAAAGGTCGAGGCATCGATCCGCGCGCTGAATTACCGCCCCGCTCTGGCCGCGCGGCAATTGGCCAGCGGGCGCAGTTTCATCATCGCCATGATCGCCCCCCGCCTGACCTACAGCTATTTTTCGCGCATTATGGTGGCCGCGGCGGATGCTTGTCGAAAGGTGGGCTATCATCTGGTGCTGGAGGTGATCGATGGCGAAGATGCGGCGATTTCCCTGTCATGCGAACCCGATGCGGTGATTGTGGTGCCGCCCTTTGCGGATAATCTGCGTGTGCTTTCGGCCCTGTCGGCGCTGGGCAAGCCGGTGGTGCGGATTGCGGGGCGCGAGGATGGCGTGGGGCGCAGCGTGGCGGTGCATGACCATGCGATTGCCCGCGAAATGGCGGATTATCTGGCGGACAGGGGGCATCAATGTCTGGCCATGATCGCGCCGCCCCGGCCCGAAATGGCATCCGAAGAACGGCTGACGGGCTTTCGCGAAGGGCTGGCTGGGCGGGGGCTGGATTTGCCCGAAACCCATGTCGTGCGGGCGGGCATGACCTTTGTCGAGGGCGAGCGCGCCTTTCTCGAACTGATGGCTTTGCCCCGACGGCCCACCGCGATTTTCGCCGCCAATGATCAGATGGCGCTGGGCGCGATGGCCTGCGCATTGCGCATGGGGTTTCGCGTGCCACAGGATGTGGCGATTGCCGGTTTCGACAATTCGATCGAGGGGCAGATGTGCTTCCCCGCGCTGACCAGCATTCACCAGCCGGTCGAGGAGATTGCGCGGATTGCGGTGGATATGGCCTTGGGTCGGGATCTGGGGGAGGCGGGCTTTGCCCACCATCTGGTGATCCGCGAATCGGCCTAAAAGTACCAGCGATGGTATTTTCTTGACTCCCCGCGCGGCCCGATTATGCATGGGGCCAAGATGGCGCGGGGGCGGCAATCCCCCTTGGCGCGCGGATGGGCCATGGAATTGGCCAAAACAGGGGATGTTTGGGTGATGGCGAAATTGCACAAAATGATTCTGGGCGGCGCGGCATGCTTTGCCGCCATGGCGTTTCAGGGCGGCGTCGCACAGGCGGCCCCCAAACCTGCCGCCAAACCCGCAGAGGCCCCGGCGCCCGATGCGCCCGCCCGTCCGCGCAACATCATCTTCGTGCTGGTCGATGATCTGCGCTTTGACGGCATGGGCTTCCTGCAACCGGGCCTGTTGCAGACGCCCAACATCGACAAGATGGCGCGTGAGGGCACCTATTTCCCCAATGGCGTGACCACCTCCTCGCTGTGCAGCCCCAGCCGCGCGACGATCCTGACGGGCATGACGGCGCGCAACCATGGCGTGGTGGACAATAACAATTCGTCCGAGGATGGGTTGACCTTCTTCCCCGCCTATCTGCAACAGGCCGGGTATCAGACCGCCTTTATCGGCAAATGGCACATGGGCAATGACACCGACGCCCCGCGCCCCGGCTTCAACAAATGGCTCAGCTTCAAGGGGCAGGGGCATTATTATCCCACGGGCGACCTGCCCCCCGCCGCCGTGGCTGCGGGCAAGGCCAATATGTTCAACGTCGATGGCAAAGAGGTTGCCCAGACCGGCTATATCACCGACGAACTGACCGATTATGCGATGAACTGGCTGGAAAAGGAGCGTGATCCCAAGAAGCCCTTCTTCCTCTACCTTTCGCACAAGGCGGTCCATTCCGATCCCTTGCCCCCGCCGCGCTATGCGCATCAGTATGACAAGGCAAAATTCGCCCTGCCCGCCAGCGCGGAAAACACGCCGGAAAATTACAAGGGCAAGCCGCGCTGGGTCTATGATCAGCGCAATACGTGGCATGGCATTGATTTCTTTTACAATTCCGACATGAAAATGACGGAATACCTGAAATATTACTATGGCACGCTCTCGGCGGTCGATGACTCGCTGGGCCGGATCATGGCGTACCTGAAAAAGAACCATCTGGAAAAGGACACGCTGGTCGTGTTCACCAGCGACAATGGTTTCCAGATCGGCGACCACGGGTTGATCGACAAGCGCACCGCCTATGAGGCATCGGTCCGCGTGCCTCTGGTGATGTGGGAGCCGGGGACGGTGCCGGCCAATACGGTCAACACGGGGCGCGTGCGCGGTCTCGATTTCGCTCCGACCTTTTTGACGGCGGCGGGCGTGAAAACCATGCCGCAACAGTTCGAGGGCCAGAATGCATGGGGCCTGATCACCGGCGCGCAAAAGCCCGCGCAATGGAACCCCAGCGATTTCATCTACGAATATTACTGGGAATGGAGCTTCCCCGAAACGCCCACCACCTTTGCCATCACGCGCGGCAATCTGAAGTATATTCAGTATCACGGCATCTATGACCGCGAGGAACTGTATGACATCGGCGCCGACCCCACCGAGATGACCAATCTGATCGACGATCCGGCGCATCTGAACGACAAGATCACCCTGCGCGCCGCGCTCTATCAACAGATGGCGAATGATAAGGGCAAGCACATGATCCCATATACCGCGCGTCAGGCCATCGGTTCGGTGCGGCGGATGAAGGGGGGGACGGGGGCGGCTCCTTTCCCGGAAGAATGGCTGGTTGAACCCAATCGGACCGACCGTTTGGACGACATCATGCCCGACACCATGGCCAAGGGCGCGGCCAAAGCGGCGGGCAAGCCTTTCGTCAATTCGCCCACCGTGGCCGAACAGCTCAAGAAGATTCCCGAAAAGTAAGGGGCCTTTGCAAGCCGTTTATCCGGACATAGACATAGGCGATGACCATGCCGCAGCCTTCGCCCGCCCCATCGAATATGCGCCTTGTCGAAGGCGGCGTGTTCAAGATGGGATCTTCGGCCTTTTATCCGGAGGAAGCCCCGTGCCGAAAGGTGCGGGTTGCTTCATTCTGGGTTGATGAAACCCCGGTGACCAACGCGCAATTCGCCGCTTTTGTCGCGGCCACCGGATACAAGACCTTTGCCGAAACCCCGCCCGATCCGCGGGATTATCCCGGTATGGACCCCGCGCTGGCGGTGGCCGGATCGCTGGTTTTCACGATGACCGACCGGCCGGTGGATCTGGGTGATCCGTCGCAATGGTGGCGATGGGTGGCGGGGGCGTGCTGGCGCCATCCGTTGGGGCCGGAGAGCGATATTGCGGATATTCTTGACCACCCGGTCGTGCATGTGACGCATCAGGATGCCGCCGCCTATGCCGCATGGGCGGGCAAACGCCTGCCCACCGAGGCCGAGTTTGAATTTGCCGCGCGCGGCGGGCTGGAGGATGCCGAATATGCATGGGGGGACGAATTGACGCCGGGGGGCGAGCATAGGGCCAACACATGGCAGGGCCTGTTCCCCTTTGCCAACACCGCCGCCGACGGCTGGGTGCGGACCAGCCCTGTGCGCGCCTTTCCCGCCAATGGTTATGGCATCCATGACATGATCGGCAATGTCTGGGAAATCTGCGAGGATTGGTGGAGCCTGCCGGGCGATGCGCGCCCGCGCAAGAAGAGCGCCTGTTGCGCCATCGACAATCCGCGTGGGGGTTTTCGCGCCAAGAGTTTCGACCCCGCCCAACCTACCGCCAAAATCCCGCGCAAGGTGATCAAGGGCGGCTCGCACCTATGCGCGCCATCCTATTGCCAGCGCTATCGACCGGCGGCCCGCCACCCCCAATCGATAGACAGTTCAACCAGCCACATAGGTTTTCGTTGCGTCATGGAGCATCGGGCTGATTGACTTCCATTACACCGTATGGTTTACGGGCGGGGAAGCGCTTTTGACAGGCTTGTCACTGGCGGAAAACCACTATACCCCCAGCATAACGATGCTTGGCCAATAGGTTTGGCATGCGATTTGGCCCTGGTACGTATGAGAGTACTGCATGACCGAAACTCCCCCGACTGTTGATTCCTCTGAGAATTCCTCGTCTTCGACCGCACGCAAAGTCCTGCCCATCCTGGGATTGGCGGTTTTGCTGGGCGGCGGCTGGTGGGGGTGGGATTATTTCACCCATGGTCGCTATATCGAGGAAACCAACGACGCCCAGATCGCGGCGGATACTTTGGCCGTCTCGCCGCGTATTTCTGGCTATGTGGCACAGGTGCTGGTTCAGGATAACCAGGATGTGAAGGCGGGGACGCCTTTGATCACGCTCGACCCGCGCGATTACAAGGCCAAGACCGCGCAGGCATCGGCGCAGGTCGCCATTGCGCAGGCCTTGGAAGCCAATGCGCAGGCCGCCATTGCCGAACAGCGCGCCGGGATCGAACAGGCCCGCGCCCAGTTGAGCGCCGCGCAAGCCAAAGCCAAGTTCGACGCCGATCAGGTCAAGCGCTTTACCCCTCTGGTGGCGAGCGGGGCAGAACAGGCGCAGCAATTGTCGCAATTGCGCGCCGCGGCCGATCAATCCGCCGCGCAGGTCCGCGCCCAGGAAGCCGCCATCGAGGCCCAGCAACGCCGCATCGCCAGCATCGAGGCGCAGGCCAGACAGGCCGCCGCGCAGGGACAGGGCGGCAAGGCCCAGTTTGACGCCGCCAATGTCGATCTGGACGCCACCACGATCCGCGCCGCCATCGACGGCCGCATTGGGGACAAGACCGTGATGCAGGGCCAGTTCGTGTCGGCGGGCACGCGCCTGATGACGCTGGTGCCTTTGTCCAAGATCTATGTCGTGGCCAATTTCAAGGAAACGCAATTGGCCCATATGCGCCCCGGACAGGATGTGTCGATCAAGGTCGATGCTCTCGATGGCCGCGCCATCAAGGGCAAGATCGAGAGCCTTGCGCCCGGCACCGGGTCCAGCTTCAGCCTGATCGCGCCCAGCAATGCGACCGGCAATTTCACCAAGATCGTCCAGCGCGTGCCGGTGCGCATCCGCATTGAAGCCGACGCCGATACGCGCCGCCTGTTGGTGCCGGGTCTGTCGGTGACGGCGATGGTGGACACGAAAACGGCGCATTGATCATGGTCGATGCGCCTCCGGTAAAGGCCGACCTGTCGGCATGGCTGGCGGTGGCGGCGGGAACGTTGGGCGCGCTGATGGCGACGCTCGACATTTCCATCGTCAATTCCGCGCTGCCTACGATTCAGGGTGAAATCGGCGCTTCGGGCACCGAGGGGACGTGGGTGGCCACGTCCTATCTGGTGGCCGAAATCGTCATCATCCCGCTGGCCGCCTGGCTTCAGCGGGTGCTGGGCCTGCGCACATTTCTGTTGATCGCGGCCAGCCTGTTCACCTTCTTCTCGATGATCTGCGGCTGGGCCGACAGCCTGACGATGATGATCATCGGGCGCGTGGGTCAGGGCTTTACCGGGGGGGCGTTGATCCCCACGGCGCAGACGATCATCGCCATGCGTTTGCCGCGTGAACAGCAACCGATCGGCATTGCCGCCTTTGGCGTGACGGCGGTGATGGGGCCGGTGATGGGGCCGCTGGTGGGCGGTTGGCTGACCGAGAATGTCAGCTGGCACTATGCCTTCTTCCTCAACCTGCCGGTTTGTATCGCGCTGCTGCTGCTGCTGATTTTGGGCCTGCCGCACGAGAAAAGCCATTTGGGCGAATTTGCCAATGCTGACTGGTTTGGCATTGCCGGGTTGGCGCTGGGGCTGGGCGGTTTGACGGTCTTGCTGGAGGAAGGGCAGCGTGAGCAGTGGTTTTCCTCTGACCTGATCCGCGAAATGGCGCTGGTCAGCGCGCTGGGCTTTGTCAGCCTGTTTCTGGGGCAGAAATTTGCCAAGCGCCCGGTGATTCAGCTTCGGCTCCTGCTCGACCGGCAATTTGGCGCGGTGGCGGTGATGGGGCTGGTGCTGGGTATGGTGCTTTATGGCACGTCCTATGTGATCCCCCAGTTTCTGGCGGCGGTGGCCAATTACAACGCGCTGCAATCGGGCAAGATCGTCTTGATCTCCGGCCTGCCCAGCCTGTTCATGATGGCCATCGTGCCGATCCTGTTAAAGCGTATCGACGTGCGCGTGGCGGTGTTCTTCGGGCTGGCGATCATGGGCGTGTCGTCATTGGTCGACACGGGCATGACGATGAGTTCGGATGGCAGCGATTTCGTCGAATCCCAGCTGATGCGCGGCGTGGGTCAGATTTTGGGCATGTTGTTCCTGTCACAGGCCTGTGTGCGTTCGGTGCCGCGCGAACTGGCGGGCGACGCGTCGGGTCTGTTCAATTCGGTGCGTAATCTGGGGGGCAGCATCGCTCTGGCCGGGATTGCCATCATTCAGGACAACCGTATCTGGCTCCACACGCGCCGGTTGGAGGAAACGCTCCACGCCAACAGCGTGATGGTGCAGGATCAGGTGCGCGCGATGGGCGGCCTGCTGCGCGCCGCGCCCCAGATCGAGGGCCAGCTTCAGCTTCAGGCGCTGGTGATGACCTATAACGATATTTTCCGGATCATGGGCTATGGTACGTTGATCGTGCTGCCGCTGGTCCTTTTGCTGCGCCCGTTTTCCAAAGACGCCGCGCCCGACGTTCCCATGCATTGACGAGAGCCATGATGACCCGTTTGCCGATGATGATTGCTGTGGGGTTGCCGCTGGCGCTGCCATTGGCTCTGGGCGCCTGTACGGTAGGGCCGGATTATGCCGGGCCGCCCAAGATGGCCCATGGCGCCGCCTTTGTGCGCGGGGCCGTGGATGCGCAGGACGCGCCCGTTCTGGCGCGTTGGTGGGAAGTTTTGGGTGATGCGCAGCTTAACGGGCTGATCACCGAGGCTCTGGCCCACAGCCCCAGTGTCGAGGATGCACAGGCCAAGGTGCGCGAAGCCGCCGCGGTGCTGCGCCAGAAGAAGGCCAGCGATCTGCCTTCGGTTGCCCCCACATTTATCGCGGGCAAGGCCGAACTCCCGGCGTTCAGCGCGGGGGGAAGCCGCAGCTCGCTCGAAATCTACAACCTTGGCGCGACGGCCTCGTGGGAACCGGATTTCTGGGGCATCAACAAGCGCACCAATGAAAATGCCCGCGCCAATGAGGATCGGGCCAAGGCGCAGCTGGCCGATGCGCAGGTCAGCCTTTCGGCGCAGGTGGCGCAGGCCTATGTGAACCTGCGCGATGCACAGAACCGCGCGGTAATGGTGGCGCAGGTCGTCACCTTGCGCGAACAGGCGCTGGGCCTTGTGCGGCAACGCCATGGCGCGGGCGTGGCGACGCTGGCCGATGTGGCGCGATACGAAGGCGATATGCGCAGCGCCATGGCGCAGGCCGCCCCGATCCGGGCGCAGGTCGAAGTGGCGATGAACCAGCTCGCCGTGCTGACCGGAAAGGCGCCGGGGGAACTGGATGCCGCATTGGCGCAGGTCAAGCCGCTGCCCGTTCTGCCCGCCAAGGTGGCGGTGGGTGATCCGGCCGATCTTTTGGCCCGGCGTCCCGATGTGCGCGCGGCCGAACGCCTGCTGGCCGCGCAAACGGCGCAGGTGGGCGTGGCGCGGGCGAAATTGCGCCCCCGCCTGTCCCTCACCGGCATTCTGGGCATGGGCAGTTCCTCGATCACCAGCATCGTCGATCCGGCGACAGCGGCCTATGGCATCCTGCCCCAGATCAAATGGTCCGGCCTCGATTGGGGCAAGGGGCAGGCCAGCGTGGCGCAGGCCAAGGCACAGCGCGACAGCGCGCAGGCGCAATATCGCCGCGCCGTCCTGACCGCTCTGGAAGATGCCGAAAGCAGCCTGTCGCGTTTTGGCGCAGCGCGTGAACGCCTGATGCAGTTGGAAGCGGGCGAAGGCACGGCACAGTCCAGCGCCCGCCTTGGCGCGCAACGGGTCAGCGCGGGGACATCGTCCAAGCTGGAACAGACCGAACGCGAAGCCCAGGTATTGCAGGCCGCGATCACCAGCGCACAGGGCCGCGCCGAAGTGGTGGTGGACTATATCGCCATCGCCAAGGCACTGGGTCTGGGCTGGGAAGGCTAAACATCCATCATCAGCCTTGCGCCGATCGCCATCAGCGCAAGGCCCATGGCCCCTTCGATCCAGAATTTGGCGCGGGCAAATCCGGCCAGAACGCGGGGGTGTGAAAAGCCCAGCGCGACCGCGCAATACCACCCCGCCGACACCAGCCCGGCAATCGCCACCAGCGCGACCGAAAACCACAGCGGCGGGTGGGGCGGCATGATGACGGTCAACACGCTGGCGTAAAAGGCCAGAGCCTTGGGGTTGGTCATGCTGACCAGATAGGCGCGGCGAAAGGCGTGGAGGCCATGGGCGGCGTCCTGCACCGGGGCGGGCATCGGGCCGGGCATGGGAGCGGGCGCGCCCAGCACCAGTTTCACCCCCAGCCAGATCAGATAGGCCGCCCCGGCATAGCGCAGCACCAGCAGCACGGCAGGCGAGGTCTTGAGCACCGCCCCCATGCCCACCACCGCCATCAACGTCCATGTCGCCGAAGCCAGCCCCATCGCCAGCCCCGCCAGCAGACCGGCGCGGCGCGTGCCGCCCATCGTGATCGAGGTAACGGCGATGAAATTCGGCCCCGGGCTGATAAAACCCAGCAACAGCACGCCCGCCAGCCCCAGCAATTGCCACAATTGTTCCATGGGGATAATTCTGTGACAGCCGCGCGCACCTGTGTCGAGCCATGCTATAGGCCGCGCCCATGGATGACATGATGCCCTGGCTGGCCCGCCGCGAAAACTGGACCCCGCAAAGTGAGGACGCCCGCGATGGCGGCGACATCGATTATGCGCGGGTGATCCATTCGGCCTCTTTCCGGCGGCTTCAGGGCAAGACGCAAATCCTCAACCTTGGCGACAGCGATTTTTATCGCACGCGCCTGACCCATTCGCTGGAGGTGGCGCAGATCGCAGGCGGCATTGCGCGGCAATTGCAAAAGGACGCGCCCGACCATCCCGCCACCGGGATCCTGCCGGGGCGCAGCCTGATCCATGCCATCGGATGCACCCATGATTTCGGCCACCCGCCCTTTGGCCATGGGGGAGAGGTGGCGCTGAATTACTGTATGCGCGACCATGGCGGGTTTGAAGGCAATGGCCAGACGCTGCGCATCCTCTCGCGGCTGGAGACTTTCTCGCAAGGGGCGGGGGCCAATCTGGCGCGGCGGACTTTGCTGGGCGTGCTGAAATATCCGGTGGCTTTTTCCGATGTGCGCAATCCGGACATCACGCCGAGGTTGGCAACCGGCCCAACCACCTTGCGCATCATCGATGCGGCCAGCGCCAAGCCGCCCAAATGCTATCTGGATAGCGAGCGGGACGTGGTGGATTGGATTCTCGATCCTTTGTCTGCATCGGAGTCCGCATCGGACCGGGCCCTGTTCCAAAGCTTTACGGCCAAGCCCGGCGGCCACGCCAAATCGCGCCACAAATCGCTCGATTGTTCGATCATGGATGTGGCCGATGACATTGCCTACGGCGTCCATGATCTTGAGGATGCCATCGCGCTTGACCTCATCCACCGCGAGACATTTGCCGCGGCGGTGACGGATCGCTGTCCCACGTTCCTCGACGCGCTCAAGGCCAAATATCCGGGCGAGAGCGCCAATGACGTCATGCGCCAATTCGTCGATGGCCTTTATGGCGGCGAAAACAGCCGGAAACGCTTCATCGGTCGGCTGGTGCATCATTTCCTGACGGCGGTGCATTATGTCGAGATGGAAGAGTTTGCCTCGCCGCTGTTGCGCTGGCGCGTGGGGATGGCGCCGGGACAGAAGGCTTTCCTCGATGTGCTGAAAGATCTGGTCGTGCGCGAGGTGATCACCAGTCCGGCGGTCCAGCATCTGGAGTTCAAGGGTCAGACGATGGTGGTGGCCGTGTTCGAGGCGATGCAGGCTGATCCGAGGCGCCTGCTGCCCCGTGACCGTCTGCCTGCGTATGATCAATATGGGGTGCGGGCGATTTGCGACTATGTGGCGTCGATGACCGACACCAGCCTGCTCAAAACCTATGAGCGTCTGTTTGCTCCCCGCATGGGATCGGTGTTCGATCGGCTGTAACCCGGCGGCCTTGCCCCGGACGACAGGCAAAAAAATGGCCAGCCCGGAGGCTGGCCTTTGGAAAGTTTGGGAGAGGATGCCTGAAAGGCACGTCCCTTATGCGGATCACCGGGCTTGTTCGCAAGTGCAAAATGAAGGCGTTTGATGCAAATAACGCAACTTCCGATTACGTAAACGCAAAGAACCGCGTTTTCGGGCGATTTTGCGCTATGGCCTATGGTACCAAAGACCAATTTGCATAAAACTGCATTTTGCAGCGCAGCATTCTAACGGTCGCGTCGAAGCAGGCAAAGCGCCACACGATAGGTCGCCTGGCCTCCATGCGAATCGAATCGCGCGATCACCTGACGCATCTGGCCCGCGCTCAACGGACGATGACCGGCGCGCGGCACATCGGCGCCAATCCCGCGCAAATGGCGCAGAAACGCCCGTCCGCCGCCGCCCACCGACAGCGATATTTCGCGCACATCACATCCCATCGCGCGCAAATTCTGTGCCGATGGATATTCCGCCATGCCGCAGGGCAGATCGCCATGCGCCTCACGCCACTCGGCAAAACTGCCCGCGACCATCGTGGCAAAAGCCAGCGTTCCGCCCGGCGCCAGCAAGGTTTCCAATCGCCTCAGAGCACCGGCCAGATCATCGAACCATTGAAAGGCAAGGCTGGAGGTGATCAGGTCAAAGGGGCCGTCGATGTCGGGCACCTGACCATCCATCACGCGATAGGTGATCCCGCCCGTCCCGGCAAAACGCGCCCGCGCCCGCGCCAGCATGGCGGGCGACAGATCGGTCATGCACCATGCCGCCCCGTCCAGCATCGGCATCAGCGCCGCGCCCAGCAGCCCCGTGCCACAGCCGATTTCCAGCACGCGGCGCGCGTTGCCGCAACCCGCCTCGGCAATCCACCGGGCCAAGGCCTCGGCCACTTGCCGTTGCACCCCGGCATGGGCGTCATAATCCTGCGCCCGGCCAAAGGCGTCGGTAATCAGGCGGCCCGGCATCATCGCATAAACGCCTGGATATGCCCGGCGCACCATGCGGCCCGCGTAACCGGCAACATGTGCCCGCCATCGGGGCAAACCTGCGCCGCCACGCCGCCAAACGTCCTTTCGCGCAGAATGGCGGGCAACAGCGGATCATCCCCGGATTGCAGGACCAGCAAGGGCGCGCCATGCCCACCCGCCGCCGTTTGATCGCCCAGCAGTGCCAGATCGGCGCTCAGGCTTTCACGTGAAACAATCGGCGGGGCAGGGGGCGCATCAATGCCGGCGCGGAAATCATCCAGAACCCGCGCCGCATCCTGCGCAAAACGTTTGGCCATGCGCTCGACAATGCGGGGGGCGACGGCATCCGGCCCGCAGAAGCGGTCAAACCCGTTGATCGCCACCAGCGGCACGTCCGGCCACCGCCGCGCCAACAGCATAGCGCCCAACGAATGGCCGATCATCACATCAGGCCGCCCACAATCCGCCGCCGCGCCGAAATAGCCCCGATCCATGCGGATAATCTGACCCGGCAACATCGGTGCCAGCGCATCCCACACGCCCGCGTCAAAACCCCAGCCGTGGAGCAGGGCGATCCTCATCGCCCGATCCGCGCGGCAATGGCCTGCGCCAGGGCTTCGACATCGGCGCGCGCATGATCGGCATGCAGCGCCACGCGCAACCGGCTGGTGCCCGGCGGCACGGTGGGCGGGCGGATCGCCACGGCCAGCATGCCCGCCCGCGTCAGATCCTGCGCCAAGGCGACCGCCGCCTCGGCCTCGCCCACGATGACGGGGACGATCTGGGTGCTGCTGCGCTCTGTGCCGATCCCGGCATCGTTCAGATGCGCACGGAAAAAGGCGCCATGGTCGGCCAGAACCGTCCGTTCACGATCCATGTCGGGCACCAGATCGAGCGCTGCATCCACCGCGCCCAACATCGCGGGCGAGGGGGCCGTCGAAAAGATAAACCCTCCGCAGGCATTGACCAGATAGTCGATCAGCAACCGGCTGCCCGCGACATAGGCGCCCATCGCGCCCAGTCCCTTGCTGAACGTGCCCATGACCAGATCGATATCATGGCCATAGGTCAATCCGCGCCCCTGCGGACCCAGAACGCCGGTGGCATGGGCCTCGTCAACATAGAGGAACGCATCATGCGCTTTTGCCAGAGCCGACAGCGCGGCGACATCGGCCCGGTCGCCATCCATGCTGAACACGCTTTCGGTGACGATGATCTTTGGCCCGCCCTCGGCCTGTTCCAGCAATTGTGCCAGATGCGACAGGTCATTGTGGCGGAAACGGATCTGTCGATGCGCCGCTGAGCCCGCGTGCAAACTGCCATGGATCAGCCGGTCGGTGAAAAGCTGTGCCCCCGGCGCGGCCTTCAGCATCGCCGCCAGCACCGCCGCATTGCAATGCCACCCGCTGGGGAAGATCAGCGCGGCTTCCTTGCCCTTGAACCGGGCGATCTTTTCCTCGACCGCCAGATGCAGCGGATGCGTGCCCGTCACCAGCCGCGAGGCCGCCGAGCCTGCGCCATGGGCCAATGCCCATTCCGCGCTGCGCTGTGCCAGCAAGGGATGGCGCGAGAGGCCCAGATAATCATTGCTGGAAAAATCGACCAGCACCGCCCCATTGCGCAGCAAACGCCCCGCGCCCTGCGCCACCGTGGCGCGCAGGGCGCGCCGCTCTCCGCGCTGGTCTATGCGATCCAGCGCGGCGGCAAGCAGGTCTTCAAACGCCTTCAGACCATCTGCTCCAGCTTGACGCAGCCCTTGGGCATGGATTCGGCGGCAATTTCCGCATCGGTGCGCGTGACCGCCATCGGCTTGATGCCAAGGCGGGCGAACATCGCCATGTCATTGTCATCGCCCGCATTGGGCGCGGTCAGCAGCTTGTCGCCGGTGAAGATCGAATTGGCGCCCGCCATAAAGCACATGGCCTGGGTCATTTCCGACATGCTCTCGCGCCCTGCCGACAGGCGCACCATCGATCCGGGCATGGTGATGCGCGCCACCGCCACGGTGCGCACGAATTCCACGTCATCGATCTTGGCCAGCGGCGTATCGGCCAGCATATCGCCCAGCACCGTGCCCTTGACCGGGACCAGCGCGTTGATCGGCACGCTCTGCGGATGCGACGGCAGCGTGGCCAGCGTGTGGACAAAGCCCACGCGATCCTCACGCGTTTCGCCCATGCCGACGATCCCTCCGCTGCACACGTTGATGCCCGCGCGGCGCACCTGACCCAGCGTGTCGAGACGGTCGCTCATCTTGCGGGTGCTGGTGATTTCCTCGTATTTTTCGGGGCTGGTATCAATGTTGTGGTTGTAATAATCCAGCCCCGCATCGGCCAGCATATCGGCCTGCGCCGGGGACAGCATGCCCAGCGTCATGCAGGTTTCAAGGCCCATCGAACGCACGCCCTTCACCATTTCGATGATGGCGGGCATGTCGCGGTCCTTGGGGTTGCGCCATGCCGCGCCCATGCAGAAACGGCTGGACCCCTGATCCTTGGCGCGGGCGGCGGCTTGCAGGACCGACTGCACTTCCATCAGCTTGGTGGCCTTGACCCCGCTGTCGGCCTTGACGCTCTGGCTGCAATAGCCGCAATCCTCGACGCATCCGCCGGTCTTGATCGAGAGCAGCGTGGAGAGCTGCACCTCATTGGGGGCATGGTTTTCGCGGTGAACCTGCGCCGCGCGAAAGACCAGCTCGGTAAAGGGCAGGTCGAACAGGGCGGCAATTTCCTCGCGGGTCCAGTCATAACGCAGGTCGGCAGAAGCGGGGGCGGTCATTCAATCATTCTCCAATTCGGCGCGGCGCGGGGCATATTGGGCGATGGCCTGCGCATAATGGGGGGGCTGCCCTGCGCCTGCCTTCGCCGCCGTCCAGCGCCGATATGGTGGCCGCGATACGCCGGGTCCGCGCAAGGCTCAACCCATCAAGCGATGAAAGGGCCATCTCGATAGTGAGCGGGCCCGATCGTGAACCGGATCGCGCCCGTGTCAGGCAAATGGCGGGCGGATGGGACATGGCGCGGGTGATGCGTCAGGACGGGGGCGGCGTCCATGGTAATCTTGCAAATTTGCAAACCACTTCTTTGCAAAGGATGTGATCCTCTCCGATACGTATTCCTTTTAGCGTTGCCGTACTGAACGGGCTAAACCGGCCAACAAAGGAGATTTTTGCATGACCAAGCCCCCCATTGGCCGCGATACACAGCTTTGCATGTCCCTGTCGGGGCGTCCCGGCAATGCGGGATCGCGGCTGCATAACTGGCTTTATGAAGCGCTGGGGCTGGACTTTATCTACAAGAGCTTTTCGACGCGCGACCTGCCCGCGGCGGTGGGCGGGATCCGGGCGCTGAACATTCGCGGGTCGGCGGTGTCTATGCCGTTCAAGGAGGCGGTGATCCCGCTGCTGGACGCAATCGAACCCTCGGCAGCCGTGATCGAGAGCGTCAACACGATCGTCAATGATGACGGGCGACTGACGGGTTACAACACCGATTTCATCGCCGTGCGCGATCTGATCGCGGCCAGCGATGCCGATCCGGCCCAACCCTTTATCCTGCGCGGCAGCGGGGGCATGGCCAAGGCGGTGGTGGCGGCCCTGCGCGACCGGGGTTTTGCGCAAGGCACGATTGTTGCGCGCAATGAGGCGGCGGGCGGGGCACTGGCCGCGCAATATGGTTATACGTGGCGGGCCGATTTGCCGGAGGATGGCGCGCCTTTGCTGGTCAATGTCACGCCGTTGGGGATGGAAGGGGGCGATGCGGACATGCTGGCCTTTCCCCGCGCCATGATCGAGGATTGCGCCATCGCCTTTGACGTGGTGGCGCAGCCCGCGCAAACGCCCTTCATCATCGCGGCCGAGCAGGCGGGCAAGGCGATCATTTCGGGCGCCGAAGTCATCGTGCTGCAGGCCATCGAACAGTTCGAGCTTTACACCGGCATCCGCCCGTCGCCCGAACTGGTGATCGAGGCCACGCGCTTTGCCCATGGCGATGCGACGGCCGCGCGGTTGATGGCGGCGATTACCCGCTGATCACCCGCACGGCCAGAGCCGCCGCCGCCGCGCGGGTTTCCACGCCCAGCTTGACAAAGATCTGCTCCAGATGCTTGTTCACCGTGCGCGGCGAGATCGACAGGATCTCGCTGATCACGCGGTTGGGCTTGCCATAGCTGATCCAGAGCAGGACCTCGGCCTCGCGGCTGGTCAAACCATGGCGGCTTTGCAGCAGGGCGATATCGCTGGCCGGATTGACGTCGTTGAGGCGGACAAGCCATTCGGCCCCGCGCAATTGCGTCACCAACACCATTTCCAGCGTCGAATGCGGCAATTCCAGCCGGACGGTCGCCCCGCTTTCATCCGCGCGGGCAAGCCGGGCGAGCGATGCGCGCATGGCCGCAGGCGCCGGCCCGGGCATCGCGTCCCAATCGGGACAGCTTTCGGAAAGCAGGCTGCCCGCTTGCGGGGTCCACCACAGCAGATGTTCGTCACGCCCCATCGCGATCAGGTGCCGCCCGCTGGCATCCAGCGCCGCCTGACTGTCCTGTGCCAGTCGGGCATTGGCCATATGCACCCGGACCCGCGCCATCAATTCGTTGATGACCAAAGGTTTGCGCACATAGTCGACCCCGCCCGCCTCAAGCGCTGCCAACACATGTTCGCTTTCGGTCAGGCCGGTCATGAAAATGACGGGGACGCGGGCGCTGGCCGGGTTGCGTTTGAGGATGCGTGTGGCCTCGAACCCGCCGATGCCGGGCATGACCGCATCCATCAGGATCAGGTCGGGCACGATATGGGACAGCAGCGAAAGCGCCGCCTCGCCGCTGGTGGCGATCAGGACGCGGATGCCCTCCACCTCCAGCGTGTCGGCCAGAAAGCGCAGCGATTCGGGCGTATCATCCACCACCAGAACCGTATCGACATGCGGCAACGGGCTTTGCGCCACCAAGGGATCGTGGCGCATTATACGTTATCCTTGCCGGGGCTTTTGCCCTTTTGATAAAGCGCCAGTTCGGCGGCCAATTCGTTGAGATCGAACCGGTCGAGACAGGCCAGCAGCCGCTTGGCCAGCGGCGCGGCCTGCGGCACAGCGGCCTCCATCGCGCGCACCGATTTTTCCACGCCGCGCACATGGCCGATGCGCAAATCGCTTTCGATATCGCAAAGGAAGGGCAGGGCGGCCTCGGGCAGGATGTCGCGTTCGGGCGCGGTGTCGGGCGTTTCGGGTTCTTCGGACCGTCCCTGCCAATGCAGGCCCAGCAGGCTGCCCACCGCATCGATCAGCGCGTCCAGATCGACCGGTTTGATCAGGAACTGGTCATGGGCGATGAAACCCGCGCTGCCCTGTTGAATTTCATGCGCGTCGCCCGATACCATGACGATGCGTATGTCGGTGCCGCGCATCGCGCGCAGACGCCGCGCCACCTCCCATCCCGACAGGCCGGGCATGGTGACATCGAGCAGCACGAGTTCGGGCTGATGCTTTTGCGCCAGTTTCAGCCCATCATCGCCATTGTTGGCGAAATGGATGGTAAAGCCCAAAGGTTCGAGCAATCCGCGCAGCAGCGAGGTCTGATCCGGATCATCATCGATCAGCAGGACGCTGCGCGGCGGCCCGTCGAAACCGGTGATGTCGCGGGTGCTTTTGACCTCCTGCACACTGGCCTGCACCGGGCTGAGCATCAGGCGGACGGTAAAGGTCGTGCCCACGCCCGGTTCGCTGGTCACGGCCAGATCGCCGCCAAGGATGTGGACCAATGCCTGCGTAATGGCCAGGCCCAGACCGATGCCCTTTTGCCGCTGCGCCTCGGGGTGGGTGCCGCGTTCAAAGGGGGCAAAGATTTTATCCAGATCGGCCTTTTCGATGCCGATGCCGGTGTCGGCGATGGTAAAGGTCATCACTTGCGAACGATAGGACACGCCAAAGGTGATCTGGCCCGCCTTGGTAAACTTGATCGCGTTCGAAAGCAGGTTGATCAGGATCTGGCGCAGGCGTTTTTGATCGGTGCGCACGAATTCGGGCAGGTTGCCCTGTTTGTCGTAAACCAGTTTCAGCCCGCGCGATTGGGCCTGCGGGCGGAACATGCTGGCGATCTGGTCCAGAAAGCTTTTCAGCCGCACCGTGTCATTCGACAGGCGCAGTACCCCGCTTTCGACATGGCTGATGTCAAGCAGGCCTTCGACCAGATTGGTCAGATGTTCGGACGACCGCCGGATGATGCGCGCCGCCTCGATGGGGGCAATATCATGCCCGCGTTCCAGCAATTGGGCATAGCCATAGATCGAATTGAGCGGCGAGCGGATCTCGTGGCTGACCGAAACCAGATAGCGGCTTTTGGCGGCATTGGCGGCCTCGGCTGATTCCTTGGCCTGATGCAATTCCTCCAGCGTGGCATTATGGGCGGCGACTTCGGCCTGAAGGCTGGAGACATGATGTTCCGCCTCGGCCAGAGCGGAGCGGCGGCTTTCATGCGCCAGCACGATCAGCCAGCCCAGCACCCCGCCCAGCAAAAGCAGCAGCACCAGCGTGACGCCCAGAATGGTGCGCACCGCCGGCAGGCTTTCGGGCAGAATACGCTGGCTCATTTCCCAATAGACCGCGCCAACGATGCCGGTCATCACCCCCGAGAGCACCACCATGACCAGCACGAACTGGCCCAATGTGGTGTTCACCTTGCCCGACAAGGGTTCAGGCACCATTGCACTCACGGCATCCACCATTTGTTGGGTGGCGCGGGCACGCGGTTTGCACCGGTCGTGGCATCGCGCCTCCAGCGTGCAGCACAGGGAACAGATCGCCCCCTTGTGCAGCGGACAATGCGCCATATCGGGCGCTTCGAAGGCATTTTCGCAGATGGTACAGCTTTGCAGCCCTTGGGGCTGATCCTGCGCCACGCGGGCAAAATAGAACCGGCCCCGCGTCACCGCCGCCAGAACCGGCGCCGCGACAAAGGCCACCACCAATGCGATCAAGGGCGCAAAGGCTTCGGCCACCGCCCCCAGCAATCCCCCATTGGCCAGCATCGATGCCACCATCGACAAAGCCAGCGCCCCCACGCCCACCGGGTTGATGTCGTAAAGATGGGCGCGCTTGAACTCGATGGTGCGGGGCGACAGGCCCAAAGGTTTGGACACCATCAAATCGGCCGACAGCGCCCCGATCCACCCCGCCGCGATACAGGCATAAATCGGCAGCACCGCCGCAATCGTGCCCATCACCCCTGTTTCCATCAGCAACAGGGCGACAATCACATTGAACGCGATCCACACCACACGTCCGGGGTGACTGTGCGTCAGGCGGGCAAAGAAGTTCGACCAAGCAATCGACCCGGCATAGGCATTGGTGACGTTGATCTTCATCTGGGCCACAATTACCAGCAGTCCGGCCAGCGCTAGCCCCACCCGGCCATCGCCCGCCATGCGGGTAAAGACATGGTGGAACATGGCGATCGGGCTGGATGCCGCCTCCGCATCCCATCCGCCCGACAGCACCAGCCAGGCCAGCGCGCTGCCCAGCATCAGCTTGACCGCGCCGATCAGGCTCCACCCCGGCCCCGCCAGCATGACCGCCCCCCACCAGCGCCAGCGCCCGACCTTTTCCACCGGCGGGGTAAAGCGCAGATAGTCGGCCTGTTCACCAATCTGGGGCAGGAGCGAAAGCAACGTCGAAACCGCAAGCCCAAAGGGCACCAGCGACAGGCCGCGATGCGCGCCATCCATCCCGGCAAAATGGCTCCACCCGGCCATGACCGCGCCATTATCGGCCCAGATCAGCCAGATTATCGGCGCCATTTGCAACGCGATCCACAAGCCTTGCGTGGCATGTTGAAACCGCGTGATCGCGCTCATCCCGTAAACCGCCACCGGGATCACCACCAGCGCGCAGGCCAGATAGGCCAGCGGCAGCGCCATGCCGGTCATCGCCACCAGCGCGCTGGCCATGATTGTCGCCTCGACCGCAAAGAGCAGGAAGGTGAAGGAGGCATAGATCAGCGAGGTCAGCGTCGATCCGATATAGCCAAACCCGCCCCCGCGCGTCAGCAGGTCGATGTCCAGCCCATACCGCGCCGCCGCAATGGCAATTGGCGCGCCCAGCACAAACATGATCGCCACCGTAAAGCCGATGGCCGCCATCGCATTGGCAAAGCCGAAATTGAGCGTTATGCCCGCCCCGATCGCCTCACACGCCAGAAAGGCGCAGGCCCCGATCGCCGTGCCGGCCACGCGGCCCGCGCTCCACCGCCGCGCCGAAATCGCGGTATAGCGCAGCGCGTAATCCTCCATGGTCTCGCTGGCCACCCATTGGTTATAGGCCCGCTTTTCATGAAGGATGTGATCAAGGTTCACAGGCGGCCTCAGACCGTGTCGCGCCCCGGCAATCCGCCGGTTTTCACGATAAAGGCGATGATGTCGGCAAGGCCGATGTTGTCCTTTAAATTGGTAAAGAGAAAGGGCCGGTCCCCGCGCATTTTCCTTGCATCGCGGTCCATCACGCCCAAATCGGCGCCCACCAAAGGGGCAAGGTCGATCTTGTTGATGACCAAAAGATCGCTGCGTGTAATGCCGGGGCCACCCTTGCGCGGGATCTTGTCGCCCGCCGAAACGTCGATGACATAGATCGTGATATCGGCCAGTTCGGGGCTGAAGGTCGCGGCCAGATTGTCACCGCCGCTCTCGATAAATACGATCTCAAGCCCGGGAAAGCGTTTGGCCATGTCATCGACCGCGGCCAGATTGATGCTGGCATCCTCGCGGATGGCGGTGTGGGGGCAACCGCCCGTTTCCACCCCCATGATGCGTTCGGGCACCAGCGCGCCGGAACGGGTCAGAAACTCGGCATCCTCGCGCGTGTAAATGTCATTGGTGATGGCCGCGATATTATAGGCATCGCGCATCGCCTTGCACAGGCGGTCGGTCAGGGCGGTTTTGCCCGAACCCACCGGGCCGCCGATACCGACGCGCAAAGGGCCATTTACGGAAGTCATGAGCGGAACAGCCTTGTATAAAGGGTTTCGTGATGAAAACTGGCCAGTTCAAGCAGCGGGGCCGCCGTGCCCAGATCATCGAGCGGACAGGACAGCGCAGCCCCGACAATCGCGGGTAGGCGGGTGGACAGGGCCGCCATCGCCAATTGCCCGTCGGTTTGCCCCAAAGGCACCAGACGCACTCCGGCAGACACCAGATTGGCCGCGGTGGCATGCAAAAACCCATGGATCGCGGCGACTTCACCCACGCCATGCGCGGCGCAGGCCAGAGCAAAGACCGCGCCATGGGCCACCGGATGGTCCCCCCACCGCGCGGCAAATTCGTCCAGCGCCGCATGCGGCCACGCCCGGCGCACGACGGACAGAAAGGCCGATCCCTGCTGGCGGCTTTCCAGCGCGGTTTCGCTGCTCGACCGGAATGCGGTGGCCAATTCGGCGATGGCGTCAAACGCGGCGGGATCATGCGCGGCGCGCATCGCATGGGCGATTAACACAGCATCGACCCAGCCACCGCCATGCGCCACCACCGCGCCCGCGTAATCGACCAATTCGCCCCAGCGCCGCACAGCGCCGGTTTCAACGGCGGTTTCCAGCCCATGGCTATAGGTATAGCCGCCAATGGGCAGCGAGGGCGATGTCCACGCCAGCAGGAGATGGAGCGCGCCTTCAGTGAGCATGATGGTGATGCCCGTGATCGTGATGATGGTCGTGATGATGATCGTGCCCTTCATCCCCGGCATAGGCGCCGCCTTCGGGGGTAAAGGGTGCATCGACCATCGACACATCCGCGCCCAGGCCGACCAGCATGTCGAAAATCACCCCGTCACGGCGCAACAGCACATGATCCTCGTGAATTTCGGCGGTCAGGTGACGATTGCCGATGTGCCAGGCCAATTTGACCAGTTCGAGCGGCGAGGAGGCGCGCACCAGCATCAGCGCCTCGGGCACGGCCTGAACCAGCACCACACGCCCATCGGACAGGCGCAACCCGTCCCCATGGCGCAACAGCACCGCACGCGGCAGATCCAGCACGAAATCCGTGCCATGATCCGCGATATAGCGATAGCGGCGGCGGTGGCGCGCATCATAATCCAGCGTGATATGGTCGCAGGCCGTCGCCCGGTCCCATGATCCGGCGGGCAGAACGTCATGCGCAACAAGATCGGTCAAGAAGCGGCCTTTCAGAACAGGAAATAACGCTGGGCAAAGGGCAATTCGCTGGCCGGTTCACAGGTCAGCAATTCGCCATCGGCGCGCACTTCATAGGTTTCGGGATCGACCTCGATATGGGGCAAGGCGGCATTGTGGATCATCGACGCCTTGGAAATCCCGCCTCGCGTGTTGGTGACGGCCTCCAACGGGCGTTCCAGACCCAGACGTTCCGCAATCCCCTCGGCCACCCCGGCGGCGGACACGAAATGCAGCGAGGATTGCACCCCCGCCCGGCCCAGTGCGCCGAACATCGGGCGGTAATGCACCGGCTGGGGCGTCGGGATCGAGGCATTGGGATCGCCCATCGGCGCGGCGGCGATGCTGCCGCCCTTGATGATCATATCGGGTTTGGCGGCAAAGAAGGCGGGCGACCACAGCACCAGATCGGCCAGTTTGCCCACCTCGACCGATCCGACGACATGCGAAATGCCATGGGCGATGGCCGGGTTGATCGTATATTTGGCGATATAGCGCCGCGCCCGGTTGTTGTCATCGTCCCCATCGCCCGCCAGGCTCCCGCGCTGCACCTTCATCTTATGCGCGGTTTGCCAGCAGCGGATGATCGTTTCGCCCACGCGCCCCATCGCCTGACTGTCGGACGACATCATCGAAAACGCGCCAAGGTCGTGCAGGATATCCTCCGCCGCAATGGTTTCGCGGCGGATCCGGCTTTCGGCAAAGGCCACATCCTCGGCAATGCGCGGGTCGAGGTGGTGGCACACCATCAGCATGTCGAGATGTTCGTCCAGCGTGTTGACCGTATAGGGCCGCGTCGGATTGGTCGACGACGGCAACACATGGGGCAGGCCCGCGACGCGGATGATGTCGGGCGCATGGCCTCCGCCCGCACCCTCGGTATGGAATGCGTGGATGGTGCGCCCTTTGAACGCGTCAATCGTGCTTTCGACAAAGCCGCTTTCATTAAGAGTGTCGGTGTGCAGCGTGACCTGAATGTCGTAATCATCGGCCACCGACAGACAGCAATCGATGGCCGCAGGCGTGGTGCCCCAATCCTCGTGCAGTTTGAGCCCGCAGGCCCCCGCGCGGATCATTTCCTCCAGCGCGGCGGGGTGGCTGGCGTTGCCCTTGCCGAACAGGCCGAAATTCATCGGCAGCGATTCGAGCGATTGCAGCATCCGCCCGATATGCCATGCGCCCGGCGTGCATGTGGTGGCCAGCGTGCCATGCGCCGGCCCCGTGCCCCCGCCCAGCATCGTGGTGATGCCCGAGTTCAGCGCATCTTCGACCTGTTGCGGACAGATGAAATGGATATGGGCGTCGATCCCGCCCGCCGTGATGATCCGCCCTTCGCCCGCAATGATTTCGGTGCCGGGGCCGATGGGGATGGTCACGCCGGGTTGAGTGTCGGGATTGCCCGCCTTGCCGATGGCGCTGATCCGGCCATCGCGGATGGCGATGTCGGCTTTGACCACGCCCCAATGGTCAAGGATCACGGCATTGGTGATGACCGTGTCGGGCGCGCCATCGGCCCGCGTCATCTGGGATTGGCCCATGCCGTCGCGGATCACCTTGCCGCCGCCGAATTTCACCTCCTCGCCATAGGTGGTGAAATCGCGTTCGACCCGGATCAGCAGCGCCGAATCGCCCAGCCGGATACGGTCGCCCACCGTCGGCCCGAACATGGCGACATAGTTGGCGCGGGGGATGGACACCGGCATGTTACAGATCCCCCATCACGGCGCCGCGAAACCCAATGACCCGACGCGCACCGGCATAGGGGATCAGGCGGATCTCGCGCGACTGTCCGGGTTCGAAACGGATCGCGGTGCCGCTGGCAATGTCGAGCCGCATGCCGCGTGCGGCGGCCCGGTCGAAATCCAGCGCTGGGTTGACCTCGGCAAAGTGATAATGGCTGCCCACCTGTACCGGGCGGTCGCCGGTGTTGGCGACGGTCAGCGTGATGGCGATGCGCCCTTCGTTGAGAAGGATGTTGCCCGGCGCGGGGATGATTTCGCCCGGAATGATTTTGGACATGCCCATCACGCTCACCGGATCGGCTTGTGGACGGTCACCAGCTTGGTGCCGTCGGGAAAGGTGGCTTCGACCTGAATCTCGTGGATCATTTCGGCAATGCCTTCCATCACCTGATCGCGGGTGATGACATGGCCGCCGCTGGCCATCAGATCAGCCACGGATTTGCCGTCACGCGCGCCTTCGACGACATGTTCGGTGATCAATGCGATGGCTTCGGGATGATTAAGCCGCACCCCGCGTTCGAGCCGGCCGCGCGCCACCATCGCGGCCATCGCGACAAGCAGCTTGTCCTTCTCCCGTGGCGTCAATTGCATGGACCATCCCCCTTAACATGTCCAAAGCGCCGGCAATTGCGCGGGCAGGCCAAAGACTGCCGCGCGCATGGCACATACTGCCCGCATCACCCGCCCCCGCAGGTTTTGCGCATCATCCGCGATCCAGCGCATCAGCAGGATCCCGTCAAAGCAACTGGCCCCGGCAAAGGGGCCATCGGCCAGATCGCGGGCCAGATCGAGATGATCGCCCGCCCCCGGTCCGGCATAGATCAGCGTGGCCATGGCCCGCGCTCCGGCAAAGCCGAAAGGCTGGGCCGCCGCCCCGGCAATATCGCCCGCCACATGCAATCCGTCGGCCCAGATCAGCCGCCCGTCGCGCCGGATGCGCCAGGCGTCATGGATCAGCCCTTGTGTAAACGCCTCACCCATCGCGCTGCGCCCCAGCACCAGCGTTTCGACCGCCAGCAAGGCGCCCGTGCCCGCCAGATCGGCGTCCAGACGGCGGCGCAGGCGCGTGCCTTCAAACAGGATCGCTTCCTGTCCCAGCCATTCACAGCGGCCCGCGTCACCCACGGTAATACTGGTTTCTACCCGAATGTCGGGGTCTTCGGGCAACACGCGATAGAGCTTTTCAGCCGCCTGTGTCGAAACCGTGCCGCAGGCCCCCGCCGCCACGCCGATTTCCACCCGCACATGGTCGCCGCCCGTCAGGCCCCCGCTGGTGGTCAGCGATACGGCCAGCGGAAATTCCCCCGCGCCCGCCACCGGAAACAACAGGCGCGAAGGCGCACGTTGATAGATATCGGCAATGCCATTGGCCCCGAACAGAACGCGTGCATGGCCCGAAAGCCTTTGATGGCGCGTCCTATTGATGGCGGGGTTCATGTTCATTGCATCCATGATGCGCGCCCTGTTGTCCCACGCCATGAGTGGTTTGACGTATCGGTTTTGCGCAAGATCACGCAGGGGTTATTTCGTGCCCGCTGGTTTGGGATGGGGGCCGAAATTGGGGTCGATCTTTTCCGCCTTGTCGGCTTTCAGCGCGGCCTCATAGGCGCCCGGCTGGCCATGATCGGTGGTTAACGGGGACAGGTAATTGGGGTCGCTGATGCCCTTTTTGCGCATGGCCACACCCGTCAGACAGGCATGCATGATGAAATTGGCGTTAAGCGCGCTGCGATAGGTGGGGTCAAGGATCGGGGCCAGTTCGACGATTTCAAAGCCCACCAGATCGTTTTCCGCACACAGGCGGCGCACAATGGGAATGGCCTCGCGCATGGTTAACCCACCCGGCACCGGCGTGCCCGTTCCCGGTTCAAAGGCCGGGTCCAGAACGTCCACGTCAAACGAGACATAGAGCTTTTTATTGCCCTCACGCGCCTCTTTCAACGCGCGCTCCATCGTGGCGGCCCAGCCGTTTTTCTCGATTTCGGGCATTGCGTGATAGCGGATGCCATTGTTGCGCATCCATTCGAATCCTTCCGCGCTGGGCCATGGGCCGCGCAGGCCGACCTGAATATAGTTCTTGCCCGCGACATGGCCTTCCTTGATCGTGCGATAAACCGGTGCGCCATGGGTCAGGAAATGGTCGCGCCCGCGCCCCGCATCGTAATGCGAATCGAAATGGACGACCCCGAAACTGGCCTTGCCATGTACATCGGCAAGGCCCGCGGTATCGGCATATTCAAGGCTGTGGTCGCCACCGATGATGAAGGGGATGGCCCCGGTCCGCGCGATTTGCGCCACGCGTTCGCGCACATGCTGGACGCTGCGCTCGGTGCTCATGTTGTCGATGGCAATATCGCCCGCATCGGCCAGATTGAGGACCGCCGAAGGATCGACCAGCGTGTACATGTCGATGCCGCCCGCGCCATATTGGCTGCGCATGGCGTTGGGGCCGCCCTTGGCCCCGCGATAGCCCGAACCCATGTCCAGCGGCGCGCCGACCATCGCCACATCCACTTTGCCCGCGACCAGATCTTCGGGATAGACCGCCACCGGCGCGCCTGCGAAAGTGGCGATGCCGCCCGCATAAACACCCCCGGTGCCGCCGCCCCCGCCGCCGCGCTGATAATAGGACAGGTTGATCGGGCCAGGGTCACGCTTGGGGTCCAGAAAAGCCGGGCGGCGCAATTTCCAGTTGTTGTAGCCCTCGGCGCTGGTGTCGAAATATTCGGCCTCCAGATCGCGGCCCGGTTTGAATTTGCCCGCTTCGACCAATTCCATCATGCCATCGGCATAGGCCTCGATTTCCTTGGCATTCTTATCCTTCAACCGCATCAACAGCTTGTCCCAGCTGCCGACGATGCCCTCGGCCTTGTCCGACAACAGGAATTCGCGCTTTTCCTTGGGTAGCGTCTTGAGCTTGCCCTCCAGCCATGCCGGAGGGGTGGGGCGTTCGGGATCGGCGCTGACCGAAATGGCGGTGGCGCTGGCCGCGATCATCAGTGCGGCGATGCAGATATGTTTAAAGCTCATGGAAATCCCCCCATTCCCGGTTTCAGGCGACAAAACCCGCCACGCGCTCACACATCCAGAAAGCGCCGATCATGCCCGCACCATAGAGCGCGGCCAGACGCATCGGCCGGTCCGCCCCCACTCGCGACAGGCTGGAAAAGGTCAGCAGCAGCGCGCCCACAAACAGCAATTGTCCGCATTCCACGCCCAGATTGAAGAACAGCAGCGCCGGCATCTTCTCCCCCTGCGCCACGCCCAATTCGCCCAGCACCGTGGCAAAACCCAGCCCGTGCAGCAGGCCAAAGGCGGAAACCACCGTGACATGGCGCGCAAAACCATGGGTCACACCGCGCAGCGCCATCAGCGCCTCTCGCGCCATAAAGGTGATGGACAGGGCGATGGCCGCCTCCACCGGGGGTACAGGCGCATGGACCAGATCGAAAAAGGCCAGCCCCAGCGACAGCGAATGGCCCAGCGTGAAGGCCGTGATCAGCGACACAAGCTGTCGCCCGCGTGCCAGCAAGGCAAGGCACAGGACAAAGCACAGATGGTCCCAACCCATCCAGATATGCCACACGCCCTGCATCATGAATGCGCGGGCGATGTCACCGATCGAGCGGGCGCTGGCCGCCGCTTCGCCCACGGGCAGGACAAGGCCTGTGTCGCCGCCCGAAAGGCTGCGATCGACGCCCGCGCCCAGAACCGAGCTGGAGAAACGCGCGCCATCGACCTTCCACGGCGTTGCGATCACATCATCGGGGCGAAAGGCGCGGTTGCAGGAAAAGCTGATGGCGATCTGGACATTGGCGCCCACGCCTTGACGCGTCATGGCGGTCTGATGGCAACCATCGGGCAATGTCACATCGCCGGGCCGCGCCAGCGATTGGGGCAGGTTGATCGAGAGGTCATAGGCATGTTCGCCTGTTGCCGCTTCGGCCCGCGACAGGGCGACATCGGCGCCCAGGAAAATATCCGCCCGCGCCAGACCAGGTATGGCCAGCAGCAGGAAAAACAGCGCTTTAACGATCCGCGACATCATATTTCTCCTGCAATTGGGCGATATGGGCATTCACGGCGCGGGCGGTCTGATCCATCGCCCAATCCTGCGCCACCTGCGCCCGCACCTCGCCAAAGCTCAGACGGCGGGCGGGGCTTTGGCCCTGTTTCAACACGAAGTGATAGCCGCGCGGGCCGGCCAAAGGCCCGATCCAGCGCCCCGTTGGCGCGTTCTGCAATGCGTTCAGGACGCTCTGACCAAACAGGCCGCGCAGCATGGAAAATCCGTAATCGGGCAGGCGGCTGCCCATCCAGAAATCGTCGCCCTTGACCGCTTCACCCCGGTTCAGCCGGGCCAGAATATCCGCGCCATCACGCGGCGGGGCGGCGAAATAGACCTGCGCCATGCTGATACGCGGTTCGGCGCGGTATCGGTCCTGATGCGTGGCATAGAAATCGACCAGATCTTCCTCGCCCGGATCACCCGGCGCGCCCGCAATGGCATAGCGTTGTTTGTCGATCATCCTTTTGCGGATTTCCGGATCGGTCAATTCGACATGGCGGGCCAAAGCCTCGCGGAACAGCAATTCATCCGCGATCCAGTCGGATTTCATCTTCGCTGCCTCGCCCGGATTGGGGCGGCGGCCGGTCGCGGCCTCGAATTCGGCGGCGTCGCTGGCGGCCATGGCGGGCGTATAGGCGATTGGCGGATGGCGCCATGCCTCCACCCCGGCATAGGCGGCAAACAGCAAGGCACCGACGCCCGCGCAGATCACCAGCGGATCACGCAACGCCTTTTTCCATGCCACCTTGCGTTTGAATTGCCCGGCCCCATCGAGCCAGCCCATAACCTTGCCTGTCGCCACCCCTCGGCCCCCCGATCGCCAGCTTTTGCCGGGATTTTGTAACCCGCAAACGGGCCGCAACATCCTACGTCAAATGACGAATGGTTGGTCAAAGGGCTTGGGATAGCCTTTCGGGGGATAGCCTCTGGCGCATCAGAGGATTCAGGCAGGGGGCTTGGATGACGATCTCCGTTCAAACGTGGAATAGGGCGAAACAGGGCTTGCTTTTGGCGGGCGTCGCGGTGGTGTTGGCGGCGTGCAAGGGCGGGGGCGATGCGCCTGCGGGTGACGGCGTTTCGGTGGGCGTGCTGCAATCGCTGACCGGCACGATGGCGATTTCGGAAATCACGGTCAAAAACGCCGAAATGCTGGCGATCGAGGAGATCAATGCCAGCGGCGGCGTGTTGGGCAAAAAGATCAATGCCGTGATCGAGGATGGCGCGTCCGATCCTTCGACCTTTGCGCAAAAGGCGTCCAAGCTGATCGAGAGCGACCATGCCGTCACGGTGTTCGGCGGCTGGACTTCGGCAAGCCGCAAGGCGATGTTGCCGGTGTTCGAGCGGACCAGGAACCTGTTGTGGTATCCGGTCCAGTTCGAGGGCAATGAATGTTCGCAGAGCATCATGTACTCGGGCGCCCAGCCCAACCAGCAGGCTCTGCCCGCGCTGGAATGGGCGGTGAAGCAGGGGTACAAGACCTTCTTCCTGATCGGCAGCGATTATGTCTATCCGCGCACGGCCAATCTGATCCTGAAAAAGCATATTGAGAAGGATGGGCTGACCGTTCTGGGCGAAAGCTATGTGCCGTTGGGGGGCACCGATTTTTCCGGCGTGATCGCCAAAATCGCACAGGCCAAACCCGCGATCATCATCAACACATTGAACGGCGATTCCAACGTCGCCTTTTTCAAACAGATGGCGGCGGCCGGGCTGGACCCCAAAAAGATTCCGGTCATGAGCTTTTCCATCGGTGAACAGGAGGCCCAGGCCATGGGTACCGCTCTGGTCGAGGGATCCTATGCCAGCTGGAACTATTTCCAGAGCCTGCCGGGCGCGGAAAACGCCAAATTCATTGACGCCTATCGAAAGAAATATGGCGCCGATGCGGCCATCACCGATCCGATGATCCACGGCTATCTGGACGTTTACGCGTGGAAAGCGGCGGTGGAAAAGGCCGCATCCTTTGACCCGCAGGCCGTGCGCAAGGCGGTGGCGGGACTGGGCGCCTTTTCGACGCCCATGGGCATGGTCTCTTTTGCCCCGAACCAGAGCCTGATCCAGAAAGCCTATATCGGTAAGTTGAAGGCCGATGGTCAATTCGAGATCATCGCCGACAGCGGCAAGGATATTTCGCCCGAACCCTATGATCCGGTTGCCTTTCCGGGCAAGGTCTGCAAGCTTTAACCGGCGTGCTGTTTCTGGCGCAACTTTTCAACGGGGCTTCGCTGGCCTCGTTGTATCTGTTGGCGGCGCTGGGCTTGGCGCTGTCGTTCGGGCTGATGCGCGTGATCAACATGGCGCATGGCGAAATGCTGATGTTGGGCGGTTATCTGGCCTATCTCACCTTGCAGGTGGTGCCGGGGCCGTTGGGAATCGTGGTGGCGATGCCGGTTGCCTTTGTGGGCGCCGCACTGGTGGGGGCACTGGTGCAAGGCGCGCTGATAAGGCGTTTGTCGGCAAGGCCGCTCGATACGTTGCTGGCGACTTGGGGGGCAAGTCTCGTCGTGCAACAGGGGGCGCGCGATATTTTCGGTGCCATTGGCGTCGAGGTTCGCGCACCCGAATGGCTGGGTGGTGGCGTGGCGCTGGGGGCAGTTTTGCTGCCCACCACCCGGCTGTTCATAATCCTTGTCGCTTTGCTGGTTCTGGGCGGGCTGAGTCTGATCCTGCGCTATACGCGGATCGGCCTGTTGGTGCGCGCGGTCAATCAGGACCGGATGATGGCATCGGCCTGCGGCATTGATGTGGGGCGGGTTGATCTGGTGGTCTTCTGCCTTGGGTCGGGCATTGCGGGTCTGGCCGGGGTCATGCTGGCGCTGTTGGGGCCGGTGACGCCCAATGTCGGACAATCCTATATTATTCCCGCCTTTCTGGTGGTGGTGATGGGGGGGCTTGGCTCGATTGTCGGCACATGCGTGGCCGCCGTGGTGTTGGGGCTTTTCGTCGCGCTGGCGCAGGTTTTTGTCGATGTGTCGGTGGCGCAGATGCTGCTGCTGATCTTTGTCGTCCTGTTCATCCAGATCCGCCCGCAAGGGGTGGTTTCCGTCAAGTCGAGGGCGCTTGATGCGTAGATTTGCACCTTGGGCGCTGTTGCTGGCCGGGGCGGTGATGCCGCTGGTGCTGTCGGATTATTCGACCAATCTGCTGGCGCGCTTTCTGGCCATGGGAATCGTGGCGCTGGGCATTGCGTTGACATGGGGGCATGGCGGCATCTTGTCGCTGGGTCAGGGGGTGTTCTTTGGCCTTGGCGGCTATGCCATTGCCATGCACATCAAACTGGCCGATCTGCCCATGGGCGAAATTCCCGATTTCATGGTGTGGAGCGGGCGGGAGACCTTGCCGATATGGTGGGTGCCGTTCCAATCGGGCGCCTTTGCGATTGTCGCGGCGTTGGTCGTGCCGGGATTGTTGGCGGCGGGGTTTGGCTGGGCGGTGTTTCACCGGCGGGTGTCGGGCACCTATTTCTCGCTGATCACACAGGCACTGGCGCTGGCCTTTGCCACGTTGATCATCAGCCGACAGGATGTGACGGGGGGGTTTAACGGCCTCACCAATTTCACATCCTTGTTTGGGTTCTATTTTTCCGATCCCATGGTGGGGCGCGGGCTATACTGGCTGACGCTGGCTTTGCTGGTGGCTGCCTTCGTCGGGGTGAGGGCGCTGCTGGCCTCGCGCTTTGGCATGTTGTTGCGCGCGGCGCGAGACGGGGAAAACCGGGTGCGGTTTCTGGGTTATGATCCGGTGCCGTTCAAGGTGGTGGCCTTTGCCGTGGCCGCGATGCTTTCGGCGCTGGGCGGGGCCTTGTTCACGTTGCATGCGGGGGTGATTTCGCCCGCGTTGATCGGGGTGGTGCCATCGATCGAGATGGTGGTCTGGGTGGCGATCGGCGGGCGGATGAGCCTGCCCGGCGCAATTGTCGGGGCGCTGGCGGTCAATCTGGCGCGGGACGCAATTTCCAGCGTGATGCCCGCGGCATGGCCCTATGCGATGGGCATGGCCTTTATCCTTGTGGTCACGATGTTGCCGCAGGGGCTGGCGGGTCTGAAATGGGCATCAGCACGAAAGGTCGGCACATGAGCGAGGCGACCCATGACCTGCTGCTGGCCGTTGACGGGGTGGTGGTCGATTATTCCGGCTTCAAGGCGCTCGACGGCTTTTCCCTGACGCTGGGCCGGGGCGAAGTGCGGGTGGTGATCGGCCCCAATGGCGCGGGCAAATCGACCCTGTGCGACACGATCATCGGGCGGGTGCGCCCGACATCGGGCCGCGTGGTGTTTCGCGGCGAAGAGATCCAGCGTATGCCCGAACAGGACATCGTCGCGCGCGGCATTTGCCGCAAGTTTCAGGCGCCCGGCGTCCTGCCCACGTTGAGCGTGCGGGACAATGTGGCTCTGGCCGCGCGCAAGGACCGGCGCTGGTGGAAAAGTCTGGGCTTTGGCATTCCCGCCTCCGAACGCGAAAATGTCGAGGCGATCCTGATGCAAGTGGGCCTGTCCGATCTGGCCGATATGCCCGCCGGGGAATTGGCGCATGGGCAAAAGCAATGGCTGGAAATCGGCATGGTGCTGGCGACGGGGGCCGAACTCATCCTGCTGGACGAACCGACGGCGGGCATGGGGCCGGCCGAAACGCGGCGCACGGCGGAACTGATCCGGGGCCTTGGGGCGGATCATACGGTGTTGGTGATCGACCATGACATGAGCTTTGTCGAGCAACTCAACGCCAAGGTGACGGTGATGCATCAGGGCAAATTCCTGTGTCAGGGGTCGATTGCCGAGGTGCGCGCCGATCCGGCGGTGGCGGCGGTCTATCTGGGGCATGGGGCATGAGCGGGCTGCTCGACATTGCGGGCCTTTGCGCGGCCTATGGGCAAAGTCAGGTGTTGTGGGACATCGACCTGACCTTGGCCAGGGGTGAGGTGATGGCGCTGATCGGGCGCAACGGGGTGGGCAAGACGACCTTGCTGCACGCCATCATGGGCACGCGGGGGTCGACGGGGCGTATCCTGCTGGACGGAGAGCCGGTGCCCGCCAGCGCGCATGGCCGTGCGCGCGCCGGGATCGGTTTCGTGCCGCAGGGGCGGCATGTCTTTCCGCAATTGACGGTTCAGGAAAATCTGGAAACCGGCCTTTCGGCGGCGGGGGGCAATGCGGCGGGGGGCAGGGCGCGTCTGCCCGATTACCTTTTCGAACTTTTCCCCAAACTGGCCGAAATCCGGGGGCGCGCCGCCGGTTTCCTGTCGGGCGGAGAGCAGCAGCAATTGGCCATCGCCCGTGCGTTGGCGGGCGGGCCGCGCCTGCTACTGCTGGACGAACCGACAGAGGGGATCCAGCCCAATGTGGTGCAGCAGATCGAGGCGGCGCTGGTGCGGGTGCGCGATGAATTGGGCATGACGGTGCTGGTGGTCGAACAATATCTCGATTTCGTCTGGCGCTTTGCCGACCGCTATGCCGCGATGCAGGGCGGGCGGATCATCGAGACCGGCGCGGTGGCGGATAAAAGCGCGGCGGATGTGGCGCATTTGGTGCAGATCTGATGCGCGCATGGTTGCGCGATCCGTTGCTGTGGTTTGCGGTGGCGGGCGTGGCGCTGTTCGGCGGATGGCAGGCGTTCGGGCATCGGGAAAACCGCATCGACCTGTCCGCTGCGGCGCAGGCGGCCATGGCGTCCGACTATGCCGCCATGGCGGGCCATCAGCCCGGCGAGGCCGAGAAGCAAAAGCTGATCCGGCGCGAGGTGGATGACGAAGTCCTGCTGGCCGAAGGGGTGCGGCGGGGGCTGCATCTGTCCGACCGCGCCATACGCGAGCGGATTATCGAGCGGATGCGCATGGAATTGGCCCCCCACCCCGCCGAACCAGGCGAGGATGATCTGCTGGCCTTTTATGCCGAGCATGCCGGGGCCTATGTCGTCGAACCGGCGATCAGTTTCGACCAGATCTATTTTGCGCGGCCCCCCGCCGATCCGGCGCGGGTTCTGGCGCAATTGCGGGCGGGGCGGGGTGTCGCGGGCGATGATTTCTGGATGGGGCGGCAAATGCCTCGTTATGGCGAAAGCATGATTTCGGGCATGTTCGGCCTGGGCTTTCTGGACGCGATCCGAAAACAGCCGGTGGGCCAATGGGCAGGCCCCGTGATGTCGCAGCGCGGCGCCCATTTCGTGCGTGTCAACGCTCGTTTTGCGCCCGCCCCACGCTCCTATGCCGATGTGCGTGATCTGGTGCGACAGGACTGGATCACGGCGCAGGCCAATCGCGCATTGGAAAGCGCGCTGGGCAAGCTGCGTCAGGGCTATGACATCCATGTCGAAGGGCGGGAAAAGGGCTGAAACCCGCCCCGCTACGTCAAACGCCCCATTCGCGCGCGTGCGGCGATAGGTCAATTTTTCGGACGATCGTCAAAAGATTCTTTTGGCTTTGGGGGACATACGCGTGAGCAGAGCTGCAATAGGCTGGAGCCTGATGGCGGGCGGGGCGATTCTGGCGGGCGTGGCCATTGCCCAGCAGGCGGGCGTGATCGAGATCGGTGAAGACCCCGCGGTCGTCACCCGCAAGCCAACGCCCCCCAAGCCGATTGACATTCCCAAGGAGGCCGAGGGCAAGCTGGTCGAATTGACCAAAGAACAGATGGATTTCCTGAAATCGGGCGAGACGCGGCGCATCGTCAAGCCAGAGGTGATGTTCAAACGCTTTGAAAGCCTGTCCGCCAAGGAGGTGGCCAATTATGTCGCGGCGCTGGTGTCGCTGAAAGAACAGATCGATTTCAAACCGGGCCGGGACAGGGCCAGCATCGCTCTGGACACATCATCGCCCATGTTCAACGCATGGACCCTGCCCCGCCCCTCGATCCTGAACCCCAAACGCGAACCCGGCCCGATCAGCCTTGGCAAATATATCTCCGGCTATGGCAGCGGCATCCCCACCTTTGCCAATGCCCCCGTCGCCCTGACGCCCGAAGACCTGATCGCGGGCAAGGTGCAGGTGGCAATTGTCGGCGCACCGCTGGATATGGGCAGCGGGTGGCGCGATGCGAAGAACGGGCCGCTGGGCGTGCGCACGTCGTTTGGCGCGCCATCGGCCTTTGGCAATGACATGTATTCCATGATCAACCCGACACAGGCGCTGCGGATTGCCGATTACGGCGACATCGCCATCGACAACCTGTCGACCGAACGCAGCGTCGCCCATGTCCGGCGTGAAGTGGCGAGTATTGCCAGAACCGGCGCCATCCCCATCGTCATCGGCGGGGACCATAGCCTTGAATATCCCAACCTTGCCGCGATGGCCGATGTGCATGGCAAGGGTACGGTGGGGGTTGTCCATTTCGATTCGCATTATGACGCGGGGTCCGACCGGGTTCACCTGATCGACCATGGGCAACCTGTCTATCGCGTGATCCATGAAGGGCATGTTCTGGGCAAGAATTACGTACAGGTGGGGTTGCGCGCGCGCGGCCCCGACATCGACACATTCAAATGGATGCGCGAACAGGGGATGAATTACCACACGATGGTCGAGGTCGAGAAAATCGGCTGGGATCGGGTGATGGAGGCCGCCGTCAACGAGGCCAAGCGCAACACCAATAAGCTCTGGATCAGTTTCGACATCGACGTTTTGGACCCGGCCTTCATGCCGGGGACGGGAACGCCGGTTCCGGGCGGATTGACCATGCGCGAGGCGCAGCCGATTTTCCGCCGCCTTTGCGCGGAAAACGAGATTGTCGGCATCGATCTGGTCGAGGTCGCCCCCTATCTCGATACCAGTTACAAGACCGCCTATAACAGCGCGGTGCTGGTCAATGCGTGTCTGGCGGGCATTGCCATGCACAAAAAGGGGATGACCAAGCCGCACTGGCTCTCGCCGCTTTCCTCCAGTTACAAAGCGCCTCTGGGCAAGGAGTACAAGTGATGCGCCGGCTTGCTCTTGCTCTGGCCCTGATGACCGCCCAGCCTGTCATCGCGGCGCCTTATGTCTTTCCGCCAGAGGTGGCGGGCAAGATCGCCAGACTCCCCCCCGCCGCGCAGGCCTTTGCCGGGGACGAGGCGCGGCTGGCACCCTTTCATCTGACGCCTGCGAAACTGGCCGATGCGCTGCGCACCCGGTCGGACGAGGATGTCGCGGCCTATATCAACAGTTTGATGCAGGTGGCGCAGGATGCCGCCTTTCACCCCGGCAAAGACGCCGGCGCGATTGCCCTGAACCCCGGCGCGACAGGGTTCAATGCGTCCACCACGCTGAAACCGGCGATGCTGGACGAATATCGCCGCGCGCCCGGACCGATCAGCCTTGACCATTACATGTTCCAGAAAGGCGGCATTCCCACCTTTGCCCACGCCCCGGTGGCCGTGCGCAAGGAAGACCTGATCGCGGGCAAGGTCGAGGTGGCCTTTGTCGGCATCCCCCTCGATTTTTCCAGCGGGTGGCGCGATGGCAAACATGGGCCGTTGTTCCTGCGTTCGGCCGATGCGCTGGTGGGTAATGATCCGGTGGCGGGGGTGGACCCGGCGACGGTGCTGTCTCTGGCCGATTTTGGCGATCTGGCGATTGATTACATGAGCGTGGAGCGCAGCATCGACCACGTCCGCTTCATGCTGCGCGACGTGGCGGGGACGGGGGCGGCGCCCTTTATAGTGGGGGGTGATCACGCGCTGATGTATCCCGATGTGGCCGCCATGACCGACGCCTATGGCAAGGGCAGCTTTACCCTCGTCCAATTCGACGCCCATGCCGAGGCGGAGGATACGTCCGAGCATTTCCATTCCGACAACCAATCCCTGCGCCGCCTGCTGTCCGATGGCGTCATCACCGGTCGGCAAGTGGTGCAGGTCGGCACACGCGGCCCGGAAACATCCAATGCCGACAGCGCGCGGATGGCGGCATCAGGCGTGACCATGCTGGGCATGGAGCGGATCGAAAAGGACGGCTGGGAAGCGGTCGCGGGCAAGGTCGCCTCGGCGGTCAGGGCGGGGCCGGGCAAGGTCTTTGTCTCCTTCGACATATCGGTGCTGGACCCGGCCTATGCCGCGGGCGCGGGCCGTCCGGTGCCCTATGGCCTGACCATGCGCGAGGCGGTGCCGCTGGTGCGCTCGGTCTGTGCCTCGGCGCAGGTGGTGGGGTTTGAACTGCTCGATACCGCCCCCGTGCTGGATGTGTCCTATCGCAGTGCGCAGAACGCCAATTACATCCTCCACGCCTGTTTGACCGGCATGGCGCAGAGGAAATTGGGGGTGGGGCGGTGATCTGCCTCCGGCGGGCAAAGGGCGGGGGCCCTTTGCAATCCCGTTATGGGGGGATGGTTTGTTGATGGGGGGGGTGGATGGGGATTTGAAAGCCTGCGGCGCGGGAAGCTCGCGCGAATTGGCGCCGCAGGCTTTTGATTCAAAACGTTGAAAGTGTCAGTTGCGGCAGAATCCGTGGCGCACCGAAGACAGTAAAGGGAGCGCGAGGGTCTAGACCCTCGCATTACACCCCTTCAACTTGAATATTTCTCACAACTCATCCGCACCGCCACCGGACTGGGATTATAGATCTGGGCATAATCGCGCAGGTCGCGCACGACGAAACTGGCGGTGTAATGCATCAGCTTGTTGCCCACGAACATCGTGCCGAAAAAGGGCTGATAGTTGTAGTTCACCTCGACGAAGACCACGCCGCCGCCGGATGGCGCGCTGACCTTGTATCCGGTGTCGCCCATGCCGGTGGACATGGTGGTGCCGGCATTGGCCAATGTGGCGTCGGTGCCCGCGGTTGACGACGTTGTGCCATAGGAAGAATCAAACCCGCTGCCGCTTTTCAATCCCACGCATCTTTGCCAATGGATGCGCTGTACGGGGGCGCTGTCATAGCTTTGCTGGACATATTCCAGGCTGGACACGATCACCCGCCCGTTGGTGGTCAGGCCCAGCCCCGCGCCCTGCAACCGGGCCCCGGCCAGCACATCGACCATATCGCTTTCGCGGATTTGCGTCGCGGCCAGATTGCTGGACAGGCCCACCCGGCTGGCATTGTCGGCAAGGTTCAGCGTGATCTGGCTGATCTGCATATGGACGCGGGCCAGATTGGTATATTCGATGCCCGCCCCGCCCAGATAAAAGACAATGGGCAGCATCAGCGCAAATTCGATCAGCGAGGCGCCGCCCGTGTCGCCGATCAACCGGCGCAATACCCGTTTCATGTGCAGACCGTCGCCGGGCTGGAACTGGCCGTCACGGCCCATGGCTGGTTTTTCAGGATCGTGCTGGCCGAAAGCGTGGCATTGCGGCTCCACCCCATCCAGATGCCAAGGGGGAACAGGCGGGTATAGGTGACGCTGACCGAATAAAGCACGGTGTCGCCCGCATTGCCCGTGCCCGAAACGCCGGGGTCGGCGTCCCATGTCCCGTTGCCGTTCACATCGGTAAAGCATTCGCCCGCATCGCGCGCGCCATTGCCATTGGTGTCCACAAAGCTTTCGGGCGAGATATAGCCATAGGAGGCATAGGATTTGCGCGAGGGATAGCCGCTGACAAAGGCGGCATTGCCGTTGATGTTTTTGACCGCCTGCAACACGGCGGCGTCGATGGTGGCGGTGCTGGCATCCTCGATCGCGCTGTCGCGCCCGGCTTTTTGTACAGCGCCCGTCAGGATCGCCTGCATATAGGCCTGATACGCCATTTCGCACAGGCCCATGCCCATCAACAGCATCACCGGCAGAACCATCGCGAATTCGACCAGCGCGGCGCCCGCGCGATCATGCAACAGGCGTTTCATTTCGAAATCCTCAACTTGGCCACTTTTGTCGCGATGGTGGCGAATTGGGTGGAAAGGCCCGCGCCCGATGTGGTGGACAAGGCCTGTGACGGGGTGGTGGCGCATTGGGTCAGTTCGGTTGTCGAACTCATGCCCAGCGCCACAGTCCAGATGCTGACATTCTTGGCCTTGGCCGCGGCACAGGCGGCCAGAAAGCGCGCGTTGTGATAGGCCTTGAGATTGCCCAGATCGCCGCCCGAAACGCGTTGGTCGTAATATTCAATGCCGTATCCGCCATAGATAGATGGGCTGGGCGACATGTCGCCATCGGTCAGGAACACGATGATCCGCTTTGGCGCGTCGCGCCCGGACCATGCGGCGGTGTCGGCGGCAAAAATGCCATCGGGCGATATCATGCGCGCGCCCCAGATCATGCCGAGATCGTGATAGGTGCCGCCCGTGGCGCGAAAATCGGACGCGTTTACAAAATTCGACACCTGGGTTCGGGTCATGGTTTTCAAACGCGACACCGGCTTGCCGCAACTGATCGTTCCGCTTTGATAGTAGGCGGCGATGTCCAGATTGGGGTGATAGCTGGAGTCGCCCGATGACGTGGCATTGGCGGTGCTGGTAAAATCATTGCGGGCATAGGTGACGGCGGGCCACATCGGCTTCCACTGGGTTTTGATATCGCCGCCCGGTTTTAAATCGGGGTTGAGATCATTGGGCAGGCTGGAAGTTGAAAAGCTGGTCGTGCGGGGTGTGGTATAGGGTTCCTCCACACATCCGTCCCAGGTGTCGGTGGTCGAAACGAATTTGGTGGTGTCCACCGTGGCGGCGCCGGTGACATAGGTGGTCAGCAATTGGGGGCTTTGCTGATATTGCCAATTGGGAACCGTGCAGAAACAGAACAGCGAAAAGCCGGTGCCGGTCAGGACGCGGGTTTGATAGTTCCAGCTTGTATTAACGCTGCCCACCCCGCCAACGATATAGGCGGGGTTGATGTCCATGATCGCGCGCCCGGCATTGACCGTCGATGTATAGGTGACAAAGCCATAGCGGACATGCGTGCTGGCATCGACCGAGGCGGCCAACGTGTCATAGAAACTGAGCACTGCGCTGCGCAGGGCGGCGATGCGGGAACCGGATTTTTCCGTCACGTAATAGGCCGTTGATCCGGGATATCCGGCGGTGCTGGTGTTGCCGCTGGACGTGCCGTCCGACGGGCGGGCATAGGAAACTTTGGCCGCCGAGTTGACATAGTTGCTGCAGGTGGTCGTATCATCCGACGGCAGGCAGGCCATCGACCCGGTGGTGTCCAGCACAAAGATCACATCGGTATCGCCGATCTGATAGGTGGCCTGACACACAGCGTTCAGCGTGATCGAACTATACCCGAAAATGCGCATCAGCGTCATGGGCACCACGGCCCTTGCGGTGGCGCTGACCTGGGCGTCGGTGGTCTTGGCGGGGGTAAAGCTGAGCGAGGTGATGCCATACCATCCGGTGCGGATATTGTTGGCAAAAAACGCATTGGCCGCGGCCGTTGCGGTCGCGTCCAATGCCGTGTTGCCGGTGGTGGCATCCGTCATCGCCTTGCGCCCGGCCAGAACGCCCGCATCGCAGGCCTGTTGCAGCCGGGCATTGACCATATACATCCGCGCCCCATCCACCCCGCACCCGACAAAGGCCATCAACAGCGCCATGATCAGCGCCATGATCGGCAAGGCATTGCCCGCGCGGTTGCGGATCAGATTGCAAAGAATGGGACGGTGATCGGACAATCGGCGGACTCGACAAAGGGCAGGGCCAGAGCCGTCTTTATGATCAACAAACCGTTGCGATCGGGCCAGTCAGGACATCGGGAATGTTACGGATTATGGCGCGAAAACAGCCCGTCCAATTCGTCCGCAGGCACCGGGCGGGACAGCAGGAAACCCTGAAACGTGCTGCATCCACAGGCGGCCAGTCGGTCGCGCTGATGTTCGGTTTCCACCCCTTCGGCCACCACATCCAATTTCATCGCCCGGCCCAATTTGACGATGGCATCGACAAGCCCCTCTGCCTCGTCATTGGCCTCCAGATTATGGACAAAGCTGCGGTCGATCTTGATCTTGTCGACCGAAAAACGGCGCAGCGAATTGAGGCTGGAATAGCCAGTGCCGAAATCGTCCAACGCGATGGAAAAGCCTTCCTGTTTCAGCATGGTGATATTGTCGCGCGTGACCCCATCATCGCCCAGCAGCGCGGTTTCGGTGATCTCGATTTCATAGCGTTCAGGATTGGCCCGGAATTCGGCCACCAATCGCGTCAATGTCGCCATGAACATGGGCGACCGCAATTGCAGCGCCGAAACATTGATGGCCACGCGGATATTGTCCCATCCGGCGGTTTCCTTGAACACGCGGCGGAACACGAATTCGCCAAGGTCCAGGATCAGCCCTGTTTCTTCGCACAAAGGGACAAAGATCGAGGGCGGGATGGCGCCGCGTTCGGGATGGTTCCAGCGCACCAGCGCCTCCATCGCCTCGATCTGGCCCTTGCCGTCCATTTGCGGCTGATACACCATGGTCAGGCTGTCTTCGGCCAGCGCCTTGCGCAGATCGCTTTCCAGACTGCGCCGCATGCGCAGGGCCGCATCCATGTCGGGTTCAAAGAATGTGACGCGGTTACGCCCGTTTTCCTTTGACCCATAGAGCGCCAGATCGGCCTGACGCAGCGCCTCGGCCGGTTCGATTTCGGGATTGGAGATCAGCGTGACGCCAATCGACACACCCACCTCGACCACGCCCGCTTCCAGTTCAAAGGGCGTTTCGAACAGGCGCAGCACGCGCTGGGCCAGATGGGACGCGCCCGAACTGTCGGCTTCGGGTTGCAGGATCACGAATTCATCGCCGCCAAGCCGCGCCACGGTATCGGATTCGCGGCACAATTCGGTCAGCCGCCGCCCGACCTGCTGGATCAATTCGTCGCCTGCATGATGGCCCAGCGTGTCATTGACCTCCTTGAACCGGTCCAGATCGAGGCAATGCACCGCCATTTCACCCGCATAACGCCGCGACATGGCCAGATTCTGGCCCAACCGGTCGAACATCATCGCGCGGTTGGGCAATCCGGTCAGCGTGTCGTGAAAGGCCAGATGGCGCGCGCGCGCTTCGCTGGCGATAAGGTCGCTGGCGATTGTGTTGCTGCGCCGCATGAACAGCCAGACCAGCATCAGAAATGCCGCCGCCATGGCCGCCAGCATCTGGGGAATCTCGGTTTCCGACGCCTTGAACGGATTGATTGCGGGCCATGCCACCGAGGCCACCAATTGGCCATCCGGGCTGGTCAGGGGCATGTGGTGATGGTCGCTGATGGGCGGTTTGCCCTTGGGCAGCAGAAGATGCGTCTGTCCATGCTGGCGCCCAAATGCCGAGATCAAGCCCTGATCCACCGTCACGCGCAGAACATAGGGCGCGGGCGCGCCGGCCAGTGTCTGCGCCGTGACGGGAAGCGTGAGCATGGGGGCGCCATGGACAAGGCGCAGCGCCGTGTCCTTTTCATTCGTCCCGGCCGGGTCAAGCCGGACTTGCCCGGACCCGGTCTGTGCGCGCATCGGGGCCAGAATGGCCTGTTCGATCCAGCGCTGGTCGCCAGCCTCCAGTCGGGCTGGCGCTTCGTCCTGACGGATTAACGCCTGACCGCTGGCCTGCCATTGATGCACGTTATGCTGCCAACCGCGGCTGATGATGCCAAGCTCATATTCTTCGGCGCCCTTGCTCATGCGCATCAGGGTGACGGTTGTTGCGCTCACCAGCATGAAAATCGCGGCCAACACCAATACATTGATTGGGCGCAGTAGCCCCTTGCGTTGGGCTTCCTGTGGCGAATTCGTACTGTCCATTGCTGTTATCCACCCATGCGAGCCGCCGTTGCCAATTGGCCAATCCGGCCGATCGTCGGGCATCCGTCCTGGGCGTCATGATAGGTCGGACGCTCTTGCCGAAGCCTGTTGGTGGTAACAGGTCATTAGCCCTAGTTTTGGCTAATAGAGTTTTCACCAACGCAAGGCCGGTTTTGCATCGGAATTTTCCCTATGCGGGCGGTGTCGGGTCATCGGTACTTGGTTTTTCCCCAGAAAACTGCAAGGCGCTCTGGTTTATCGGGCTTTGCCCGGAATATCGCAGACTTGAGGCGCTGTAATGCGCATAAATCCGGGGTTTTTGCCCCTCACGAACCCGCCTTTGGCGATAAGTGTGTGGAAAATGGAGATGTACGTGCTTGTGAGTGCGCGAATCATGGCGTTTATCGCCAATTCAACTTGTGTGGAACTGGTGTGATGACGCCGCCCCTGATTGCTCCATCGATCCTTTCGGCCGATTTCTCGCGCCTTGGCGAAGAAGTGCGCGCGATTGACGCGGCCGGCGCGGACTGGATCCACGTTGACGTCATGGACGGCCATTTCGTGCCCAACATCACCATCGGCCCGATGGTGGTCAAGGCGCTGCGCCCCCATACGAAGAAGATCTTTGACGTCCATTTGATGATCCAGCCGGTCGACCCCTATATTCAGGCCTTTGCCGATGCGGGCGCCGACATCATCACGTTCCACCCCGAAGCCGGACCCCACAGCCACCGCACAGTCCAGGCAATCCACGCCGCCGGGTGCAAGGCGGGCGTTTCGCTGAACCCGGCAACCCCGGCCAAGATGCTGGATTACCTGATCGATGACATCGATCTGGTTCTGGTGATGAGCGTGAACCCCGGTTTCGGCGGGCAAAAGTTCATTTCCAGCCAACTCCGCAAGATCGAGGCGATCCGCAAGATGATCGACAAGACCGGGCGCGACATCCATCTGGAGGTGGATGGCGGGATCGACACCACCACCGCGCCGCTGGCCGTTTCGGCGGGGGCCAACGCTCTTGTGGCGGGCACCGCGACGTTCCGGGGTGGGCCGGATCAATATGCCGCCAATATCGCGGCTCTCAAGGGGCTGGGCTGAACCATGAACCTGGATATGTCTGCACAGGGCAAGACCCGCAAGTCGGGTAAGGGCAAGGGGCAGGCTATCCCATTACCAACTCTGGACGCGAATTCGGATGATGCCGAAACGCCGGATCAGGGTGACGTCGCGGCCCAGTTGGTTGAACCGGGCCGCGCGCTGGCGCTGGCGGATTTTACGCCGCCTTCGCTGGGCGCGGGGGAAAGGCTGATCCGGCTTGCCTATCGCATGGGCATTCCGGGGCCGGTGCTGACCGCGCCTTTTCGCAAACCTGCGCGCCCCAAATTGCTGGCCACCGTCACCAATCCTCTGCCGGGGGACAAGGCGGCGGGGGCTGCGCTGCGGGCGGGCCATTTTCTGGTCCACGGGCTGAAACAGCCGATTGCCCAGCTTGATCTGGCCGGGGCGGGGCGGATGGTGCCGCCGCTTGAACGGATGGTGCATGGGTTCCACTGGCTGGCCGATCTGGAGGCGGCGGGGCCACGTGAACAGGTCTCGCCGGTGGCCGAACGCATTCTGGCCGCTTGGCTGATGGCCAATCCCAAGGCGCCGTCGCGGCCCGGCAAGGGGCCGGCATGGACGGTGGCCTATACGGGCGCGCGCCTGCTGGGCTGGCTGGTCCATGCGCCGCTGCTGCTGTCGGGCGGGGACAAGACGCTGCGGGTTCAGACGCTGGAGGCGATGAACGATCACGCCCGCTGGCTGGACCGCAACGTGGCGCGGGGCGAAGATACGCTGGCGCAGGTGGCGGGGTGGTGCGCGATTGTGGCGGCGGGGCTGCTGCTGCCCGATGGCCGTCCGCGCCGCTTGTATGGTGAGGCAGGGCTGATCGCTTCGCTGGGTGAATTGTTGGGCGACGATGGCGGCTGCATGTCGCGCAGCCCGCTGGGTCAGATGGAGGCGATTGCGCTGCTGGTGCAGGTCATCGCGTGCTATCGCGCGACGCGGCGTGAACCGCCCGCCGCGCTGGAGGCGATTCTGGCGCTGATGGTGCCGCCTTTGCTGGCGCTGACGCACGGCGATGGCGCCTTGGGCAGCTGGCAGGGCGGATGGGCGGTGTCGGCGGCGGATGTCTCGGCGTTGATCGCGGCGTCGGGTGTGCGTACGCGGCCCCTGCGCGAGGTGCGCCAATGGGGTTATCAGCGCGTGGTCGCGGGCAAGAGCGTGATGCAATTCGACGCTGCGCCCCCGCCATTGACCCGCCATGCGCGCAATGGCTGCGCCTCGACGCTGGCCTTTGAACTCAGCCATGCCGGACAGCGGGTGATCATCAATTGCGGCGGCGGCGCGGCGGCGGGTGGCCTTATGCCGGTGCGGCTGGAACAAGGGCTGCGCGCCACGGCGGCCCATTCGACGCTGGTGCTGGACGATGCCAATTCGACGGCGGTGCTGATAAATGGCGGCCTCGGCTCGGGCGTGGCCGAGGTTGAGGTTGACCGTCGCAGCATCGAGGGCGAGCGCAATGGCGCGGCCAGTCGCACTTGGGGCGCAACAAGGCTGGAGGCCAGCCATGACGGCTATGCCGGGCGCTATGGCCTGACGCATCGCCGTATCCTGATCCTGCGCGACGACGGCACCGAATTGCGCGGCGAGGATCTGCTGGTCCCCACCGGGCGCAAGGGCAAGCGGGGCATGGTCTCCTATGCGCTGCGTTTCCACCTTGGCCCCGGCATCGAAATCGGCCTGTCACAGGATAAGCAGGGCGTGGGCATGGCGCTGCCCGATGGCTCCTACTGGCAATTCCGCAGCGGCGGGGGCGAAATCGCCATCGAGGAATCGATCTGGGCCGATGGGCAGGGGCGGCCTGTGCCGGTCCAGCAATTGGTCATCCAGGGCATGGTGTCGCGGGGGGGCGGGAGCTTCTCGTGGATTTTGAAGAAGATGGGGTAGGGTTTAGGGTTTTTGCCTCCGGCGGGCAAAGGGCGGGGGCCCTTTGCGATCCCGTTATGGGGTTGCGCTTGGCTGGCAGTTGGGCGCTGATCCGCGAAGCGGTTTGAATTATTGCCTGCGTCGCGGAGAGGTCGCGTTAAAGGCGCCGCAGACTTTTAAAATTTAGACGTTTCGTCCGATACATGAGGCCGAACCCATGGCGCAACGAAGACAGTAACGGGAGCGCGAGGGGCGAGCCCCTCGCATTTTCTTTGCCCTTTACCCCCCTTCACCCTTCCCAAAACCGCCAAAATCCTTATGGGCCGCGCCAAACACGCAGCTTCACAGGACGACTCCATCCATGACTGACACTGTCACCATTCGCCGGGCTTTGCTCTCTGTTTCGGACAAGACGGGTCTTGTTGATCTGGGCAAGGCGCTGGCCGCAAAGGGTGTTGAGCTGTTTTCGACCGGCGGCACGGCCAAGGCATTGCGCGACGCCGGTCTGGATGTGAAGGACATTTCGGAGCTGACCGGTTTCCCCGAAATGATGGATGGCCGGGTCAAGACGCTGCACCCCAAGGTTCACGGCGGCCTGCTGGCCGTGCGCGACAATGCCGAGCATGTGGCATCCATGAACGAGCATGAGATCGGCGCGATCGATCTGGTGGTGGTCAACCTCTATCCCTTCGTTCAGACGGTCGCCAAGGGCGGTACGCGCGAAGAGATCATCGAGAACATCGACATCGGCGGCCCCAGCATGGTTCGCTCTGCGGCCAAGAACCACGATTTCGTCGCCATCGTCACCGATCCGGCCGACTATGCCATCGTGGCGGGTGGTGAAACCACGCTGGCCCAGCGTCGCAAGTTTGCCGCCAAGGCCTATGCGCTGACCGCGGCCTATGACGGCGCGATCAGCCAGTGGTTTGCCACGGTCGATCAGGGCGAAACCTTCCCCGAGACCATCGCCATCACCGGCGCGCGCGTGGCCGAGCTGCGTTACGGCGAAAACCCGCATCAGGCTGCTGCGCTTTACGTGCCCCATGGCGCCAAGGAAAAGGGTCTGGCTCAGGCCGTGCAGGTGCAGGGCAAGGAACTGTCCTATAACAATTACAACGACGCCGATGCTGCGCTCGAACTGCTGGCCGAATTCCGCGATGCCGAGCCGACCGTCGTGATCGTCAAGCACGCCAACCCTTGCGGCGTTGCCACGGCATCCACGCTGGTCGAAGCCTATGAGGCGGCGTTCAAATGCGACAGCGTCAGCGCGTTCGGCGGCATCATCGCCGTCAACCGCCCGCTCGACGGCCCGACCGCCGAAGCGATCAGCGGCATCTTTACCGAAGTGGTCGTCGCGCCCGATGCCAATGACGATGCCAAGGCGGTCTTTGCCAAGAAGAAGAACCTGCGCCTGCTGCTGATCGGTGAAATCCCCTCGCCCAAGCGCGGCGGGTTGATCGCCAAGCCGATTGCGGGCGGCCTGCTGGTCCAGAACCGCGACAATGGCGCGATCACTCTGGATGACCTGAAAGTCGTGACCAAGCGTCAGCCCAGCGAACAGGAATTGAAGGACGCCCTGTTCGCCTGGACTGTGGCCAAGCATGTCAAGTCGAACGCCATCGTTTACGCCAAGGAAGGCGTGACCGCCGGCATTGGTGCTGGCCAGATGAACCGTCGCGATTCCTCGCGCATCGCCGCCGCCAAGGCCGCCGAAGCGGCTGAAACTCACGGTTTTGCCGAGACCCGCACCAAGGGCAGCGCGGTGGCTTCCGATGCGTTCTTCCCCTTTGCCGACGGTCTGCTGGCCGCGGTCGAGGCGGGCGCGACCATGGTGATCCAGCCGGGCGGTTCGATGCGCGACGATGAAGTCATCAAGGCGGCGGACGAAGCCGGTCTGGCCATGGTCTTCACCGGCATGCGCCATTTCCGCCATTGATTGCGGCCAATGTGATGCAATGCTGCAACGCCCCATTGCGTTGCAGCATTTCGTCGCACATATGCCCCGTTTGGTCGCGGTGTCATGCTGGGTTAAGCTTTGATGGCCTAGACGCGGCCCAATTCATCACCATTTGCGACCCCAGAAACAACCTCCGGACTTTTTTATGCGCCTCTTCAACCGCGATTTGCTTCGCTCATTTGCTATTGGCTTTGCGCTGGGGGGCGCTTTGATCGTAGCCGTTATGGCCACCGGTTCGGGTGGCATTTCCGGCCTTGTGGGACAGGCTAACGCCTCGCCCGTTCACGCGACGGAATAAGGTGATGGGGCGGAGCATCCTCTTCGCCCTTCCCGTCATGCTGGCGCTGGCCGCGTGCCAGAATGCCGATGCGGCCAACACACACACGGTGACGGCGCCTGTGGCCACGGTCATGGCGCAGGAAACGCCGGGCCTGAAACAGGCGATCTTTGACGGCGGCTGCTTCTGGGGTGTGGAGGCGGTGTTCAGCCATGTCAAAGGCGTGACCAGCGCGGTTTCCGGCTATCACGGCGGGGCTGCGAATACGGCTCATTATGATGATGTCGGTCATGGCAACACCGGCCACGCCGAAGCGGTGCGCGTGACCTATGATCCGGCGCAGGTGCGCTATGACGATCTGCTGCGCATCTTTTTCTCGGTCATCATCGACCCGACCCAGGCCAATGGCCAAGGCCCGGATATCGGCCCGCAGTATCGCAGCGCCTTGGTCCCCATCGGGCCGGAACAGGATCGCGTGGCGCGGGCCTATCTGAGCCAGATTGCGGCGTCGGGCCTGTGGCGCGGGCGGATCGCGACCAAAATCGAACCCTATCGCCAATTCTATGCCGCCGAGGGTGAGCATCAGGACTTCATGGTCCGCAACCCGACCCACCCCTATATCGCCTATTGGGACGTGCCCAAGGTGGCCGCGTTCAAACAGATGTTTCCAGCCCTCTATAAGGCTGATTTCACCCGCAACTGATTTGGGCTATAAGGGGGTATGAGCGCCACCCACGAACACGCCCACGACCATGTCCACGAACACCCCCGCCACCGCGAATATAGCGGCGAAGGGCTGGTTGCGGCCGCCCGCACCACGCTGGAAAATGCCGGGGAACAATGGACCGATATGCGCGGGGATGTGTTCGACGCCCTTGCCGGGCGCGACAAACCCGCCAGCGCCTATGACATTGCCGAGGCCGTGTCCAAGGCCCGCGACAAGCGCGTGGCCGCCAACAGCGTCTATCGCATCCTTGACCTGTTCGTGCGCACCAATCTGGCGCGCCGGGTGGAAAGCGCCAATGCCTATATCGCCAACCCGCACCCCGGATGCCGCCACGACTGCATCTTCCTGATCTGTGACGGATGCGGAAAGGCGGTGCATATCGACGATGACCGTCTGACCGGCGCGTTGATCGAGGCGGCGCGTGGGGCGGGCTTTGCCGATGTACGCCCGGTGGTGGAATTGCGGGGCATGTGTGCGGAGTGTTCGGCGGGCGTGGAGTAAGGGGGCTTGTGCCTCCGGCGGGCAAAGGGTCTCGACCCTTTGCAATCCCGTTATTGGGGTGGTGAATCGCCGGGGCTGCGTATTGGGTAATCGATTGAAAGCCTGCGGCGCGGCGAGGTGGCGTTGATTGGCGCCGCAGGCTTTAAAAATTCTAACGCCGCGCCCTACACCAAGCGCCGAACCCATAGCGCCACGCTGACAGTAACGGGATTGCAAAGGGCCCCCGCCCTTTGCCCGCCGGAGGCATAAACCTCACAAAACCCACCGCCACACGCCCGCCAGAACGTGATTTGCATGGACATGCCCAAACGTCGCGCCCAGCCACACCACGATCCCCACGCCCCACAACATCGGCGAAATCCGCCCCAGCGCCGATACACGCGGCCAATAGGATGTCTGCGCGCTCCAGCTTTCCCATGCGGCGCCCAGCAGTTCGGCCTTTTTCCCATCCTGCAACCGCGCGCCCACCAGCGCCAGCACCGCCATGGCCCCCATCAGCACGATCACACGCGGCGTCGGCGCGACCAACACATGGGCCAGCGCCCAGAGCGCGATGCCCCACATCATCGGGTGGCGGGTGACGGCAAAGACGCCGGTGGCGCGGGCGGCGGCGATCTTTTCGCCCGGCACCTGCGGCATGGCGGGATTGGCGTGCAGCGACCCCAGCAGCAGCGTTATGCCGATCAGCGAGAGCAGGCTGGCGATGGCCCATATAGCCTCACCCGTACCGTCCCAGATCGGGGTGCCACCCGGCCCGACCGCGCGAAAGGCGACGATGGTCCAGCCCAGCGTGGCAAAGGACACGACCGAATATAGCCCCAGAAACCCCTTTTCCCCCAACCGCGCCAGCAATCCGGCGCGCCACGGGTGGGACATCAGGAAATGTGACCCGACAAAGGCCATCGCCCCGGTCAGCAGCCATGAAAACGCCTGATCCATACTTCGCCCCCTCAGCTTACCCCATGCATCAGTTTGCGGATCGGCACGGCCAGAGCCAGCAGCACGAGGCCAACGCCGATCGTCACGATCCCGATCTGGGTGAACACCGCCACATAGGTATCAAGGCTCAGCTTCAGGTTGGTGACTTGGCCGCCCACGGTTTCCACCGTCGCCATTTGCGCCAACAAGCCCGCGCCATATTGCCCCATGGCCAGCGAGAGATACCACGCCCCCATCATCAGACCCACCACACGGGCGATGGACAGTTTGGTGATCATCGACATGCCCACGGGCGAGATGCACAATTCCGCTACCGAATGAATGAGATAAAGCCCCGCCAGCCAACCCAGCCCGACCCGATAATCCGCCCCGGCAAAACGCGTGCCCAAAACGAGGAACAGGAAACCCGCGCCCACGCCGATCAGCCCCATGCTGAATTTGACCGGGATCGAGGGTTCCCACCCGCGCCGCGCCAGCACCGACCACAGCGCCCCCATGATCGGGGCCAGCGTGATGATGCCGATGGCGTTGAATTGCTGCGTCCCCGGCGCCGACATTTCGAACCAGCCGAATACCGAGCGGTCCACATTGCGGTCGGCGAACAGGGTCAGCGACGATCCGGCCTGTTCGAACAGGCTCCAGAACACGGTGTTGAACACCATCAGGATGATCGCGGCCAGCATCATTTCAAACTCGGCCCGGCTGCCCACACGCCATGACCAGATCAGGATGGCGGGCAGGCTGATCCCGAAAGTGGCGCAGAGCAATTTGCCCATCACCGGCAGACCCATCAGATAGCCGATAAATCCGGCCCCCGGCGTGGGGGCGGCGGCATGCATCAGATTGGTGAAAAGGAAATAGCAGGCCGGAATCGCCAGCAACGCCGCCGGATAGATCCACAGCGCCGGATCGCGCCCCGCCACCACTGGCGGTTCGCCCAGCCCGCCAAGGCTGCTCTGGCTGTAATGCATCATCGCCCATGCGATCAACATCACCGCCCCCGCCGAGGCCAGCCCCGTCCCCCAGCCGAAATGGTCGGCAAGGATCGGACAGGCCATTTGCCCCAGCCACGATCCAAGGTTGATGCCCATGTAGAAAATGCTGAAACCCGCATCGCGCCGCTGATCGCCATCGGCATAGAGCAGGCCGACGATGGTGGCGATATTGGGTTTGAAAAAGCCATTGCCCACCGCCACCGCCGACAGCGCCATCAACGTGATGGCAAGGCGCAATTCATCGCGATCCGCGCCTTCCTTCAACGCGCCGGGGGCCAAATGGCGCGACACCGATCCGTCGGGGGCGATGAGGTCGATGCTGCCATCCTCCAGCCCCTTGATCAGCAGCAGGCGCCCGCCATCCTCGACCGAACGGGTTTCGTCGGCGGCGCTGGTTGGCCCGTCGCGGAAATGCGAAACGACAATGGCGTGGCGCGCGCCGTCATATTCGGCCCATGGCCGCGCCGGCGATCCCCCCAGCGCCAGCGCGAAATAGCCCGCCGCCATGATCAGCGCGCCAAATTTGACCGCACGTTTCGACCCCAGATATTGATCCGCCAGCAGGCCCCCGATCAGCGGCGTCAGGTAAACCAGCGCGGTATATCCGCCATAGATCCCCGCCGAAACCCGGTCGCCCAACAGGAAATGCTTGGTCAGATACAGCATGAGCAGGGCGCGCATGCCGTAATAGCCAAAACGTTCCCACATCTCGATGGCGAACAGGCGGGCCAGCGGGCGCGGATGGCCAAACCATGTCGGGCCGGTTGTCGTGGCGGCGGCGGGCAAAGGCGCCGCGTCAGAAGGGGTCGTCATGGGGGCGCAAATTAACATCGAAGTAAGCAAAGGAAAGCGCCAAGTTGGCCGTTTGCCGCGATGGTCGCGCTTGTGTGATGGGCTGTATTATGGCAGTGATGCGCCATGACAGCCAACACCCGCCCGGTCTATCTCAAGCTGCGCGATATGATCGTTGCCGCGATCATTGATGGCACCTATCCCGAAGGCACGATGTTGCCATCGGTGCGGGCGCTGGCCGCGGAACAGGGGGCCAATCCTTTGACCGTCGCCAAGGCGTATCAGCAATTTCAACTGGATGGATTGGTCGAGGTTCAGCGCGGGGTGGGCATGATGGTGGCCCCCGGCGCGCGCGAATGGTTGTTGAACGCTGAAAAACAACAATTTTTGCAGAATGAATGGCCTGCGGTGCTGGATCGGATCGCGCGCCTTGGCCTGGATGCGCGCGAATTATTGGAACAGACGATCCCCTCAGTCTGAAAAAATCGACCAAAATCGTCGCTGATCCAAGGCGCTCCACCGTATTGCACCTAAGGGCGCTATTGTACAAAGTCTTGAAGTTCTGTACATAAAACAGTCCGAGGTCGGCAAAAAGACTCGACCCGGATGAGAGGTTGTTTGAACGGTCGGGCCATTAGGAATGGGACCGCGGCCCAGAGGGGGTGTGTTCATGATCAGATCTGAACTGTTGCAGGCGCTGGCGAAGGCCAACCCTGAATTGCGCACCGACGATGTGGAAAAGATCGTCGATGTGTTCTTTGATGAAATCGCTCAGCGACTGGCCGATGGTGGCCGGGTGGAATTGCGCGGCTTTGGCGCGTTTTCCACACGCGAACGCGATCCGCGCAAGGGGCGCAATCCGCGCACCGGCGAAGCGGTGGATGTGCCGGGCAAGAAGGTGCCTTTCTTCAAGCCGGGCAAGGAAATGCGCGCGCGGCTTAACGTCTGAAAAATCCGGCTTTCGGGCCGATTACGACAAAAACGCAGGCAGCCGGGGGGGCGCGCCTGCGTTTTTTGTTGGGGGCGGGGGATATTGGGTGATGGTGCCCATACGCGCCCCTCTTGCCGTTTGCCCGCCGATCTGCCAGAGCCATGATCCTGCCTTGCGGACGTGGCGGAATGGTAGACGCCAGGGACTTAAAATCCCTTGAGCTTTGCTCGTGCGGGTTCGAGTCCCGCCGTCCGTACCAGCGCAGCCGGCATGTGGCCGCATTCGGGGTCGGGGTGGAACAGTGGGCGAGAGCGAGCAGGCAAGCCAAGGCATTGATGTGTCGATCATCATGCCCTGTCTCAACGAAATTCAAAGCCTTCCCCATTGCATCGCCAATGCCAAGGAGGCCGCGCATCGCATCGAGATGGCCTATGGCCTGACATCCGAAATCATCATCGCCGATAATGGCAGCACAGACGGATCACAGGCCTATGCCGTGTCACAGGGCGCGCGCGTGGTGGCGGTGCCCCGGCGCGGTTATGGCGCGGCGCTGATCGGCGGATGCGAAGGCGGGCATGGGCGCTATCTGTTGATGGGCGATGCCGATGGATCGTATGATTTCACCGATGGCGTGGCGATGATCGGGCAATTGGTCGATGGCGCGGATCTGTGCATGGGGTCGCGCTTTGCCGGGGGAATCGCCAAAGGGGCGATGCCATGGAAAAACCGCTATATCGGCAATCCGGTGCTGACGGGCATACTGAACCTGTTTTTCCGCAGCGGGATCGATGACGCGCATTGCGGCATTCGCGCGATCACGAAACGGGCGTTTATGGAATGCGGCCTGTCCTCCACCGGCATGGAATTTGCCAGCGAGATGGTGATCAAAGCCAGCTTGCGCGGGCTGCATATCGAACAGGTGCCGGCCAAGCTGCAACCCGATCTGCGCGACCGGGCGCCGCATTTGCGGCCATGGCGCGATGGGTGGCGGCACTTGCGCTATTTGTTGATGCTCTCGCCCACTTGGGTGTTTGGCGTGCCGTCGCTGATCGCGATGCTGGCGGCGGTGGGCATTCTGGGCGTGGCGCTGGGCTTTGATATGGGCTGGCTGGCGGGCAATCCGGTGGTGGGTGCGGGATGGACCATTCTGGCGGGATTTTTGCTGACCGTGGGTCATTTTGCCGCGATTATGGCGATGGCCACCCATTTCTATGGCGTAAGAACCGGCTATCGTGATCTCAACAACTGGTTCGACCGCTTCAGCCCGGTGCTGACGCTGGAACATGCGCTGGTGTTGGGATTGGGACTGATGGTGTTTTCAGGGGCTTGTCTGGCCGTGATCGGCATTAACTGGCGCGCGGGCGGCTATTTGCCGCTGCCTTCGGTGCTGCCGCTGGTGGTGGCCGCTGCGTCCGGGGCGATCGGGGTACAGACCGCGCTGGGCGGGTTCTTGCTGGCGATCATCGCGGGGCATGATGCGGCCTTTGTTCCGGGTGAGGAGGATCTGTAATGGACAATACGCGCCGCGTGGCTCCTTCTTTCTGGCACACGGACTGGCTGCAACTGGCGCCTTTGTCCAAGCTGATCCGGGCGCAGGCGGGGCGTTTGCCCAAGGGCGCGACGATTGTCGATCTGGGATGCGGCGATCTGCCCTATGCGGCGCTGTTGCGGGGCATGGGGCTGGATTACCGGCCCGCCGATATTGACGATGACGCCGTGGCCAAGGGCAAATTGCCCATCGGCCCGGACGGACGCGTGCCTTTGCCCGATCACAGCGTGGACGCCATCCTGTCGGCCCAGGTGTTGGAGCATGTCCCCGATCTGGACGCCTATTGCGCGGAAATCCGCCGTTTGCTTAAACCGGACGGGACGCTGATCCTTTCCACCCATGGCAGCTGGTTCTATCACCCCCACCCCGAAGATCATCGTCGTTGGACCCGGACCGGCCTTGCGCTGGATCTGGAAACGCGCGGGATCAAGGTGGAGGAAATGCATTCAATCTGTGGGCCTTTGGCCACCACGACGATGATCCGCCTGACGGCCTTTGCCTTTGTCCTGCGCAAATTTCCGGTGCTGGGGCCTTTGGTCGCCGGGGCGCTGGCGATTGTCATGAATGCGCGCGCTGTATTTGAGGATGCCGTGACGCCCGCCGCGATGCGCGATGACAATGCCTGCATCTATCTGGTGCGCGCCCATGTAACGGCATGAGCCTGCGCACGGGTCTGGCCTATGGCTTTGTCGCGGCGACATGCCTTGGGCTGCATAATGGGGTGATGATCGCCACCGATTGGGCGATGCGGGGCGCCGGGCCGCTGGCGATTTCGGCGGTCGGGTTTGCGCTGTCCTTTGTGCTGGTGTCGCTGGTCGGCTACGTCCTGCATTCCCACCTGACCTTTCGCGAACCGATGAGCATGGCGCGCTATGGCCGCTATGCCCTTGCCATGAGCACCAACACACCGCTGGCCCTTGGCGTGACATGGGTGTTGCGCGGGCCGGTCGGGCTGGCGATGGTCTATGCCGCGCCTCTGGCCTCCTGTCTGATGATCGGGGCGAATTTCCTGCTGTCGCGGTGGGCGATTGTTCGGAAGTAAGGTCTGCAGGGGGTAAGAAGATGCCTCCGGCGGGCAAAGGGCGGGGGCCCTTTGCAATCCCGATATGGGGTGGGTGCCGAAAACGCTGCCTTGGTTGATGGGGGATAGGTTTCAATTTTAAAGCCTGCGGCGCCATTTGACGCGAGTTCGCCGCGCCGCAGGCTTTAATAGCAATCCAAGATCCACGCCACCGGCCCACCACAAACCACCCCAAAACGGGATTGTAAAGGGTCGATGACCCTTTGCCCGCCGGAGGCAAAGCGATTAAGCCCACACCATGCACATCCTCATGGTCAGCCATTTTTTCGAAAGCCACCTTGGCGGGATAGAGCGCGTGGCGGGCCACCTTTCGCGCCGGATGAAGGCGGCGGGGGCCAAAGTGACTTGGGCGGCCAGCGCGCAGGATGCCGCCCCCAATGATATTCACGCCATCTCGCTGCCCTGCGTCAATCCGACCGAGAAGCTGAGCGGTCTGCCCATGCCCATTCCGGGGCCAAGGGGGATTGCGGCCCTGTGGCGGGCGGTGGGGAATGCTGATGCTTTGGTGGTGCATGATGCGCTTTATGTGACCTCTATTCTGGCCATGGTGATGGGCAAGATGCGCGGGCGCCCGGTGGTGTTGATCCAGCATATTGCGGGCATTCCCTTTGCCTCGGCGGTGATGCGCGGGGTGATGGCGCTGGCCAATGCCGTGGTGACGCGCCCGATGCTGTGGGCGGCGGATCGGTTGGTGTTCATATCGGACACGGTGCGTCGAGATTTGCTGGGCGATCCGGCGTGGCGCGATCATACGTTGCTGTTCAACGGCGTGGACGGCGCGACTTTTACCCATATCGGCCCGGCGGCGCAGGGCGTGCCGGGCGGGCGTCGGCGGGTGCTGTTTGTCGGGCGTTTTGTCGAAAAAAAGGGCCTGTCGATCCTTCGCGAAGTGGCGGCGATGCGGCCCGATATCAGCTTTCTGCTGGCCGGGGCGGGGCCGATCCGGCCGTGGCAATGGGGATTGCCCAATGTCCACGATCTGGGGCCGCAAAGCGCGGAGCAACTGGCCGCACTGTATCGCAGCGCCGATTGCCTGCTGCTGCCCAGCGTCGGGGAGGGCTATCCTCTGGTGATTCAGGAGGCGATGGCTTGCGGCCTGCCGGTGATTTGCGGCGCGCCCACGCATCTGGCCGACCCACAGGCGGGGCGGTGGATGCGCGGGGTGGATGTGGATTTGGGCGATCCGCAAGGCTGCGCGGCCCGGATCGCGACCGTGCTGGACGCGCCGGGCCTGACCATGGCGGAACGGGCGAGTATGGCCGCATGGGCGGGCGGGCGCTATTCTTGGGACGTGATGGCGCGCTCTGTCCTCGATCTGGCGTCAAAATAGGCTGACGACCTTGCACCCGGCCTTGGTGAATTCCAGCGTGTGCCATGCGCGGCGACGCTCGGTGGTGCGCCCCGGCATCATGTTGATCGCACGGCCTATGCCGAAATAGAAACTGCGCCGGGGCAGAGCCACCGTTTCGCCATGGGCGCAAAGGCGCGGGGCCATTTCTTCCAGATCGTCATAATCATATTCGATCAACCGCAAGGGGCGGTTCGACAGATCGGGCCAGTTGAAACCCAGATCGAGCGCCAGCGGTGCATCATAATTGCCGATGATGATGTAATCGGCATGAACCGTGTCGATCTTGGCGCTGGCCGCGGCAAAGGCGCCATAGAAACGGTTGGCCATCCACCCCTGCATCGGCATCAGCACCAGCAGCGTCAGCCCCGACAGCGCCACGAACCCCGAACGCAACCGATCCCGCCACGCATGGCCCAGCCTTTGCCAGCCCAGCCCGCCCAGCAGCGCCGCATTGCCCAGCATCGGGTGGAGATAGCGATAGCCAAAGCCATGCCCCTGATAAGGCAGGATCAGCCCCATCACCACGACAATGATGACAATCCCGCCGATCAGCGCCAGCACCCGCCCGTCGCGCCACCCCATAATCGCCCCAAGCGCCGCCAGCACCCAGAGCGCGGGATGCGTCCATGCCGCCATGCGCAGCAGATTGGCGGCCATCAACGTGCCATTGTCCCGGTTCTGCGCCAGCGTATCGATCAGGCGCGAGAGGTAATCGCTGCCCGCTTCGACCACCATGGAATCCGGCCCCATGACCGCGTGCAGTGTCATCTGTGGCCACCACAGCCAGAACAGGCCCACCGCGACATAACCAGCCCCAAACAGCACCACGCGGCCCCAGCGCCGATCCCACAACAACAGTGCCAGCCATGGCGCGACGAACATCGGATGGAACAGGGGTTGATGCAGTCCTGTGGCGAAAAATCCCACCGCCAGCGCCGCCAGATCGGTCCGCCGCCGGTCGCACAGGAACAGCCAGAGCCAGACCAGATTAAAGGCCAGATGGGCGGGCATGGCAAAGCGGCTCATCGCCGAAAACAGCACCTGACCCGACAACAGGAACAGCGCGACCGTGACGGCCTGTGCGTCCTGATCCGGCCCCAGCAACCTTTGTGCGATGCGCCAGAGCGCCAGTATCGATATGGCCAGCAGCAAGGGCGCCTTGACCGGCCCCAGCATCGCTTCGAGCAAGGCATTGCCCGGCAGATAGGTCGAAACCCATGCCGCCGGATGGGCCAAAGGCATCATGAAAATCGTGTTGAGCGCGGCAATATCGCCCTGCCACGGGGTGGGGATCGGCCATGCCAGTCGACCGCTGCGATAAATGGCCGCGTCAAAGCTGACCATTTGTTCGTCGCGGCTGAGGTCATAGCCGCAAAGGACAAGGTAATGGCCCGCCAGCGCCACGACAAAGGCCAGCGCAATCACGACGCCCACCGCGCGCGACCCCATCCGCCATGGCCCGACACGCCGCCATCGCCACAGAGCCAGCGCCGCCCCGGCCCATGCCCATAATGTGGCCAGCAGCAGCCATTGATCCTGTAACAGGCGATAGAAAACCGTGATTTCAGGATGTTCGGGCGGCGCGGCCAGCCACAGCCCGCCCAGCACCAAAGCCCAGCCCACCATCAGCGCCAGCAGCCATCGACCGCGCAGCGCAGCACCATTCCCCATCCAACCCGCCTTTAATGCCTAACCCACGTCATCCTGCCCCAGCGTGGGGCAAATGGCCAGCTTTCCCTGCGCCCGCCTAGGGAGATCGCCGTTAGGTAGATTTGCGAGGAGGGTAGGGCAGGATTAACTTTATATTGTCCATTTTCCTTCACCTTCGCCACGATCGGAATTTGAGGAAAACAGATGGTTTGCGGCGGCCTTTCTTCTGGCGAACATGGCACGGATCGGGCGGTTGATGTGGCCATTATCGGGGCTGGCCCGGCCGGGCTGACGGCGGCCTATTTGTTGACCAAGGCGGGTTACAGCGTCTGCGTCATCGAAAAGGATGAACGCTATGTCGGCGGGATTTCGCGCACGGTCGAACACGAAGGCTATCGTTTTGACATTGGCGGCCATCGCTTTTTCTCTAAATCTCAGGCGGTTGTCGATCTGTGGAACGAAATCCTGCCCGATGATTTCATCCAGCGCCCGCGCATGAGCCGGATCTATTACGAGGGCAAATTCTATTCCTATCCGCTGCGCGCCTTCGAGGCGTTGCGCAATCTTGGCATCTGGCGCAGCACGACCTGCATGGCCAGCTTTGCCAAGGCCAAGCTGTTCCCCCGCCGCGAGGTGAAGAGCTTTGAGGACTGGACGACGAATCAGTTCGGGCAGAAGCTGTTCTCGATCTTCTTCAAGACCTATACCGAAAAGGTATGGGGCATGCCCTGCAACGAAATGAGCGCCGATTGGGCCGCACAGCGGATCAAGGGCCTCTCGCTCTGGGGCGCGGTGGTGGACGGGTTGAAGCGTTCGCTGGGGCTGAACAAACGTCCCAATGACGGGATGCAGACCAAGACTTTGCTCGAATCCTTCCGCTATCCTCGCCTTGGGCCGGGCATGATGTGGGACGCGGCGCGCGATCATGTCATCGCCAGCGGGCGGGGCGAAGTGCTGATGGGCCATGCTCTCAAACAACTCTCGCAAGCGGCGGGCGGGCAATGGCGCGTGTCGGCCAGCCATGCCGGGGGAGAGCGCGTGATCCGCGCCGCCCATGTCATTTCCAGCGCCCCGATGCGCGAACTGGCCAGTCGCATCCATCCGCTGCCGGTCAGCATGGCGGACGCGATGGAATTGAAATATCGCGACTTCCTGACCGTGGCTTTGAAGATCCGGTCAAAGGATCTGTTTCCGGACAATTGGATCTATATCCATGATTCCAAGGTGCAGGTTGGCCGCATCCAGAATTTCCGCAGTTGGTCGCCCGAAATGGTGCCGCAAGAGGATGTCGCCTGCGTCGGCCTTGAATATTTCTGTTTCGAAGGCGACGGTTTGTGGTCGCAAAGCGATGATGAGCTGATCGCCCTTGCCACGCGTGAGATGGAGATTCTGGGCCTGGTCAGCGCCGATCAGGTGATCGGCGGCGCGGTGGTGCGTCAGGAAAAAGCCTATCCGGTCTATGACGAGAGCTATGCCGCCCATGTCGCCGCCATGCGCGATGATCTGGAGGCGCGCTTCCCCACTTTGCATATGGTGGGGCGCAACGGGATGCACCGTTACAACAATCAGGATCACGCGATGATGACCGCGATGCTGACGGTGGAAAACATCAAGGCCGGCGCGCGCATCTACGACATCTGGCAGGTGAACGAGGACGCCGAATATCACGAGGCGGGCGATGAGGGCGAACGCGCCGGCGTAACCCCGACCCGCGATCAGGCCGCTGCCCTTTCGTCCCTGCGCGAGGTTCCGCACAAAATCGCCGCCGAAAAATGTGCCGAGGACAGGGCAGCCGCCTGATGATCGACCTCCTGCGCGCCACGGCCCTGCGCTATCTGGGCGTCAGCGTGGTGGCGCTGGGCGCGGACATGGGGGCGTTTCTGGGGCTGCTCTATGCCGGGATGGCGGCGGCGCTGGCTTCGGCTCTGGCCTATGGGTTGGGCGTGGCGGTGCATTGGTCCCTGTCGGCGCGGGTGGTGTTTGAGGCGGGCCATGGCGCGGCGCGTTGGGCGCAAAAGGGGCTGTTTGTGGCTTCGGCTTTGCTGGGCCTTGGGCTGACCACGGCGATTGTCGGGGCGGGCGCATGGGCGGGGCTTGATCCGCGCCTTGCCAAGATCGCGGCGGTGGGCATCAGCTTTGTCGCCACATGGATGCTGCGCACGCTGGTGATCTTTACCCCGCGGGCCGCGGCATGAGGGGCGATTTTCGCGATTTCCTGAAACGGGCGGGGCTGGCCTATGGGCTGGTCGTGCTTTTGCTGTTTCTGACCAATGCCGGGGCGATTGCGGCGAGGCGCTTCCCCGATCCCGATGATGCGCTGCGGTTGGTCGAATTGCGCGACTGGCTGGGCGGTCAGGGGTGGTTTGATGTCACCCAATATCGCATCGATCCGGCCCATGGCGGTGTGGCGATGCATTGGTCGCGGCTGGTCGATGTGCCTTTGGCGGCGGTGGTGGTGGCGCTGCGTCCCCTGCTGGGCGGATCGGGGGCGGAACTGGCCGCCATGCTGATCGTGCCGATGGTGACGCTGGCCATGGTGCTGGTGCTGGTGGCGCGGATGGCGTGGGAAAGGCTGGGCGCAGAGGCCGCGACGCTTTCGGGCCTGACGCTGGCCATGTCGGTGCCGGTGGTGACCCAGATCCGGCCCATGCGGATCGACCACCATGGCTGGCAAGTGGCCGCCGCCGTTCTGGCTTTGCAGGGGGTGATGACCCGCCATGCCCGGATCGGGGGATGGATTTCAGGCGGAGCCATGGCCATCGGCCTGTCGATCAGTCTGGAAGGCCTGCCGCTGACGGTGGTGTTTGGTCTGCTGGGCCTGTGGCGCTGGTTGCGCGGGGGCGAAACGAAATATTGGCTGGCCCATTTTTCGCAGGCTTTGCTGGCGGTGTCGCTCGCCTGCTTTGCCGCGACGCGCTGGGGCGATTGGGCGCAGCATTGTGATGCGATTTCGCCGGTGCATTTGGCCATGTTCGGCTGGACGGCGCTGATGCTGGGCGTTTTGCGCCGGTGGAGCAGGATTGCGTGGCCCATGCTGCTGGGCGGGTTTGCGGTGACGGGTGCGGGCGCGCTGGCGCTCTATCTGGGCATCGCCCCGCAATGCCGCGGGGGCAGTTTCAACATGCTCGACCCCTTGGTTCAGCGCCTGTGGTATCAGGGCATTCCCGAGGGACTGCCGATCTGGCGTCAGGATTGGACCACGGCGCTGCAAATCGCGGTGCCGCCTTTGGCGGGGTTGCTTTCCTGTTTTGCGCTGATCCGCCGGTCGCGCGGCGAAGAAGCGGTCTGGTGGCAGGAATATGCGCTGCTGCTGGGCGGGGCTTTGGCGATTGCGGTGTTGTTGGCGCGCGCGGGGGCGGTGGCGGGGGCTATTGCTGCTGTGCCGCTCGCCTGGTTCCTTCAGGAAGCATTGGTGTCGATGCGTCGCGGGCCGGTGATCGGGCGGGTGGCGCAGGCTTTGGCGCTGGTGCTGGCCCTGATGCCTGCTGCGCCGATCATGCTCTATGGCGCGGTGCGATCCATGGTTTCCCCCGGCAATCCGTCGCACGCCGCCTCGTCCGAACCTATGTTGGCCAGCAAAGTGGCCGATTGCCGCGTGGCGCAGGGGGCCGCCGTTTTGGCCAGACAGCCGCGAGGCGTGGTGCTGGCGCCGCTCGATCTGGGGCCGGACCTGTTGCTGGCCACGGGGCATGGGGTGATGGCCACCGGGCATCATCGCGGGGCGCAGGCCATTCACGACAATATCACCCTGTTCATCCGCCCGCCCGAACAGGCCGCCCCGCTGATCCGGTCCTATCACATCACCTATGTCGCCCTATGCCCCGCACTGGCGCAGGCGCAGAGTTTCGGGGAAGAGGGGCGTGGAGGCCTTGCCGAGCGACTGGTGGCCGGGCGTGTGCCGGATTGGCTGGAACCTTTGCCCGGCGTTCCGGGGGAGAGTTTGAAAGTTTGGCGCGTCAGGCCGGAATGAATTTCATCGCCACCCCGTTCATACAGTAACGCAGGCCCGTCGGGCGCGGCCCATCGTCGAACACATGGCCCAGATGGCCCCCGCATTGCGCGCAATGCACCTCGGTTCGGGCATAGCCCAATTCGTGATCGGTGCTGGTGCCCACGGCCCCCGTCAATGGTCGCCAGAAACTGGGCCAGCCTGTACCCGAATCGAATTTGGTAAAGGAGGCAAAGAGCGGATGATTGTCCGCCGCGCAGACAAACGTCCCCTTGCGATGTTCCTTCAGCAAGGGGGACGTATAGGGATATTCGGTCTGTTTTCCGCGCAGCACCGAATATTGCGCGGGGCTCAATCGCTTGCGCCATTCGGCATCGGATAAGGTCAGCGCAAATCCCGCCCATGCCCGCGTGGGCATCATGGCCCCGGCGGCACCGGCAAAAAGGCCCATCACAATATGGCGGCGACTGGCTTGCATCGTCCTTCTCCCTTTGCCCTCTATACGTGGGCGAAAGGGAGAAAGTTTCAAGCGATCACTTTTTTCCCAAAAGGGCGGCGATCCATCCGCGCTTTTGCCCGCTGCCCTGCGGCCCACTTTTCATCACGCGCTTGCGGAACAACATGGCCCCGCCGCGCACAAAGATCGTCACCCACAGCGCCTGCCAGCCAAGTGCGGCCAGATGCGGCCACAGCCCTTCCTGCATGGCCGCACGGGCCAGCATGGCAAAGGGGGATGAGAAAGGCACCAGAATGGCCGCCATATCCACCATCCCGCCCGGCCGTGCCATGGCATAGGAGGCAAAGAAAAAGACCATCAATTGCCCCATCGTCACCGGCATGTTCAGCGTCTGGATCTCGCGCACCGAATTGGCCATTGACCCGATGGCCAGAAAGATCGAGCCCAGCACCAGATAGGCCATGGCGAAATAGGCCACGCCCAATCCAATGAACAAAGGCCAGCCCACAGCGGGCGTCACCAGTTCGGGAATATGCAGCCATCCCGCCAGAGACAGCGCCGCCCCCGAAACGGCCCAGACCCCGATGCCGACAAAGCTGATCGCCAGCATGGCAAACAGCTTGCCGAAAAAGACCGATTCCATCGGAATGGCGGCGGCCAGAATCTCGATCACCTTATTGCCCTTTTCCTCCATCAGATTCGACAGGACCATGCCCGCCAGCAACATGGTGAGCAGAAAGAGCAGCGTTTGCCCCCCTTGCGCGGTCAGCACGCGATTATGTGCCTGCGCCGCGGAGGATGTGGCGGTGGGGGCCAGTGTGACTTCGGGCAGGAGATCCGGCCCATGGCCCGTTGCCCGCGCCGCGATCAATGCCACCGCGCCGCGCCATGTCGAAAGCCGCCCCGGCGTGCCGGTCAATACGGGCGATGCGGACGTCCCCGAAATGATCGCCGACAGATTGCCGCCATTGATGCGTTTATCGGCCAAGGCCATGCGCGGATCACCCTTTTCGCCGGGGCGCAGGCGGGCGACCACCACCAGATCGGGCATCTGATCACCCAGCGCCGGTTCAAGAGCATGGCGCGCCGTCAGCATGGCGTCGATATCCGGCCCCGTCATCATCAGCCCGATCTGGGGCGTATCGACCGAATCCTCGACATGAGCGCCGATGCTGCCCGCCATCACGCCCACGAAGAGCGGAAACAAAGGCCCCAGCAGAAAGAAGATGAAACTGCGGCTCCACAAGATGGCCATGAAGTCGCGGCGGGCGACGACCAGCGCGCCGGCAAGGGTGGAAAGGCGGCCCTTATGCATCACGCGGCCTCCTCTGCCGATTGGCCAAGGGCGCGGGCGGCGGCCTCTCCGGCGATGGCGACAAAGGCGTCGTGCAATCCGGCGCGTTCGATAGAGAGTGATAGGATGCCCGCCTCGCCCTCGATCAAGGCGCGCAGCAAAGGTTCGATCCCGCTGTCGGGCAGGGGGAAGAACCAGAAGGCCCCTGTGCTTTTGTGTTCGTGACGCGCATCGGCGGGCAGGGCGGCGCGCCACGGCCCGTCATGGTGGCGGGTTTCAAGGCGAACCTGTGCCGGGATGCGATCCCGCGCCACATCGACCGGTCCGGCAAAGGGAACGCGTCCGCCCGCGATGATGGCAACCTCGTCACACAATCTTTCGGCATGGGCGATGACATGGGTGGAAAAAATCACCGTCGTGCCCCCTGCGGCCAGAGCGCGGATCATCTTTTCCAGCTTGCCCTGATTGAGCGCGTCGAGGCCGGAAAAGGGTTCGTCAAAAATCACCAGATCGGGGTTGTGGACCAATGTGCCCAAAATCTGCACCTGTTGCGCCATGCCTTTGGAGAGCTGGCGGATCTGGCGGTCGATGGCATAGCCAAGGCCGTGTTCCTCCATCATCGCCTTACCCCGCCGACGCCCTTCGGCCAGCGGCAGGCCGCGTAGCGCGCCCATGAAGGCAATCGCCTCATAGGTCTTCATCGTGGGGTAAAGCCCGCGCTCCTCGGGCAGATAGCCGATACGGTGCGCCACATCATGGGGCCGGTCCGCGCCCAGAATGCGCCGGACGCCCGCATCGGGGTCGATGATCCCCTGAAGCATGCGTAAAGTGGTGGTCTTGCCCGCGCCATTGGGGCCAAGGATGCCATAGATCGCGCCCAGCGGCACGGACAGATCGACCCCGTCGACCGCGACAAACCCATCGAACCGCTTGACCAGACCGCGTGCCTCTATCGCCCAATCGGTTTCATTGGGCTTGTCATTGCTCACCACTTGCGGTTCCCCTAAGCGTTCCGGGCAAAGCCCGTAACAGGATCTATTCCCCCCTTGATTAACACCGCGATTCCATCTCTGCAAAAATCCTTGGCCGAAGAAGCGGCGCGTCTGGGCTTTGTCGCCTTTGGCGTGGCGTCGGCGCAGGAGGATGCGTTGCGCGCGACCCGGCTGGAACAATGGCTGGATGCGGGCGCCTATGGCCAGATGGAATGGATGGCCGACCGGTTGCACCACCGCCGATCGCCCCAAGGGCTGTGGCCAGAGGCGCAAAGCGTGATCGCGCTGGGCATGAGTTATGCCCCCGCGCATGATCCGCTGGCTCTTGCGGGGGAAGGCGACCGGGCGCGCATCTCGGTCTATTCCCAAGGGGCCGATTATCACGATGTGGTGAAAAAGGCGCTCAAGGCTCTGGCGCGGTGGCTGGTCGATGCGGCGGCCAGGGCAGGGCTGGGCGAGATCGGGGTCAAGGTTTTCGTCGATACCGCCCCGGTGATGGAAAAACCGCTGGCCGCTGCCGCAGGACTGGGGTGGCAGGGCAAACATACCAATGTCGTCAGCCGCGACCATGGTTCTTGGCTGTTCCTTGGGGCGATCTACACGACGCTGCCCTTTGCGCCGGGGGACGAAGGGCGCAACCGTTGCGGATCGTGTCAGGCGTGTCAGGATGCCTGTCCCACCGGCGCCTTTCCCGCGCCCTATCGCCTCGATGCGCGGCGCTGCGTGTCCTATCTGACCATCGAGCATAAAGGCCCGATCCCGGAGGAATTCCGCGAGGCGCTGGGCAACCGGATCTATGGTTGCGATGATTGTCTGGCCGTATGTCCGTGGAACAAATTTGCCGATGCCGCGGCGAAAAATCGCGCCTTTCTGCCCCGCGCCGAACTGGTCGCGCCAAAGCTGGGTGAATTGCTGGGGCTGGATGATGCGGGGTTCCGGCGCCTGTTCTCCGGCTCGCCCATCAAGCGGATCGGGCGCAATCGCTTTGTCCGCAATTGCCTCTATGCGGCGGGGAACAGCCGGGATCGGGCACTGATCGGGCCGGTTTCGGCGCTGTTGGGGGATGAGGATGAGGCCGTGGCCGAGGCGGCGCTTTGGGCTTTGGGGCGGTTAAGGGGGTAAGTTTTGCCTCCGGCGGGCAAAGGGCGGGGGCCCTTTGCAATCCCGTTAATGGGTTTGCGCGTGGATCGCGGGGTGGGCTGATGGGTATAAAGCCTGCGGCGCGGCGAACTTGCGCTATCCGCGCCGCAGGCTTTTATATTCCAACGTTGCACCGATCAGCCAAGACCGAACCCTTGGCGCAACGCAGACAGTAACGGGAGCGCGAGGGTCCAGACCCTCGCAACTAACCCCTTCTCCTACCGCGCCAACAAACCCCGCGCCTGCCCGGCAATCTGGGCCAGCAGCGCGGGCGTCGTCGGCACCACCTTACGTGCGCGCTCGATCATTGCGCAGAAGCGGGCAACGCCTTCGGTTTGCGCCATCAGCCAGTCGTCGACCGCCGCAACCGGATCGCCGCCATTCCACCGGCGCAGCGCGTCGAGGCGCATCTGCTGGAAATCGCGGGCGAGGCCGCCGACCAGCAGGCGTTCCCACGGATCGGAGGGCGAGAGGCGCGCGGCCGTCGCCTGTGCCCAATCGAGGCCGAGGACCGAGCCGAGCCGGGTAAAGGCGCTGGCCACGGCGACCGCGTCCAGACCGGCGCTATGCGCCAGAGCCGCGATGCCCACCGCCCCGTCCAGATCGAACAGGCGCACGACATTGGCCAACTCGGCCTCGTTCGCGCCCGCCACCGACAATTCGGCGCGCAGGCGGGCCGAACCGCTGCGGGCCTCGGACACCAGCAGGCCGTCGATCACGCCTGCCATCTGGTCGAGGGCAGGGGCAAGGCTGGCGGCCAGCACCGAGGGGAATTCCTGCGCCGCGCCGGCGCGCAGCAGGTCGGCCATATGGCCCCGCATCGCTTGCGCCGCGCGTTCGAACAACAGGATGCGCGCAGGTTCCTCCATCTGGCCGCTTTCGATGGCGTCCCACACCGGACCCATCGCGAACAACCGTTCGGCGGCCAGGAAGGCCGAGGCCACATCAGCCAGGCTGACGCCTTCTTCTTCGGCCAGTTCAAAGGGATGGATAAAGCCCAGCCGGTTGATCACGCGATTGGCAAAACGCGTGGCCAGAATTTCCCGGCGCAGACGGTGGTTGAGGATATCAACGCGATAGGTGTCGCGCATCGCGGGCGGGAATGCGGCCAACAGGTCGCCCTCCATGCCCGGATCATCCAGTACGCCCGATTTTTCCAGCGCATCCTGCAACACCAGTTTCGCGCTGGAGAGCAGCACGGCCAGTTCGGGGCGGGTGAAACCGTCTCCATCCTCGGCCCGGCGGTGGAATGTGTCGGCGTCGGCCAAACCTTCGGTGCGGCGGTCCAGATGGCCCCCTTCCTCCAGCACTTCGATCAACCGGACATAGCCGGGAACCGCCGCCGCCCCGCCGCTTTCGGCGATGGACAGGCCCAGCGCCTGAAGCCGGTTATCCTCCAGCACCAACGCCGCGACGTCATCGGTCATCGAGGAAAGCAGCGCCACGCGGCCGTCCTCTTCCAACCGCCCGGCCCGCTTGGCGCTGGCCAGTGCGATCTTGATGTTGACCTCTTTGTCCGAACAATCGACGCCCGCCGAATTGTCGATGAAGTCGGGATTGTCGCGCCCGCCCACGCCCTGCGCGCCATGCAGACCATAGTCGATGCGCCCCGCCTGGGTGCAGCCCAGATTGCCGCCTTCGCCGATGACGCGGGCGCGCACGTCGCAACCATTGACGCGGATCGCATCATTGGACGGATCGCCGACGTCCGCGTTGACCTCATGTGGCGCCTTTACATAAGTGCCGATGCCGCCAAACCACAACAGATCGACCGGCGCGGTCAGGATCGCGGTCATCAGGCTGTCGGGATCGATGGTTTCGCCTTCGATACCCAATGCCTCACGGATTTCGGGGGACAGGGGAATCGACTTCTGGCTGCGCGGGAACACGCCGCCGCCCGCCGAAATCAGGCTCTTGTCATAATCGTCCCAGCTGGACCGGGGCAGGGCGAAGAGGCGGTTGCGCTCTTCCCAACTGCTGGCCGGATCGGGATTGGGGTCAAGGAAGATGTGGCGGTGGTCAAACGCGCCGACCAGCTTGATCGCCTTGGACAAGAGCATGCCATTGCCGAACACGTCGCCCGACATGTCGCCCACGCCCACGACGCGCACGGGGTCGGTTTGCACATCAATGCCCATTTCGCGGAAATGGCGCTGGACCGAAATCCATGCCCCGCGCGCGGTGATGCCCATGGCCTTGTGGTCATAACCCTTTGACCCGCCGCTGGCGAAGGCGTCGTCCAGCCAGAAGTCTTTTTCCGCCGCCAGAGCATTGGCCGTGTCGGAAAATGTTGCGGTGCCCTTGTCGGCGGCGACGACGAAATAGGGGTCTTCGCCATCATGGACCACCATGCCTTCGGGATGCACGACTTTGCCATCGACTATATTGTCGGTCAGGGAAAGCAGTGTGCGGATAAAGACCTTGTAGCTTTCGCGCCCTTCAAGGCCCCAAGCGTCGCGGTTTTGCGCCGGATCGGGCAATTGTTTGGGATAGAAACCGCCCTTGGCGCCGGTGGGCACGATCACGGCGTTCTTGACGCGCTGCGCCTTCATCAGGCCCAGCACTTCGGTGCGGAAATCGTCGCGCCGGTCGGACCAGCGCAGGCCTCCGCGCGCCACCGGCCCGGCGCGCAGATGGATGCCTTCGACGCGGGGAGAATAGACGAAGATTTCGCGCCATGGCACAGGCTTGGGCAGGCCGGGAACAAGGGCGGAATCGAATTTGAAGGCCAGCGCCTCACGCCCCGCCTCGACAAAGGCGTTGGTGCGCAGGCACGCATGGACCACGGCGCGGAAGGCGCGCAGCAAGCGGTCCTGGTTGATCGCGGTCACGCCCGCCAGACCATCGCGGATCGCATCCTCGGCCAGCGCTTCGGCGGCCTCGCGATTGTCGATGCCGGGTTGATGACGCGCCCGCAACAGATCGGCCAGACCCAGCGTTACCATCGGCGCGCCCAACAGCGCATCGACCGCCGTGTCTATGCCATAGGACAGGCCCGTCTGGCGCAGATAGCGATAGAAGGCGCGCAGCCAGTTGGCCTCACGCGCGGACAGGCCCACGCCCACGATCAGCCGGTTGAACGCATCATTTTCCCCCGCGCCATGCAGCATGGCGGTCAGTGCGTCCTCGATGATCGGGGCATGGCCCAGCACTTCGTTCAGCGATTGTCCGCCGCGCAGCGTCAGCACGAAATCATGGATCGAACCCAGCGACATTTCCCGGCATTCCAGCGTCGTGGGGATCGTATCGATCACGCGGAAACCAAAGTTTTCCAGCGCGGGCACGACATCGGACAGCACCAGACTGCCATGCCGCTGATAAAGCTTCAGGCGCAATTGCCCTGCCTCATCACCGGGCAGGCGATAGAGGCGGACGCCGCGCTGATGGGCCTCGTCATCGGGCGCGGATGTGATGCGGCGCAGATGGGCGATGTCCTGCGCGGCCTCGGCCGGGCCGTACAGGTTGCGATAGGCGATGGGAAAGGCCCCGGCATAGCGCGCGGCAATCGCGGCGGCGCGGCCCGGTTCCTCGGTATGGGCGATTTCGGCCTCGACCGCATCGCCCCATCCGCGGAGCATGGCGCGCAGGCGCGCGTCCAACGCGGCCTCATCGGGTTCGGGGAAGGTTTCGACCGCCTCGTCCACCGACAGGGTAAAGCGCAATTGCGCCAGATTGGACCCCTCGACCTCAAGGCTCCAGTCGATGACGGTGGCCTGGGCGGCCTCGCTCAACATCTGGGCGATTTCGAGGCGGACCTCGGTGGCCACCGAATCGCGGGGCAACCAGACAAAGGCGTAGAGGTGGCGTTCAAGCGGCGCCCCCACCAGCGCGATGCGCGGACGGGGCCGGTCGATCAACCCCATCAGCGCCAGTGCCACCCGTTCCATATCCGCATCGGCAAAACCGATCAGTTGGTCGTGCGGCAGGCTGGTCATGGCGTGGGTCAGCACCTTGCCCGCGTGGCCGGTCGGGCTGAACTCGTGCTTTTCCAGCAAGGCGGCCAATTGCGAACGCATCAGCGGCACCTGCGCCGGCGCGGTGGCCAGAGCGGCGCTGGTCCACACGCCTGCATGGATTGAGAGCGCGGCCAGTTTGCCATCCTCGATAATCGGCAGGATAAACAGGTCGAGCGGCACCCGGCGATGCACATGGGCAATGCGGTTCGATTTGACGATCAGCGGCAGGCGGCCCGCGCCCCCCCGCGCCAGAAACTGATCGAACCACGCGAAGCATCGGGCATAGGCGGGGGCGGAGAGCAATTCCCACGTGCTCTTGCGGCAAATGCCCAGCGCGCCGGTCTGCGTGCCGTCACGGCGGCGCACGACATGGCCCAATTGCGTCAACATCCCGTCATTGAACCAGCGCAGCAAAGCCGCGCCTTCGGTCCGGTCCATGGCGTTGAGCATGGCGGCATCTTCGACCATGGCGCGCTGGATCGCTGGCCAGTCGCCCACCGCCGCCCGCACATCGCCCAGCGTCACGCCCAGCGCCGCCGAAATGGCCGCACGGGTGCGCGCATCGGCACGGGCGGTTTCCAGATAGATCATCGATTCGCGCGGGATGCCCGGACCGTGGTCTTCGGGAATGTCGGTGATTTCGCCGCGCCCATCGCGCAGCACCGGCACGACCGGATGCAACAGGCGGTCGATCACCAGCCCATGGGCCGAAATCGTCGTGGCCATCGAATCGACAAGGAAGGGCATGTCTTCATTGACGATGGCGATGCGCATGAAACGCCCGCCGCCCTCACGGCTGACATTTTCGATCAACAGGGCGGTCTTGGCCCGCTCGCGCCTTCCCCCGGCGGTTAACAGGAAACGTGCAGCCGCCAGCAGGCCTTCCTCGTCCAGATCGCCGTCGCCGGGCAATTGCGCCTCGGCCAGATGGCGGGCCAGCGCCGCTTCATGCGGGCTGGGCGGGTGGCCGGATGCGGGCGGGGCGGAGATCGTCTCTGCCTGCACTTCGCCTTGGGCGTCAGGTTTCGGGGAATTTTCGGATTTGCGAGCCGTCTTGGTCATTGTGGGACACACTCTCCCCCCGTTGGCCGGGGATGCGGCCGGGGCAGGCGGGGGAATGCCCGGCTGCCCGGGGCCTTAGACTTGGTTTTGTTACGCCCCTTGGGTTTAGCCCCAAGGGGTTACCCAATTGTGTTAGTTAATCACCGTGATACCGCCAAGGTGCCTTTGAAGTTTTACACTTTATTTTCCTGCCGCGGGGCGGGGTGTTTCCGGTTCAATCTGCGCCAGATAGGATTTGGCGCGGCCTGCGCTGGCCGAATCGGGGCTGGTCTTGACCACCGATTCCCAGCTTTTGCGAGCCGCATCCTCGCGCCCCGACAATATGGCGATGACGCCCGCCTCGACCCCGATTTCGCCGTCGCGCGGGTCCAGCCTTGCGGCATTTTCGATCTGGAGCTGCGCTTCGGGCAATTTCTTCAACCGGCGCGACAGCGTGGCCGACAGCAACCAGACCTGCGCATCATCGGGCAAAGCGGCGCGGGCATCGGCCAGCACTGCTTCGGCGTCCAGCGCGCGGCCGGTGGCCACCAAAGCGCGGGCGCGGTCCACCATGATGCCGCCCGCCAGTTCGGGTTTGTTCATCGCGCGCGCATCGGCCAGCGCCTGATCCAGCAAGGGCAGCGCGCCCGCCGCATCGCTTTCGGCCAGCGCGGCATTGCCCGCCATGGCGCCGGCCTGTGCGCGCCACAGGCGGTCGGTCGTGGCCTCTCGCGCGCCAAGGAAGGCGGCGCGGGCCTCGCCCCACTGATCCTGACGGCTGAGCGCGGTGCCAAGGCAGACCTGCGCCTGAACGCGGGCGATCTCGTTATCCTTGAGCGAATCCTTGGCCCATTGCCGCGCATCGGTCAGCGCATTGGCCGGTTCGGTTTCGGCGCTGTCCATACATTTGCGGAAATGGCTGGTTTGCGCGGGGAAATCAAAGACGATGCCGCGCGGGCGCTTGGCCGCAGGCTTGGGCCGGTCGATCTGGGGCAGGTTCAGCCCGGCAACGCCCTGATGGTTAAGAGCGGCGGCCTGAGCGACGAGAGGGATAAGAAAGACAAGGGCCATGGTCGATCAATCAGCAAAAGGGGCAAGGGTGCGCAGCAGCAGGGCGATATCCTCGTCCCGGCTGAGTCGGTGGTCGCCGCCTTTGACAAGGGTTAGCTGAACATCGCCGGAACGCAGCGCCGCCATCATGCGGTGGCCGATGGCGGGCGGAACGTCGGCGTCTTCTATCCCGTGCAGCAGGCGGACCGGGGCGTCGATGGGGATGGAGCCTTCCAATTGCAATTGCGCCTGTCCGTCGGCCCAGAACAGGGCGTGGGTCGGCGTCGGTTCGGGGCCATAGGGGTTGGGTTCAAGGATCGTTTGCCCCTCGGCCAATTGCGCCTTCTGCTCTTCGGAATAACCCCATGTGGTGAAATCGGGCGCGGCGGCAATGCCGACCAATCCGGCAACCCGATTGGGCAAAGCGCGCGCCACCAGCAGCATCAGCCAACCGCCCATGCTGGAGCCGATCAGCACGACCCGCCCCGAAACCTGCGCCTCGATCAAGGCCACGACCTCATCACGCCAGCGTGAGAGCGAGCCATCGGCAAAATCCCCCGGCGACTGGCCGCATCCCGAATAGTCGATTAGCAAGCATCCGCGCCCGTTGGCCACTGCCCAATCAAACACGGCGGTCGCCTTGCTGCCCGCCATATCCGACATATATCCGGGCAGAAAAACGAAGGTCGGGCCGGTTCCGGCAGGGGTTCCGGCAGGGGTTCCGGCAATGTGGCGAAAAGCGATGGCGCGGCCATCGGGCATCAAGTGCATTTGCGTCATAACGCTCAGATGGGCATGTTTCCTTCGCGATACAAGTTTCCAGCCGCATACAGGGCAGGTACCTTTGCTGTTGAGCCTTGGCCGCGCGGGCGCTAAGGGCTTGGCCCATGTCTGACATGCTCAAAATCACCCTTCCCGATGGCTCTGTGCGCGAGATGGCGCCGGGCTCGACCCCTGCGGACGTTGCCGCCGCGATTGGCCCTGGCCTGGCCAAGGCTGCGATTGCCGCGCGCATTGATGGCGAACTGGTCGATCTAACCCGAACTTTCACGGGCGATGCGCAACTGGCGCTGGTGACGGGCAAGGATGAAAAGGACGCCCTCGAACTCGCGCGTCACGATTTCGCCCACGTTCTGGCCGAAGCGGTGCAGGCGCTGTTTCCCGGCACGCAGATCACCTTTGGCCCGTCGACCGATGATGGGTTTTATTACGACTTCGCGCCTAAGGATCGCCCCTTCACCGACGATGACCTGCCCGCAATCGAAGCGGAGATGCGCAAGATCATCGCCGCCAACAAGCCGCTGCGCCGCGAAGTGTGGAGCCGTGAACAACTGATCTCGCGCTGGAAGCAGCAGGGCGAGAGCTTCAAGGCCGAATGGGCCGCCGAACTGCCGGAAGACGAAGAACTGACCGTTTATTGGTCGGGCGATGACTGGCTGGATATGTGCAAGGGACCGCATTTGCCCTCCACCGGCAAGCTGGACCCGGCGGCGTTTAAGCTGACCCGCGTGTCGGGCGCATACTGGCGCGGCGATCAGAAGAACGCGATGCTTTCGCGCATCTATGGCACGGGCTGGCTCAACAAGAAGCAACTCGACGCCCATCTGCTGCGCCTTGAGGAGGCCGCCAAGCGCGATCACCGCAAGCTGGGCGCGGAGATGGACCTGTTCCACCTGCAATCCGAAGCGCATGGCAGCGTGTTCTGGCACCCCAAGGGCTATCTGATCTGGCGCGAGTTGGAGGCCTATATGCGCCGCGCCATCGACGGCACTGGCTATCAGGAGGTCAAAACTCCGCAGGTGATGGACGCCAAGCAGTGGGAGCAATCGGGCCACTGGGGCAAATACCGCGAAAACATGTTCGTCATCCCCGACGAGGCGCCCAATACCGAGGATGATGGTCCCATCGTCTCGAAGGACGCCGATTGGATGGCGCTCAAGCCGATGAACTGTCCGGCGCATGTGCTGATCTTCCGTCAGGGCATCAAATCGTACCGCGAATTGCCGCTGCGTCTGGCCGAAATGGGCTGTTGCCACCGCAACGAGCCGCATGGCGCGCTGCACGGCATCATGCGCGTGCGCCAGTTCACGCAGGACGATGGCCACATCTTCTGCCGCGAGGATCAGATCGTCGAGGAAGTGCGCGCCTTCTGCCAACTGGCCGACCGCGTGTACAAGGACTTTGGCTTCACCTATTCGATCAAGCTGGCGCTGCGCCCGGAAAAGCGTTTCGGCAGCGAGGAAATGTGGGACCTGGCCGAGACGGAACTGCGCGCCGCGGTGGTCAATGCGGGTCTTGCCACCGAGGAATATGGCTGGGAAGAGCTGCCGGGTGAGGGGGCTTTCTATGCGCCCAAGCTGGAATGGCATCTGACCGACGCCATTGGCCGGACGTGGCAGTGCGGCACGATCCAGTCGGACCGCGTGCTGCCCGAGCGTCTGGACGCGGCCTATATCGCCGAGGATGGCGAAAAGCATCGCCCGGTCATGCTGCACCGCGCGATCCTTGGTTCGTATGAGCGCTTCATCGGCATTCTGATCGAGCATTTCGCGGGCAAGCTGCCGGTGTGGCTGGCCCCGGTGCAGGCGGTGGTGGCCACCATCGTTTCGGACGCCGATGGCTATGCGCAGGACGCTGTGGCCCAGTTGAAGGCGGCGGGCATTCGCGTGGAAAGCGATCTGCGCAACGAGAAGATCAACTACAAGGTGCGCGAGCATTCCTTGAAAAAGGTGCCCTACCTGTTGGTTGTCGGCAAGCGCGAGGCCGAAGAAGGCACCGTGGCGGTCCGCATTCTGGGCGAGCAGCAGCAGAAGTTCATGCCTTTGGCCGAGGCGATTGCGCTGCTGAAGGGTGAGGCGACCCCGCCCGATCTGCGCTGATCGGAAAAGAATTTTTACAGGACACGGGAACGGCGCCTTCGGGCGCCGTTTTTGTTTTTGCGATAGCTTCGCAAAAAACGGTGCGAGGGGGCTTGCGTTTTGTCCATTAAGATATATCTTGAATGAAGCGTAGCGATTCAGGAACAGGCTGCTTCATGATGACCCATCTCGAAATCCTGCGCCGCCGCCACTTGCCCTCCCACATCCCGCAAAAGGGAAAAACCATCATGAACACCGACACCGCCCCCCGCCATCAAGTCACCCGCCTGCGTCACGAAATCCGCCGCCGCACGCTGACCGTGCAAACCATCGAGGCACTTGGCCCCAACATGCGCCGCATCACCTTTTTCTGCGAAGACCTGCACGATTTCGCCAGCGTCTCGCCCGATGACCATATCAAGCTGTTTTTCCCGGTGCCGGGTGAAGAAAAGCCCCTGATGCGCGATTACACCCCCCGCCGTTTCGACAAGGCCGCTGGCGTGCTGGTGATCGATTTCGCCATTCACGAGGCAGGCCCGGCCACGAAATGGGCCATCAAAGCCGCGCCCGGCGATACGCTCGACATTGGCGGGCCGCGCGGATCGGCGGTCGTGCCTGATGATTTCGATTGGTATCTGCTGATCGGCGATGAAACCGCGCTGCCCTCGATTGGTCGCCGCACCGAAGAATTGCGCGCCGACGTTCCCGTCATCACCGCCGTCGTGGTCGATGGTGCCGCCAGCCAGCAGGTGTTCGACGCAAAATCCGCATGGCAGGGCCTTTGGGCCCACCGTAACGGCGCGCAAAGCGGGGGCAAGGATGACGCCGCCCGCCTGATCGCGGCGCTGGGCGGGGTGGATCTGCCCGCCGGCGAAGGCTTCGTCTTTATCGCGGGCGAAACCGAAATGGCACGGGCGGTAAAGGCCTATGTCGTCGATACGCTGGGCCATCCGCGTGAGTGGGTGAAGGCAGCGGGCTATTGGACGCGCGGGGTGGCCGACAGCCATGGGGGGATTGAGGATTGACGGGAGGTTTTTAGAAGGTTTGCCTCCGGCGGGCAAAGGGCGGGGGCCCTTTGCAATCCCGTTAATGGGGTGCGGCAGAATCGCAGGTGTGTGATTGTGTTAAAGCCTGCGGCGCGGTGGGCTCAGGTCTATCCGCGCCGCAGGCTTTATAATCTCAACGGCGCGTCCGACGCGAAACGCCGACCCTGTGCGCAACGCAGACAGTAACGGGAGCGCGAGGGACGAGTCCCTCGCATTTCACTCTTCTTCCTTACCCGCTTCCAATTCCTCAACCGTCCCCTTGAACCCCTGCGCGATTACATACCACTCGGACGAATCCTTGCGGCTCGCGGGCGGTTTGGCGTGCTTTACGGTGGTGAAGTGGCGCTTGAGAATGTTCAGCAGCCCCGGATCGGTCCCGCCCGCGAAAACTTTGGCCACGAATGCACCGCCTTTCGACAGGTTATGCACAGCGAAGTCCACAGCCGTTTCCACAAGGCCCATCGTGCGCAGGTGGTCGGTTTGCTTGTGGCCCACGGTGTTGGCGGCCATGTCCGAGATCACCAGATCCGGCCGCCCGCCCAGCGCCTCCATCAGCGCATCGGGGGCCTCGTCGGCCATGAAGTCCATTTCGAACAGGATTGCGCCCTCGATCGGGTCGGTGGGCAACAGGTCGATGCCGACGACGCCCGCCTGCGGAGCGCGCTGGCGCACCACCTGCGTCCAGCCACCGGGCGCCACGCCCAGATCAACCACGCGGCGCGAGCCTTTCACCAGACCGAATTTGTCGTCCAGTTCAATGAGCTTATAGGCCGCGCGGCTGCGGTATCCGTCGGCCTTGGCTTTCTTCACATAGGGGTCGTTCAACTGGCGTTGCAGCCAGCGGGTTTGCGACGCGGTACGGCCCTTGGCGCTTTTCAGTCGGGTGGTGGGGTCGCGGCCGGAACGGCTCATGCCGGGCCTCCTTTATTGTGAGTGATGCCGATCAGGCTGCGCAAAATGCCTTCACGGATGCCGCGGTCGGCCACGCCAAGGCGCGCCGCCGGCCATAGATCGAGAATCGATTCGAGGATAGCACAACCCGCCACCACCAGATCGGCCCGCTCACGCCCGATACAGGCCACTTCGCGCCGCCCGGCCACGCTCAGGCTCGACAGACGCTGGCTTATGCCGCGCATGCTGGCCGCAGGGACGATGCATCCGTCCACCGCGCTGCGGTCGTAATGGGGCAGGTCGAGATGGACGCTGGCCAGCGTCGTCACTGTCCCGCTGGTGCCCAGCAGGCGCAGCGGCCCCCTGTTATGTTCAAGGTGATCGTGGACCAGTCCTTCGCGCAACGGGGCGATGCGTGCCGCAAAAGCGGCAAAGCCATCATCGACCAGTGCGCGCATCTCGGCATAACGTTCGGCCCGTTCCCGCGGCGAATCGACCTCTTCGCGGCAACTTTCGGTCAACGATACAACACCATAGGGGATCGAGACGAAGTCAAGGATATGCGGCACGCCGCCATCGTCGCGATGTTCGATCAACACCAGTTCGGTCGACCCGCCGCCAATGTCGAACACCAGCGCCGGTCCCGGCCCCGGTTCGATCAGGATGTGGCAACCCAGCACCGCAAGCCGCGCTTCTTCACGCGCGGAAATGATGTCGAGCGCGATGCCGGTTTCGCGGCGAACCCGTTCGATGAATTCCTGTCCGTTGCTGGCCCGGCGGCATGCTTCGGTGGCCACGGAACGCGCCAATGCCACGCCGCGACGGCGCAATTTATCGCCGCAAATGCGCAAGGCGCCCAGCGCGCGCTCCATCGCCGCATCCGACAGGCGCCCGGTCTGCGCCAGTCCTTCGCCAAGGCGCACGACCCGGCTGAACGCATCGACCACGACAAAGCTGTCGCCCGAAGGCCGCGCGATCAACAGGCGGCAATTGTTGGTGCCAAGGTCGATCGCGGCATAGGATTGGCCATAGGCGCCGGGGAAATAGGGCGCCGGACGCGGAGGCTGGGCCTCTGCCGGCTTGGCCTGCCCCTTGCCGCCTTGCCTGTTGCCGGAAGGCTTGGGATTGGCTCTGGCGGCGGTCTGGGCGGCTACGCTGCGTTCACGCGCCTTGGCCCCGCGTTTGCGCCTTGCGCTGCGCCGCGAGGTGGGGGCGTCCGCCGCCCCTGAATTGCTCTGTCCCGCGGGCACGACTGCGCCTTCGGGCTTGCCGCCGGTTACGTCTACTCTCTGGTCCTTGCGCGGGGCGGCGGCGCGATGCTTTCGCGCTCGGCGCCTAGACTTTTCCCCGCGCCTGTGAACCTTGGCTGGCGTGTCCGGCGGAGGTTGATCCGCCATGTGTAATTCTCAAAATTCATGCATCCCGCGAGATACGCGGGTATCGTCACTCTCCATGCTAGCGCCGACAAGCCTTTGGGGCAATGGCTGATACGGATGATGATGGCGGCGGCACCTCGCACGATGCATTTTCCTCTTGACGGGGCAAAAGCATCGCATTAGAGGCCCGCTCCACCGAACGGCATTGCCCTGTCGTCTAATGGTAAGACTACGGATTCTGATTCCGTCTATCGAGGTTCGAATCCTTGCAGGGCATCCAGTTCTTCTCCCTAAATCGCTGATACTTCGCCCTTCCCGGCAAAGGGATCAGATCGCGCAAATCGTGATCGTGTCCAGCGTATAGGAGCCATCGGCCTCCAGTTCGAAATGCTCGGCCACTTCGCGGCTGATCAGCGATTGTATGTGGCGAATCGCGGCCTTGGCGGGCGGCGGCGTGCGCATTCGGGCGGTCCAGCCAGCAAATTCCATGCGCAAGCGACCTTCGTGGACCGATTCGACGGCAAAGCCCGCTTGCGTCAACATGGCGTGCCAGTCGCGGGCGCTGTAATTGCGGCCATGGGACGGGTCACGCAGAACCTCGATCGCCTGCAAATGGGTGTCGGCGGCGGCCAGCACCGGGGCGATGACATCGGCAAATATCGCCCGTCCGCCCGGCTTTAACACGCGCCGCGCCTCCGTCAGGCCGCGCAACGCGTCGCGCCAGTGATGGGTGGAAAAGCGGCAGGCCAGAAAGTCGAAACTGTCGTCGGCAAAGGGCAGGTCTTCGGCGGCGGCGCGGGTGGTGGCGATGTTGGTGATGCCGCGCCGCGCGGCTTCGGCCTCTACCGCCTCCAGCATGTCGGAGGACAGATCGCAGGCGGTGACCAATTGCGCATGACCGGCCATCGCATAGGCGACATGCCCCCCGCCACAGCCCAGATCCAGCGCGTGGACTGGCTGTGCTTGTTCGGTGATGGCGGCGATGCGGATCAGGTCCTCGCCCTTTGCATGGGTGGTGCTGGTGACGTAATCGCGGGCGGTGGTGCCGAACTGTTGCTGGACCAGGGCGTCGTGGTGGGTGGTCATGGTGTTTCTCCTTCGCCGCCCGGATGCTTGTGAATTTAGACTGTTACAATGGATATAATTATCCTGTTATAAGGCTTGCCATGCTGGATGAAGATCATCGCAATCTGCTGGGCGCCTTTGTCCGTGCGCGCCGGGAAAGCATCGCGCCCGATACGCCAGAACGCCGCCGACGCCGCACACCCGGTCTGCGTCGAGAGGAATTGGCCGCCCGCGCCGGGATCAGCGTGACATGGGTGACGTGGATCGAACAGGGCCGCCCCGTGCGCGCCTCGGCCGAAACCCTGGCGCGTCTGGCCGAGGGTTTGAGCCTGACCGGGGCGGAGCGGGCCTATCTTTTTACTCTGGCGGCAAGGCAGGACCCGCGCGATCCCTTCCTGCCCGCCACGCAGGCGCCCGCCGCGATTGAGGCGATGGTAAAGGCCGTGCCATGGCCCGCCTATGGGCTGGACCCTTCATGGACAGTATGCTGCGCCAATGCGGGGGCGCGCGAGCTGTTTGTGGGCCTGTTTGACGATGAACCGGCCAACCTCCTGCGCTACATCTTCACCCATGCTCAGGCCCGCGCCCTGCTGCCCGATTGGGAGGAGCGGTGTCACCGGGTTCTGGCTGAATTTCGGCGGGATTACGGGCGGGTGCTGGGTGATCCGCGTGTGGCGGCGATGATCGAATGGTTATCGGTAAATAGCGATGCCTTTCGCGACGCATGGGGTCGGCAAAAGGTGCTGGCGCGGGAGGGTGGCGCGCGCCTGTTCCAGCATCCCGCACGCGGGCCGCTGCGCTTTACCCAGCACACTTTGGCCGAGGTAGAGCGCGGCGATTTCCGGCTGGTGGTGCTTCAGCCTTTGTCCTGATCCTGAAACCGCACCACTTCGGCCAGAACCCGCGCCGCATGTTCAGGGCGGCAGATCAGCAGGTCGGGCAGGTAGGTGTCGCGCTGATTATAGACCAGCGGCGACCCGTCGATCCGGCTGCAATGCAGGCCATGGGCCAGAGCGACCGCAACCGGCGCGCAACTGTCCCATTCGAACTGTCCGCCCGAATGGAGGTAAATGTCGGCCTCGCCCCGGATCACGGCCATGGCTTTCGCTCCGGCGCTGCCCATGGGGACCAATTCGGCGCCCAGTTCACCGGCCACGAACACGGCCTCGGCGGCGGGGCGGGTGCGGCTGACCACCATGCGCAGCACGTCGGGTGCGGGGGGGACGGCCACAGGCGCATCGCTGCGATAAACGGCATCCGCGCCGGGCAGCGCCACCGCGCCCAGCACCGGCGCGCCATCGACCGCAAGGCCCACATGGACGGCCCAATCGGCCCGCGCCTCACCATATTCGCGGGTGCCGTCAACGGGATCGACAATCCACACGCGCGATTGGTCCAGCCGCTCGAAATTGTCCTTTTCCTCTTCGGACAACAGGCCATCCTGCGCGCGCTGCTGGCGCAGGGCGTGGACGAGGAACTGGTTGGCGGTGGCGTCCCCTGCCTTGCCCAGAGCCTTGCCCGTCACCATCCCGCTGTCGCGCACGGTGATCAGCAATTGCCCGGCAACACGCGCCAAATCGGCGGCCAGATCGGCGTCGGACATAAGATCGGGCATGTTCAGATTTCCGCCGCGGGGTCGTTGGGGGCGGCACGCTCTGCGCCCCAGTTGATCGAGCTCCACACGCGTTCGTGGAAATAGTACAGCGCCACCTTGGTGATGATCTCGGTGCTGGCGATGGCGCCCGCCGTCTTGGCATTGCCCGAAAACAGCCAGCTGAGAATGAACGTATCGATGCTGCCCAACACGCGCCAGCTGATCCCCTTGATCAGCGAGCGGCTATGGGTCTCATGGCCATTGAAGAGCAACATCTTCTACTTCACTCCCAGCTTTATTATGCCCGACTGCATAGCGGCTCAGATTTCCGGCATCCAGTAGTCACCGAGCAGTTTTGCCACGATCAATTCGGCGGCATCGGCCGGGCTGATCTTGGTCGTGTCGATGCGGATTTCGGGGTTTTCCGGCGCTTCATAGGGGCTGTCGATCCCGGTGAAGTTCTTGAGCGCGCCCGACCGGGCCTTTTTATACAGACCCTTGACGTCACGCGCCTCGGCCACGTCCAGCGGCGTGTCGATGAAGACCTCAAAGAACTCGCCTTCGGGCGTCAGGCTGCGCGCCAGATCGCGTTCGGCGCGGAACGGGCTGATGAACGCGGTCAGCACGATCAGACCCGCATCGGTCATCAGGCGCGACACTTCACCTACGCGGCGGATGTTTTCGATGCGGTCCGCCTCGGTAAAGCCCAGATCCTTGTTCAGCCCATGGCGCACATTGTCGCCATCCAGCAGGAACGTGTGCTTGCCCAAAGCATGCAGTTTTTTCTCGACCAGATTGGCGATGGTCGATTTGCCCGAACCCGACAGGCCGGTGAACCACAGCACGCCGGGGCGCTGGTTCTTGATTTCGGCGCGGGCCTCGCGGGTGATGTCCAGCGCCTGCCAATGCACGTTCTGGGCGCGGCGCAGGCTGAAATGCAGCATGCCGGCCGCAACCGTGCTGTTGCCGATCTTGTCGATCAGGATGAAGCCGCCCAGCGCGCGGTTTTCGCCGTAGGGTTCAAACGTGATCGGGCGGTCGGTGGTGATCTCGGCCACACCGATGGCGTTCAGCTCCAGCGTTTTCGCCGCGCAATGTTCCATCGTGTTGACGTTGATCGTGTATTTGGGCGCCTGCACCGTGGCCGACACCATCTGCGTGCCGATTTTCAGCCAATAGGCGCGGCCCGGAATGAGCGCGCTGTCGGCCATCCACACGATGCTGGCCTCGAACTGATCGGCGACCTGCGGCGGATTGTCGGCCAGCGCGATGACATCGCCGCGCGAGCAGTCGATTTCATCGGCAAAGGTCAGCGTGACCGACTGGCCCGCAACCGCTTCCTCCAGATCGCCGTCGAGCGTGACGATGCGTTCGACCGTGCTGGTCTTGCCGCTGGGCAGCACGCGGATGGCATCACCCGGTTTCACGCTGCCGCTGGCGATCAGGCCCGCAAAGCCGCGGAAATCGAGGTTGGGGCGGTTGACCCACTGCACCGGCATGCGGAAAGGCTTGGCCAAATCCCGCGTGGTGTCGACCTCGACCGTTTCAAGGTGATCGACCAGACTGCGCGCGAAATAGGCAGGGGCCTTATACCAAGGCGTGTTGTCCGAGAGCGTGGTGATATTGTCGCCCATATAGCCGGAAATCGGCAGCGCGACAAAATCCTCGATCCCGATGCTGGAGGCAAAGGCACGGTAATCGGCGACGATCTCGTCAAAGCGGGTCTGGGAATAATCGACCAGATCCATCTTGTTGACCGCCAGCACAATGTTGCGAATGCCAATCAGATGCGCAAGGAACGAGTGGCGGCGCGTTTGCGTCAGCACGCCCTTGCGCGCGTCGATCAGGATCACGGCGAGGTCCGCCGTCGAGGCGCCCGTCACCATGTTGCGCGTATATTGTTCATGGCCGGGCGTATCGGCCACGATGAACTTGCGCTTTTCGGTGTTGAAGAAGCGATAGGCCACGTCGATCGTGATGCCCTGTTCGCGCTCGGCGGCCAGACCATCGACCAGCAGGGCGAAATCGATCCCCTGACCCTGCGTGCCGACCTTTTTCGAATCGGCTTCCAGCGCGGCCAGTTGATCTTCAAAGATCATCTTGGAATCATAGAGCAAGCGCCCGATCAGCGTCGATTTGCCATCGTCCACCGACCCGCAGGTGATGAAGCGCAACATCGTCTTGTGCTGATGCGTGTCGAGATAGGCGTCGATGTCTTCGGCAATCAGCGAGTCGACGACGTAAACCGGATCGGTCATCTCAGAAATACCCCTGCTGCTTTTTGACTTCCATGCCTGCGCCGCCCGCATCCTTGTCGATGGCGCGCCCCTGCCGCTCGCTGGTGGTGGTCAGCAAGGTTTCCTGAATGACCTCAGGCAGGGTCTTGGCGCGGCTTTCCACCGCACCCGTCAGCGGATAGCAGCCCAAGGTGCGGAAACGGATCGAACGCATCACCGGCACTTCGCCCTCGCGCAGAGGGAAACGGTCATCGTCCACCATCAAGAGCATGCCGTCACGTTCCACCGTCGGGCGTTCCTCGGCAAAGTACAAAGGCACGATGGGGATGTTGTTCAGATGGATATATTGCCACACGTCCAGCTCGGTCCAGTTGCTGATCGGGAAGACGCGGATGCTTTCGCCCTTGGCCTTTTTCGCGTTGTAGAGGTTCCAGAGTTCCGGGCGCTGGTTCTTCGGATCCCAGCCATGCGACGCGGTGCGGAAGGAGAAGATGCGCTCCTTGGCGCGGCTCTTTTCCTCGTCGCGGCGCGCGCCGCCAAAGGCCGCGTCAAAGCCATACTTGTCCAGCGCCTGCTTCAGCCCCTCGGTCTTCCACATGTCGGTGTGGAGAGCGCCATGGTCGAACGGGTTGATCCCGCGCTCCTTGGCCTCCGGGTTTTGATAGACCAGCAGCTCCATGCCCGACAATTCGGCCATCTTGTTGCGCAATTCGTACATGGCGCGGAATTTCCACGTCGTGTCCACATGCAGCAACGGGAAGGGCGGCGGCGCGGGATAAAACGCCTTGCGCGCCAGATGCAGCATCACCGCGCTGTCCTTGCCCACAGAGTAAAGCATCACCGGGTTTTCCGCCTCGGCCACCACCTCGCGGATGATGTGGATGCTCTCGGCCTCCAGACGCTCCAGATGGGTGAGCGTGGATCTGGCCAAACCTTGGGACATGAATCACTCCAGAAACTTGACGTGCGCCAACATGGGCTTTGCGCAGCCTACTACACGCGGCGGAGTGAAATTGGCCCCATGGCTTTTCTATTGCCTGCCAAAGCTATCTTTTGCGTTTTGGTGACGCTTATGAGCCGCGCTCAATCATTCGTATCGGCCCCCAGATAGGGCGCGCGGCGCGGCAGGCTCAGGCTGACCAGGAAAACCATCACCATCATCGCGCTGACATACCAATAGAACGCGCCTTCATGCCCGGCCTGTTTGGACCACAGCGCGACATATTCCGCGCTGCCGCCAAAGATGGCATTGGCCACGGCATAGGAAAAACCCACGCCCAGTGCGCGCACTTGCGTGGGAAACAGCTCGGCCTTGATGATGCCAGCGACCGATGTGTAAAAACTCATCAGCACCATGGCGACACAGATCAGCGCCCCGGCCATCACCGGCGACCCGGCCTTTTCCAGCAGCGCGATCAGCGGCACGGTCAGCACCGCCAGCCCCCCGCTGAAGATAAGCATATTGGCCCGCCGCCCGATCCGGTCTGACAACGCGCCCATGACGGGCTGGACAATCATGAAGATGAACAGGCTGACCGTCATCACCCGACTGGCCGTGGTGATCGGCAGGCCCGCTGAATTGACCAGATATTTCTGCATATAGGTGGTGAAGGTGTAAAAGGCCAAAGACCCGCCCGCCGTAAAGCCCAGCACCGAAAGGAAGGCACGCGGATGCTGGCGCAGCAGAGCGGTCAGGCTGCCCGCTTCCTTGGCTTGGCGCGCCTCGCTGCTGCCGCTTTCCTCCAAGCGCGACCGCGCCGCCAGAGCGACCAGTGCCGCCAGCGCGCCGATCACAAAGGGAATGCGCCAGCCCCAAGCCTTGAGCTCACTTTCAGGCAGCAGACCTTGCAGGATCACCACCAGTGTTGCTGCCAGCAATTGCCCGCCCACCAGCGTCACATATTGAAAGGATGACAGAAACCCGCGCCGTCCTTCGGTGGCGATCTCGCTCATATAGGTGGCCGCCGTGCCATATTCGCCGCCCAGCGCAAAACCCTGCACCAAACGCGCCGCGACCAGCAGCGCCGGGGCCAACACGCCGATCGAGGCATAGGTGGGCAAACAGGCAATGGCCAAAGACCCCGCCGCCATCGTCACCACCGAGATCACCAGCGACAGGCGCCGCCCATGCCGGTCGGCAAAACGCCCGAACCACCAGCCCCCGATGGGCCGCATCAGGAACCCCGCGGCAAACACCCCCGCCGTATTCAGCAATTGCCCGGTGGGGTCGGCCTTGGGAAAAAAGGCCCCGGCGAAATAGATCGAGCAGAAGGCGTAGATGTAAAAATCAAACCATTCGACCAGATTGCCGCTGCTGGCCGCGACGATGGCGCCGATGCTGCCCTGCTTCTTCTCGTTCACGCCGCATTCCCCAGCCAATGTTGTACAAGGGCCAGATGCAGGCGGATGCCCGTTTCCATCACCCCATCGTTGAAATCATAATGCGGATTGTGCAGCGGGGGCGGATTGTCACCCACCCCTTGCCCCAGCCAGATGTAGGCGCCGGGGCGGGCCTGAAGCATGAAGGAAAAGTCTTCAGACGTCGCCTCCGGTTCCGGCGCGCGCAGGGCCTTGCCCACGGTGGCGGCTACGCTCAACGCATCTTCTGCGGCCTGCGCGTCATTGATCGTGGCGGGGTAATAGCGGGTATATTCGACGCTGGCCTCGACCTCGAAACTTTGGGCAATGCCCGCCGCGATCTGGCGCAGGCGAGCCTCGATGCGGTCCTGAACGGCGGGATCAAAGGTGCGCACCGTGCCGCCGATGCACACCTCATGCGGGATCACGTTGAACGCCTGTCCGCCATGGATCTGGGTGATCGACAGCACGGCATTGGCGCTGGCCGGGATCGAGCGGGAGACGATCGTGTGCAATTGCTGCACCAGACTGGCGCTGGCCAGAACCGCGTCATTGGCGTTGTGCGGGATGGCGGCATGGCCACCCTTGCCGCGCAGGGTGATCGAAAAACGGTCGGCCGCGCCCATGATCGGCCCTGCGCGCGTGGCAATCGTGCCTGCGGGCAGGCTGGGCCAATTGTGCAGCGCATAGACCCGGTCGCATGGGAAACGGTCGAACAGACCGTCCTCGATCATGGCCTTCGCGCCGCCTTGCCCTTCCTCGGCGGGTTGAAAGATGAAATGGATCGTGCCGTCCAAACCGGCATGGTCCGCCGCCAAAGCCTGCGCCGCGCCCAGCAGCATGGCCATATGCCCGTCATGGCCGCAACCATGGAAACACCCCGGCACCGTGCTGGCATAGGGCAGGCCGGTCTTCTCATCGATAGGCAGCGCGTCCATATCGGCACGCAGACCAATGCTGCGCGCGCCATTGCCCGCGCGCAAAACCCCCACGACACCGGTCCCGCCAATGCCCTCATGCACCTCCAACCCGATGGCGCGCAATTGCTCGGCCAGAACGCGCGCGGTGCGATGTTCTTCAAACCCCAGTTCAGGATGGGCATGAATATCGCGGCGCAGCGCGACGAGGGGGGCAATCAGCCCGGCAATATCGGTCATGTGCAAACACCTTGTTACCCCGCGATGGGCGTCGGGGGTGCTTCGGGGGAACCAGAGGTGATAATCCGGTATCGCGTGGCTAGATAGGCGTAAATTCGCTCAGATGTTCCCCCATCCGCCACCGCCGGGTGTTTCGATGGTGATCATGTCCCCCGGTTCCAGCGCGATTTGCGCCCGCCCCGCGATGGTTTCGATGCGGCCATCGGCGCGGCGCACCCATTGCGCGCCGGGCTTTCCGGCCTGCCCACCATGCAATCCAAAGGGCGCGACATGGCGGGACGAGGACACCAGCGTCGCCACCATGGGTTCAAGCGCGGTGATGGCTCGCACCGCTCCATCGCCCCCGCGCCATTGCCCTTCGCCGCCCGACCCGTGCCGGATGCCGAAACGCTCCAGCCGCACTGGCAGGCGCCATTCCAGCACTTCGGGATCGGTGATGCGGGTGTTGGTCATATGGCTTTGCACCGGACCTGCGCCGTTAAAACCGGGACCGGCGCCCGTGCCGCCGCCGATGGTTTCGTAATATTGGTGCGCGCCATTGCCAAAGAGGAAATTGTTCATCGTCCCCTGTGACGCTGCACCGGCCCCCATCGCGGCCAGAACGGCGTTGACGATCTGCTGGCTGATTTCGGTATTGCCCGCAACCACGGCGCTGCCCGGTGTGGGGGCAAGGAAGCTGCCCTGTGGAATGATAATCTCCACCGGGCGCAGGCAACCATCGTTAAGCGGCATATCGCGCCCGACCAAAGCCCGCAGCGCATAAAGCACCACGGCGCGGGTGACGGCAGGCGGAGCGTTGAAATTGCCATCGTCCCGCGGCCCGGTGCCGGTGAAATCGATCTGTGCGCCATTATCGGTGATGCGCAGCGAAACCTGCAAAACCCGCCCATCGTCGAGCAGGCAGGAAAACGCGCCATCCCTGAGCGTGGCCAGTGCGCGGCGCACCTCAGCCTCGCCCTGATCCAGAACATGGGCCATATAGGCGGCCACCTGCGCCCGCCCATGACGCGCCGCCATGGCGATCAAATCGCGCGCCCCCGCAGCATTGGCGGCAATCTGCGCCCGCAGATCGGCCAGATTGGCCTCCGGATTGCGCGCCGGATAGGGGGCATCCATCAAGGCCCGCCGCATATCCTCTTCGCGCAGCACGCCATCGCGCAGCAGCAGGATATTATCCAGCACCACGCCTTCTTCATCAAGGGTGCGCGAATGGGGCGGGGTGGAGCCGGGCGTGGTCCCGCCAATATCGGCATGATGCCCGCGATTGGCGACAAAACCGATCAGATCGGCCCCATCAAAGACCGGGGTGATGACCGTGATGTCGGGCAAATGGGTGCCCCCGTTAAAGGGGTTGTTCATCACGAAAGCATCGCCGGGGCGCATATCGTCCCCGCGCGCCGCCATGATCGAGCGCACGCTTTCCCCCATCGCGCCCAGGTGTACCGGCACATGGGGGGCATTGGCGATCAATTGCCCCGCCGGATCAAACAAGGCGCAGGAGAAATCCAGCCTTTCGCGCATGTTGACGCTGGTGGCGGTGTTTTTCAAAACCTCGCCCATCTGCTGCGCCAAAGCCATGAAGCGTGAGGCATAGAGTTCGAGCATGACCGGATCGGCCTGTTGGCCATCGGATGCGCCATGCGCCGCCACCGCCGCGCCCCCGGTCAGCAGCAATTCGCCGCCATCCAGCATTCGCGCCTGCCATCCCGGTTCGACAATCGTGGTGGCAAGTCCCTCGCGGATCATCGCCGGACCAACAATCACCGCGCCCACGCCCATTGCCTCACGCGCATAGACCGGCGCGGACAGGCTTTCACCCCGGCTCCAGATGGCGATCCGGCCCAGCGGGCTTGCGGCATCATCCGATGGCACCGGCAGAGAAGGCGGCACCTGCGCCTCCAATCGCGCTTCGACCAGAACTTCGCTGATGATGATCGGGCGCTGGTCCTGAATATAGCCGAAGCGGGCCATATGCTGCGCGGCAAAGGCGGCGCGCATCGCGGCCTCATCGCCCCATAACACGCTCAGCGCCGTATCCGTGCCCGCATAGCGCAGACGCAGATGGACGGCGATTTCGCCAGAACCGCCCAATTCCGCCAAGGCATCGGCGGCAAGATCATCGGCCAATGCCCGCGCCGCCGTGATGGCATCCCCATCCAGCGCGCGGTCCATCATGGCCCCCCGCGCCGCGCTACGATCGGCCAGACCCATGCCATAGGCCGACAAGACCCCGGCCAGCGGATGCACCAGCACCGACCCCATTCCCAATTCGGCCGCGACCAGACAGGCATGCTGCCCGCCGGCCCCGCCATAACATTGCAACGTATAATCGCGCAGATCGACCCCGCGCCCCAGCGCCAGCCTTTTGATCGCGGCGGCCATTTGCGCCACACCGATTTGCAGGAACCCTTCGGCCACCTGCTGGGCGCTGCGTCCGCCGCCGATCCGGGCGGCCATGGCGGCAAATCCGGCCTCGACTGCTTCGCGGTCCAGCGCTTGGTTGGCATCGGGGCCAAAGATCGCCGGGAAATGCTCCGGCGCAATCCGCCCGCACAGCAGATTGGCGTCGGTCATCGTCAATGGCCCGCCGCGCCGGTAACAGGCCGGCCCCGGATTGGCCCCGGCGCTGTCCGGCCCAACACTCATGCGCAACCCGTCGTAATGCAGGATCGAACCGCCGCCCGCCGCAATCGTGTCGATGGCCATCATTGGGGCGCGAATATCTACGCCTGCGATCTGCGCTTCATAACTGCGTTCAAAGCCGCCGGAATAAAGCGCGATGTCGGTCGATGTGCCGCCCATGTCAAAGGCGACGATATGGTCAAACCCGGCCTGTTGTGCGGTGCGCGCCGCCCCGACAATGCCGCCCGCCGGGCCGGACAGGATCGCATCGCGTCCCTGAAAATCGGCCGCCGCACATAGGCCGCCATCCGAACGCATGAAATAGAGCGGCACGCCCGTGCCCAGATCCTCCTCCACCTGCGCCACATAATGGCGCAGCACGGGTGAGAGATAGGCATCGACCACCGCTGTCCGCCCGCGCGCAACCATGCCGATGGCGCGGCTGGCTTCATGGCTTTGGGTGATCTGGGTAAACCCGGCCTCGCGGGCCAGTTTTGCCAAACGCGCCTCCATATCGGGATAGCGCCAGCCATGGATCAGCGCGATGGCGCAGGCGGTGTAACCCTGCGCGCGGCGGCGCAGCAGGGCCTCGCGCATCGCATCCTCGTCCAAGGGCGTCAGGATCGCCCCATCGGCAGCGACCCGGCCTGACACTTCCTCCACCCCGTCATGGATCGGCGCGGGCAGACGGATGTCCAGATCGAACAGGCGTGGGCGGGCCAGATGGCCCATGGTCAACAGATCGCCAAAGCCCTGCGTGATCAGCAGCAGTACCTTTTCGCCCTTGCGTTCCAGCAAGGCGTTGGTGGCGACGGTCGTGCCCATGCGGACGGAATCGATGCTGCCCGGCGGGATGGGGGCGCCCGGCGCGACGCCCATGATCCGTCGAATGCCCGCCGTGGCGGCATCGCGATAGGCTTGCCGGTTTTCGCTCAGCAATTTGGCTGTGCGCAGCGTGCCATCGGGCGCGCGGGCGACAATGTCGGTGAACGTGCCGCCCCGGTCGATCCAGAATTGCCAGTTCAAGCGCGATTGCTTTCCGGCTTATTGGCCATGTGCCAGCCCAACGCCTCGACCTTTTCAAGGATCGTGTCGGACAGGGGGGATTGCGGGATCACCTCGGCCCATGCCTGTTTGAAGCACAAGAGCCAGCCTTCGATCTCCGCCCCGCCGATGGGGGCGACGAAATGGCGCATACGCAGGCGCGGGTGGCCATACTTGTCGGTATAGAGCGGCGGCCCGCCCAGCCAGCCGGTCAGATATTCAAACAATTTCTCCTCGGCACGCGCCAGAGAGGGCGGATGCACGTCGCGGCACGCCTTGGCCTCGGGCAAAGTGTCCATCAGGATATAGAAGCGCGAGACCAGCGCGCGCACCGCGGCCTCGCCGCCAAAGGCATCATAGGGGGTTTGGCTCATCCTCTGGCCCAATCCACGATGCGGCGGGCGTCCATGGCTCCGGCTTGTCGGCGGATTTCCCGCCCGCCCTGCAACAGCATCAGCGTGGGGATCGAGCGGATCGCATATTGCGCGCCAAGGGTTTGCTGCGCCTCGGTATCGACCTTGATCACGCGGAAATAGGGTTCGAGCGCGGCGGCGGCCTGTTCATAGGCGGGGGCCATCGCACGGCACGGCCCGCACCACGGTGCCCAGAAATCGACCAGCACCGGCAAGGTGCCGCGTTGAACATGGGCGGCAAAACCGGCGGCATCGACGGGTAAAGGGTGGCCGGTAAACAGGCTCTTGTGGCATTTGCCGCATTGCGGCCCATCGCCCAGCCTTTCGCGCGCCACGCGATTGGCGCCCCCGCAATGCGGACAGATCAGGATCTCGCTCATCATGCTCCTTGGGCCCGGCGGTTTGCGCCGGGCCTTTGGATGTTCATGTAGCGCGGGCTGGCGCTTAATCCAGTAGCAGCCCGTTCACTTTATGCCTCAATCGAACTGACGACGGGGCAGACCCAGCGGATTGGCCGCCTTGAGCGCGGCGGGCAGCAGCGCATCGGGCAGCGCCTGATAGCAGACCGGGCGCAGGAAGCGATGGATCGCCATGCCGCCCACCGATGTCGTGCGCGGATCGGACGTGGCGGGAAAGGGGCCGCCGTGAACCATGCTGCGCGACACTTCGACGCCCGTGGGCCATCCATTGGCGAGGATGCGGCCAACCTTGCGCTCCAGAATGGGCAGCAGCGGGGCGGCCAGCGCGTAATCGGCCTCGTCCATATGCAGCGTGGCGGTGAGCTGGCCTTCGAGGCTTTCGAGAACCGCGACGATCTGCCCGGCATCCTGACAACGGATGACCAGCGAGGAGGGGCCGAAGACTTCATGCGTCAGCGCCGGATTGGCCAGCAGAGCCGCCGCATCGACCGCCAGCAGGCGCGCGGCCCCGCATTGGGCCGAACCATCGGCGCCCGCGGCCAGAACCGACACGCCATCGGCCTGCGTCAGGGCATCGATACCCTTGGCATAGGCCGCCGCAATGCCGCCCGTCAGCATGACCTGCGCGGGGACCGCATTCAGCGCTTCGCTGGCCGCGCCAAGGAAGCGGTCGAGGTCGGGACCATCGAGCGCCACCACCACGCCGGGGTTGGTGCAGAACTGACCCGCGAACAGGCTGAGCGAGCCGACATAAGCCTTGCCCAGTTCCTCGGCCCGCGCGGCGAGCGCGGCGGGGAAGAGCAGGACCGGGTTGACCGAGGACATTTCGGCATAGACCGGGATCGGCTGCGCACGGCCTGCCGCCACCGACATCAGCGCCAGACCGCCGCCGCGCGAACCGGTAAAGCCGACCGCCTGAATATGCGGGTTGGCCACCAGCGTGGTGCCCGTTTCATGGCCGGTGCCCTGAACCAGACTGAACACGCCTTCGGGCAGGTCGCAGGCGGCGACCGCTTCGGCGATCGCTTCACCGGCCAGCAGCGAGGTGCCGGGGTGGGCCGGATGGGCCTTGACCACGACCGGGCAACCGGCGGCCAGCGCCGAGGCGGTGTCACCGCCCGCCACGCTGAAGGCCAGCGGGAAGTTCGAGGCGCCAAATACGGCAACCGGGCCAACGGCGATCTGGCGCGCGCGCAGATCGGGGCGCGGCAAAGGTTGACGCTCGGGCAGGGCAGGCTCGATAATCGCTCCGGCCCAGTCGCCTTCGCGCAGGATCTTGGCAAACATGCGCAATTGACCCGTGGTGCGGCCCAGCTCGCCGTTTAGCCGGCCCTGCGGCAGGCCGCTTTCCAGCATGGCGCGGGCCACGATGGCTTGGGCGCGTGATTCCAGCGCGGCGGCGATGGTTTCAAGAAAGGTCGCGCGCGCATCCGGCGTGGTTTCGCGGAACGTGTCAAAGGCGGCGGCGGCCAGCGCGCAGGCTTCGTCGATTTCGGCAACCGGGGTGATCGAGAATTCACCATCCAGCGCCTTGCCGGTGGCGGCCTCGATGCCGGTAAAGCTGTTGGCGCTGGTGCGGCGCTGGGCGCCGATCAGATAGGCGCCCGTGGTGGCAGAGGACATGATTGGCTCCTTGGCAAAAAGGGATTCGTTGGCGGCCTGTGTCCATGATTGCGCTACCATTTGCAACCGTCCGGTCGTTGACGGTGATCAGGCAGCCGGTTTGTTGTGAAATCCGTCCGCGTCCAGCAGCACCGGGAACAGCCGCGCCCATGTCGCCGCGATCACGATAGAGGCCGCCCCGCCGAACACCACCGCGCCCACCGGGCCCATCAGCGCGGCGGCAATGCCCGATTCCATCTCGCCCAATTCGTTGGAGGCCGAAATGAACAGGGTGGAGATCGCCCCCACGCGCCCGCGCATTTCATCGGGGGTGGACACCTGCATCAAGGTTTGGCGGATCAGCACCGACACCATATCCGCCGCGCCCAGCAGCGCCAGACAGAAAGCCGAGAGCCAGAAAGAGGTCGAAATCCCGAACACCACGGTAAAAACGCCATAGACGCCCACCGCCCCCAGCATCTTGGCCCCGACATGTTGGCCCACCGGGCGCCATGACACGAACAAGGCGGTGGCCAGCGCCCCGACCGAAGAGGCCGCCCGCAACAGGCCCAGCCCATCCGGGCCGACATGCAAAATATCACGCGCATAGACCGGCAAGAGCGCCGTCACCCCGCCCAGCAAGGTCGCGAACATGTCCAGTGTGATCGTGCCGAACAACAGGCGGTTCGAGCGGACATAGGTCAATCCTTCACGCATCAATTCGAGCGGGCGACCGCGTGATCCGCGTGAATGGCTGGCCTGCGCGCTGATCATGACCTGGGCGGCAAAGGCGACCAGCAGCAGCGCGGCGGCAAAGCCAAAGGCCGCGCCCGGCGAAACCGCATAGGCATATCCGCCCAGCACCGGCCCCAGAATGCCCCCCACGCGCCCCGCAATCGCCCCCAGAGCAATCGCGCGCGGCAGCGCTTCGACCGGCACCGTGGCGGAAAGCAGCGCATTCATCGCCGGCATGTAAAAGGCGCGTGATGCGGCAAAGCCAGAAGCCACAATATACAAAACCGCCAGCGACAGCCCGCCCTTCATCGCCAGAAAGCATAGCGGGATCAGAAAGGCCAATTGCCCGATCAGCGCGATGCGCACGACTTTGCGCCGGTCATATTGATCCGCCACAAGGCCCGCCATCGGGTTGAAGATCAGAAAAGGCAGGAATTGCGCCAGCCCCACAAGGCCAAGCCGCAAAGCCGCCGCACGCACCCCGTAACTGGCCCGCGCCACATCATAGACCGCCCAGCCCAGCGCCATGACCATCGCATTATGCCCCAGCATGGCCGTCAGCCGGGCCAGCCAGTAAAACTGGAAATCGCGATATTGCAGGGGGTGCTTCATGCCATGTCGGCTATCAGCGCCATGTTGCGCCGTCGAGGCACGAAAATGTTTCGGGCGGCACAGACTTGCTTGCCCATGCCGCCCGAACTTGTGTCATTCATTCAGGTCTTAGTGGTGGTGTCCGTGACCCCAACCGCCGCCCCATCCGCCGCGACCGTAATAGCCGCCACGCGGACCGCCCCAGCCACGGCCCGGACCGCCGTAATAGCCGCCACGGGGCATCGGGCGATAAGTGCGGTAATACCATCCGTGATAGGGATAGGGACGATAGATCCACGCATTGTCGACATAGACCCATGGGCGATACCACGAGGGCGCCGCGTAATAATAATCACTTTGCGCATAGGCATAGACAGGGGCGCCGCCGCGCACGACAAAGCCCGGCGGGCAACCGGGGCTGGTTTCGCCGCCGCTGCTGCTGGCCACGGCCGCGCCGCCCACGGCGCCGATGGCCGCGCCTGCAGCCATGCCGACGCCCGTGTCATGGCGACCGGCCAATCCGCCCCCGATGATCGCGCCCAGCACGCCGCCCACCAGAGCGCCCGCCCCGGTGTTGCCCCGCGATTTTACGCAATTGTTGCGCGCCCAGTTTTCGGCGTCCGCAGCATAGCGTGCATCGGCGGCCCGATCCTCGGCGCCTGCGACATAGCCCTGCGGGGTGGGGGGCAGGGTGCGGCCGTCATAGCCTTCGGGCGCCGACGGTTCGGGCGGGGGATTGCGATAGTCATAGCCACCTTGCGGCTGGCCATTATAGGGCTGACCGTTATAGGCTTGGCCGTTATAGGGTTCCTGCGCAGAATAGGCCGGATCGGAATAGCCCTGACCACCGATCTGGGCAGAGGCAAAGGTGGAGGCGAGGGGCGACATACCGGCGGCCAGAGCGCTGGCGGCCAGCACGGTCTTTTGAAAAGCGATGGACATGACGCGGGTCCTTGCTGAAAAATTCGAACGCTGAAAAACTATGGCAACATAGCTGACATGATCCGCGTGAACGCAGGCTGACACAGCGCAAAGCGCGACAATTTGTTACCCGTTACAGGCCGCGCGATGGCCAAGGCACGGATGGCGTGCCAAGGGGCATATGAAAGGAACCGACATGAGCGCCGAAGAAGATTACGTATATGACGAGGAAAGCGGCGAATGGCTGCCCGCATCGGAACTGGCCGCCAAACAGGCCGCCGCCGATACGGTCGAAGTGCGCGATGCGGTGGGCAATCTGCTTTCCGATGGCGATCAGGTGACGCTGATCAAGGATCTGGAGGTCAAGGGCGCGGGCCAGACGTTGAAGCGCGGCACGTTGATCAAATCGATCCGCCTGACGGGCGATCCGCAAGAGATCGATTGCCGTTATGACGGGATCAAGGGGCTGGTGCTGCGCGCCGAATTCGTCCGCAAGAGGTAAATGCCCGATGCGCGTCGCCACATTGACGATGAACCCGGCCATCGACGGTTCGTGCGAGGCCGAGCAGGTTTTCCCCACCCACAAGATCCGCACGCATGACGAGCGTTACGATCCGGGCGGGGGCGGCATCAATGTGGCGCGCGTGCTGGCCCGATTGGGCCATGATTTATCGCCTGCCGCGGTCGAGGTCATTTATCTGGCGGGCGGGGCCACGGGGGCCTTGCTTGACGAATTGCTGGACCAACATGGGTTGGAGCGGTTTCGCATCCCCATACGTGACCATACGCGGCAATCGCTGGCGGTGTATGAAAGGGTCAGCGGCAAGGAGTTCCGCTTTGTCCCCGATGGTCCCTTGATCCGCGAGGCGGAGTGGCAGGCGGCCTTTGACCGGGTGGCGGGTCTGGATCACGGATGGCTGGTGGCCAGTGGGTCTTTGCCGCGCGGCGTCCCGGTGGATTTCTATGCGCGGCTGGCGGCGGGATTGGCGGGGCGCGATGTGCGGCTGGTGGTCGATACATCGGGGCCTGCTCTGGCCGCTGCGCTGGAGCAGGGCGGGCTTTATCTGGTTAAGCCGAGCCTTGGCGAATTTGAAACGCTGGTCGGGCGCAAGCTGGACGGGGCGCAGGATGTGGGCGAGGCGGCCATGGATATGGTGCGCGCCGGAAAGGCCGCCCATGTCGCGGTGTCGATGGGGCACGAAGGGGCGGTTCTGGCCCATGCGGGCGGGGTGATCGTCCGGCCCGCGCTGGATGTTCTGGTTAAGAGCGCGACGGGCGCGGGAGACAGTTTCGTGGGCGGTATGGTCCATGGCTTTTTGCGCGACGAAGATGCAGCGGGTGCATTCCGCTGGGGCATGGCGGCGGGGACGGCGGCGGTCCTGTCGCCCGGCACGGACCTGTGCCACCCGGAAGCGGTGCGGCAGATGTGGGAAGCTTTGGGAGAGTTGTGATGGCAGAGCGTGATCCAAAGGCTGTGGCGATAATCGAACGCCTTGGCATGCAGCCGCATCCCGAGGGTGGATGGTACGTCGAATTATGGCGCGAAGGGCCTGATCGCGGGCGCGTCAGCACGATCTATTTCCTGTTGGAAGCGGGGCAAACGTCGCATTGGCACAGGATCGACGCCGCCGAAGTGTGGTTATGGCATGCCGGGTCGGCGCTGGATCTGGGCGTGGCGGAGGATGATGCGGGGCCGGTGCGCTGGATCCGTTTGGGCGGCGATGTTCTGGCGGGGGAGGAGCCGCAGGGCGTGATCCCGACGCGATATTGGCAAACGGCCCGGGCGAAGGACGGTTGGGCCTTGGTCAGTTGCGTTGTGGCGCCGGGATTCCGGTTCGAAGGGTTTGAATTGGCCGATCCCGATTGGCATCCGGGGTGATTGGGTTCTTTGTTGCGACGCAACATTCCAAAATGGTTTTTCGTTGATTTGAATTGAGTGATTCGATCTGATGATTCTTTGATGAATTTGGATCATTCTACCAGGATGAACGGGTGAAACTTGTATGCATTCCTATTCAAGCCTTATGCGGATCTGAAGGCGACGGAACATCAAAAATCCCCCAATTCCGAGGAATAATGGCGAATTCTAACGGGATAGGTGGACATTAATTTTAGGCAGGGCTGTCGCCGTTTGCAAAAAATGCAATCAACTCGTTGGTGAATGCAATTGCTCGAATCCCACCATTCACGATAGACGGGGTTCAACAACATAAAGGGTGCTTCGAGGCAATGAATCCTAACCAAATAGGGGAATTTGCCATGATCAAGACTGTTATCGCTGCCGCTGCTTTCGCTCTTCTGCCCACCGTTGCTTTCGCTGACGAAGCTCCCAAGCAGAGCTTCACCTATCAGGGCGTGACCTACACCTACACCTCGGAAGTTCAGAACGGCGTGAAGGTTCTCAAGGGTTCGGCCTACAACGGCAAGGTGCCCTTCGAACTGAAGGTGACCAAGAATGGCGTTTCGGGCACGTTCAACAAGGCTCCCGTGAACTTTGACATGCACGAAGTTCAGCACCTCGACAGCAAGGAAGTTGTCGAAGGCCAGTAAGAACCTGGACCCGGAAACGGGTCGGTTCCAAAGCTGAAATACGCGCTACAAAACCCAAGGGGCGGCTGGAAGATGACTTCCGGCCGCCCTTTTGCGTGCGCACAGAAATTTGGGGAAGAGTTGCGGCCCAGTCGGGTTGGTAGCCTCTTCAATAAGAGCCGACTAGGCCGCGCCATCCATATGGCAGTGCTGATCTGACAAATCCATGAATGAAATGCCACTTTGGCGAATTTTATGAACTCTTTTTGCTGACTTGGTTGATGGTTTCAGGCCAGCGTTACGAAAATCTCTGCGACAAGCACCCAATTGGCATCCGGCCCCATCGGGGCAAGATTGCGCCACTTGGCCGCATAGGTGCCCGATGCTTGCACTTTGCCTTCGACGGTGGCGCCGCGCCATGCGCCGTGTTCCATGGCGATGGGTTCAATGGCGCTGACGATGATGGTTTCCGGTGTCCGGACATAGATCGAGCGCTGGGCCGCAGGGGCGGCAAATTCACGCTTCCACGCCAGCAATTGCGCCTTGCGCCCGTTCAGCAGCGCGCTGTCCGTGCCGGTGATCAAGGTCACATTGGGCGCAAGGATCGGCGTGATGGCGTCAAGGTCGCCTTGTTCCAGCGCGCGATTGAATGCGGCGCGGCGCAGGCGGATGGCAAGATCGGCGGCGGGGTTTTGCATGGGATTCACCGCTGCGGGATTTTTGGGAGGAAGGGAAGGGGGTATTTGCCTCTGGCGGGTTAAGGGTGGGGGCCCTTAACAATCCCGTTTTGGGGTTGCGGGTGGTTTGCGGGGTGGCGTTTCTGGGCATGGGTGTTGAAAGCCTGCGGCGCAGCAAACTCGCGCTAAAAGCGCCGCAGGCTTTACAATCAAAACGCTGAAATTTCCAGCAAGGCCGCCATCGCACCCCACCGCCGACAGTATCGGGATTGCAAAGGGCCCCCGCCCTTTGCCCGCCGGAGGCATCAACCCCAAACCAAAAGAAGGGCCGAGGACCACCCCGGCCCCCGACCTTTTCATCAATCCCGAACGAACCCTTATTCCGCAGCAGGAATGTAGAGATCGCCCGCTTCCTTATACTTCTCGCTCATCTGCGCCATGCCCGCTTCGGCGTCCTGCGCGGCGGCAAAGGTTTCGATGGGCGCGTTCTGCTTGGCCGCGAATTCGCGCACTTCCTGCGTGATCTTCATGCTGCAGAATTTCGGCCCGCACATGCTGCAGAAATGGGCCGTCTTGGCGCCTTCTGCGGGCAGGGTCTGGTCGTGATACTGCTCGGCGGTGTCGGGGTCGAGCGACAGGTTGAACTGATCGCGCCAGCGGAATTCGAAACGCGCGCGCGACAGGGCGTCGTCGCGCAACTTCGCCGCCGGGTGGCCCTTGGCCAGATCCGCCGCATGGGCGGCCAGCTTATAGGTCACCACGCCGACCTTGACGTCATCGCGGTCGGGCAGGCCGAGGTGCTCCTTGGGCGTGACATAGCAAAGCATCGCCGTGCCGAACCAGCCGATCATCGCCGCGCCAATGCCCGACGTGATATGGTCATAGCCCGGCGCAATGTCGGTGACGAGCGGCCCCAGCGTGTAGAACGGAGCTTCACCGCAGGCGGCCAGTTGCTTGTCCATATTCTCCTTGATCTTGTGCATCGGCACATGGCCGGGGCCTTCGATCATCACCTGAACGTCCTGTTCCCACGCCCGCTTGGTCAGTTCGCCCAGCGTGTAGAGTTCGGCAAATTGCGCCTCGTCATTGGCATCGGCAATCGAACCGGGGCGCAGACCATCGCCCAGCGAATAGGCCACGTCATAGGCCTTCATGATCTCGGTGATTTCGTCGAACCGTTCGTAAAGGAACGATTCCTTGTGATGGGCCAGGCACCACTTGGCCATGATCGAGCCGCCGCGCGACACGATGCCCGTCACGCGCTTGGCGGTCAGGGGAATATAGGGCAGGCGAACGCCGGCATGGATGGTGAAATAGTCAACGCCCTGCTCGGCCTGTTCGATCAGCGTGTCGCGGAAGATTTCCCACGTCAGATCCTCGGCAATGCCGCCGACCTTTTCCAGCGCCTGATAGATGGGCACGGTGCCGATGGGGACGGGCGAATTGCGCAGGATCCATTCGCGCGTGTCATGGATGTTGCGCCCGGTCGACAGGTCCATCACCGTGTCGGCGCCGTGGCGGATGGCCCAGACCATCTTGTCGACTTCACTGGCCACGTCCGAGGCGACCGCCGAATTGCCGATGTTGGCGTTGATCTTGACCAGGAAATTGCGGCCAATCGCCATCGGTTCGGATTCGGGATGGTTGATGTTCGAGGGAATGATGGCGCGGCCCCGCGCCACTTCTGACCGCACGAACTCGCCCGTCACGAAATCGGGGATTTCTGCGCCCCAGCTTTGCCCGTCGCGCTCCAGCTTTTCCTTCAGGATGGCGCGGCCAAGGTTTTCGCGCTGCGCCACATATTCCATTTCGGGCGTGACGATGCCTCGGCGGGCATAATGCATCTGGCTGACATTGGCCCCGGCCTTGGCGCGCAGGGGGCGGGTGTTGACGCCGGGGAAGGCGGGCACGCCGCCGCTGCGATCCGGGCCTTTCAAGCCATTGTCTTCGGGCTTGATCGCGCGGCCTTCATAGTCCTCGACATCGCCGCGTGCCAAAATCCATTCGCGGCGCAGCGGGGCAAGGCCGGCGGCAATATCGATCGTGGCATTGGGATCGGTATAGGGGCCGGACGTGTCATAGACCCGCACCGCAGGTTCCCTGGCCGACGACTCCAGCGCGATTTCGCGCATCGCTACCTTGATTTCGGGATGGCTGGGCGAAGGGACGTAAATCTTCTTCGAGCCACGGATGGCACCGGTGGTGACGCCAATTTCAAGGGGAGAGTTGATGTCGGCCATGGATGTCTTTCTGCTGTCTATCCGAAGCGGGCCATACCAATCACGGTCATGACAAGCCCGATAAGAGTGGTGATACCGGCCCAGCCCTTGTGAAAATTGCCAAGGGTTTTGAGCCACATCTGGGTGTAAAGATCGCAGGCGAACAGGATGGCCAAAGCCTCGGCCATCATCAATCCGCCCAGCGCCTTGATGATGCAGGTGAGAAGGTCATGCGGTATCCATGGATTGGCCAAATAAACGAGCGACCCCACCATCAATTCCAGCATACCGCACAGGAATTGTAGGGCGGGTGATCCTTCGACCTCGCCGATCATGGTCTGCCAAACGCCCGGTTGCCTAAGCGCCCCTGCTCCTGCGGCCAGCGCGGCCAGACCAAGAATGAGAGCGCTCCAAGCCGTGGGATCTCCAGCTTCCTGCATACCTTCTCCTTTGTTTTTTCGTTTTTTATTCGCCTTTTTTCTGCGGCGTCAGGAGAGGAGGAGCGGGGGGCACCATACCGGGCCGACAGACTCGTTCCCTCCCTACGCCCGGATTAACGGGTTCAGGTTCAACGGGTCGTGGGACGTTACGCCCACCTCTCAGCCACATGGCTCCCCGGGGATATTGATCGCAGGTTATGCCAAGGCGCGGCCCTTGGCAAGCGCGCGTTGCGGGCGAATTCGCGCAGAATTGGGTGGATTTGTCAGGGGCGGTTCCGGCACCGCCATCGTCCCGGTCGGCCATGCCCCAAACAGCATCGCAGCCAAGATAAATTTCCTTGGCATTTGCCTGTTTGGGCGGTTGCCGGTTGGTCTGGGGTAACATAGACTCTGGTCTATGGCTGGACATGACACGGATATTGCCATCCTCGGGGGCGGATTGGCAGGCGGGCTGGTGGCGCTGGCCTTGGCGGCGCGTCGGCCCGATTTGCGGATCATGTTGGTGGAACGGGACGACAGACTGGGGGGCAATCACCTCTGGTCCTTTTTCCTCAGCGATATTCCGGTTTCGGCGCGATGGCTGCTTAAACCTTTGATCGTGGCGCGTTGGAGCAGTTACAGCGTCCGCTTTACCGGCAAGCGTCGCCATCTGAGCAGCCCCTATCGCACGATATCCAGCGATCGCTTTGACGCGGTCCTGCGCGAAAGCCTGCCCCAAGGTTCGATCCTGACGGGCGCGACCGTGACGGCGTTTGATCGCGGGGGCTTCACGCTTGCCGATGGGCGAAAGTTTCGCGCGGGCGCGGTGATCGATGCGCGCGGGTCAACGGCCTTTCCCGGCATGCGCGGCGGGTGGCAAAAATTCGTGGGCCAGATGCTGCGCACCAGCGCCCCCCATGGTTTGACCGCCCCCATCGTGATGGACGGCAACCGAACCCAGCATGACGGGTTCCGCTTTGTCTATGCCCTGCCTTTTTCGCCCGATACGGTCTTTGTCGAGGATACCTATTATTCCGACACGCCCGACATTGATGCGCCCGCCTTGCGCGAACGCATTGCCACCTATGCCAAAAGCAAGGGGTGGACCGTCGCCGAGGTCCTGCACGAGGAGCAGGGGGTGTTGCCGGTCGTGGCCGATGGCGACCCCCATGGCCTGCGCGACAATCGACATGGCGTGGCGCGGATTGGCGTGGCGGCGGGATTGTTTCACCCGCTGACGGGCTATTCGCTGCCCACGGCGGTACGGGTGGCGGCGATGATTGCCGATTTGCCGGACCTGTCGGGCCCGGCGTTGGCCGCCAGGGTCGAGGAATTTGCCCGCGACCATTGGAAATCGGGCGGGTTCTACCGCCTGCTGGCCCGCATGTTGTTTGGCGCCGCCGTGCCGGATCAGCGCCACCGGGTCTTTGCCCGCTTTTACCGCCTAAATGACAGGTTGATCGAGCGCTTCTATGCGGGGCAATCAACATGGGCCGACCGCATCCGATTGTTGATGGGGCGGCCTCCGGTGCCTATTGGCGCGGCTGTGGCCTGTTTGCTGGATGGCGGACGGGGGCTGGCCGATCTGGGCGCGATCGGGGGTGTTTTGGAAACGACAACCATACCGGCCTTTGCCGGGGAAACTGAGGATTCATGAAAAAGGCCTGTGTGATTGGTGCCGGTTTTGGCGGACTGGCTCTGGCCATTCGCCTGCAATCGGCCGGCATTGCCACCACGCTGGTTGAGGCGCGAGAGCGACCCGGCGGGCGTGCCTATGTGTGGGAACGCGACGGCCATACGTTTGACGCGGGGCCGACCGTCATCACCGACCCGTCATGCCTGTCGGAATTGTGGAGCCTGTCGGGACAGGACATTGCGACCGACGTCGACTTGATGCCGGTCATGCCTTTTTACCGCCTGCAATGGACCGATGGCAGCCATTTCGATTATTCCAATGACGAGGCCCGCCTGCGCAGCGAAATCAATCGCGTCGCGCCCGGCGATCTGGCCGGGTATCAGCAATTTCTGGACTTTGCCGGCGAGGTGTACCGCGAGGGTTACGTGAAACTGGGCCACGTTCCGTTTCTTGATTTCAAGAGCATGATCAAGGCCGCCCCCGCGTTGATGAAGCATCAGGCGTGGCGCAGTGTCTATTCGCGCGTCGCCGGTTTCGTGGAATCGGAAAAGCTGCGCGAGGCGTTGTCCTTTCACACGCTGTTGGTCGGCGGCAATCCGATGGCGACCAGCAGCATCTATGCCCTGATCCACAAGCTGGAAAAGGATGGCGGCGTGTGGTGGGCGCGGGGCGGCACCAACCGCCTTGTCGCGGGCATGGCGGCTTTGTTTGAACGGTTGGGCGGGACGCTGCGCCTGAACGATGGCGCTGTGCAGATCCACACGATCGGCAACCGCGCGCATGAGGTCGAAACCAAAAGCGGGTGGCGCGAACGTTTCGACGCCGTGGCCAGCAATGGCGACCTGATGCACACCTATCGCGAGTTGCTCTCCGACACGCCGCGTGGACAGGCCTATGCCAAATCGCTGGCGCGCAAACGCTGGTCGCCCAGCCTGTTTGTCGTCCATTTCGGGCTGGAGGGGCAATTCCCCCAGATCCCGCATCACATGATCCTGTTCGGGCCGCGCTATAAGGGGTTGCTCGAGGATATTTTCGACAATGGCGTGCTGCCGCGCGATTTCTCGATCTATCTGCACCATCCCACCGCATCCGACCCGTCGATGGCGCCCGAAGGACGCAGCACCTTCTATGCGCTGGTGCCCGTCGCCCATCGCGGCAAATTGTCGGTCGATTGGGACGAAGTCGGCCCCATCCTTGAAAAGCGCATCCTCGACGAAGTGGGCCGCCGTCTGATCCCCGACATCCACGACCGGATCGCCACCAAGTTCCACTATGCCCCCACCGATTTTGAAACCGACCTCTCCGCCTACATGGGCAGCGCCTTCAGCCTCGAACCCATCCTGACGCAGAGCGCTTGGTTCCGTGGGCATAACCGTGATGATGTGATCCCCAACCTGTACCTGGTCGGCGCGGGGACGCATCCGGGGGCGGGTATTCCCGGCGTTGTGGGCAGCGCGAAAGCCACCGCCGGGTTGATGATAGAGGATTTGGCGGGGTAGGTTTTTGTTGGGGGGATATTTTGCCTCCGGCGGGCAAAGGGCGGGGGCCCTTTGCAATCCCGTTACTGGGCGGTTTTGGGCGAGAGGCGGTGTTGGGGGTGAGGTTGGAGGGGCGAATAAGCCGCTTCGCGGGAAGAAAAGAGCTGGTACGCGGAGGGTACTATTGCGGATGCCGTGTTTACCTGCAAAATCATAACAATGAATAGGCTTACCCTTCGATACAGGCATGATCCAAGCTTCTTTGATCACGATTTGCCGCGAGACGATTTTGGCCGACTTTGGATTGCAGTGGAAACGGATCGCTTCTCTGGCAAAGGAGGGTTGTGGGTTCAATGGCAGGAAGTGCATGAGTTCGGAGAGGCTCTTGCACGATTCCCAATCACAGAGCAGCAACCTGTCGTTGCGCAGTGGGGCTTCAATTCTCTGGAAGGCGATGACCTTATCATTCGATTGGAAATCACGCCGGTTGATAGCAAAGGTAACCTGGCCGTAAGATTTGAAGTTGCTGACGATGTTGAACCTCAGCATCGTGTGCGTGGACTTTTTCACACGCATTACCCTGAGATAGAGACCTTCCGGCTTGAAATCGCTCAATTGATAAAAGGTGGGGCGCAAGAAGCAGTTTTGATTGGCAATTAAATCCGTTCCCCCAACATTCCAACCATCCCCCGCCGCGAAGCGGCTATCAAACACAACTACTTTCTCCAATCCACAAGGGCTAACCTCGGGCACACCGCTGACAGTACCGGGATTGCAAAGGGCCCCCGCCCTTTGCCCGCCGGAGGCACACGCACATCAACAAAATCCCATCCCCAAAATTCCCCCAAGACCCATCTGGCCATCCCCTGCACAATCGCTAAAGTGGGGGGCATGAAACGCATTGCTGTCTATTGTGGCTCAGCCACTCCCGCCGATCCCCGTTATATCGAACTGGCCCGTGAAGTGGGCGCCGAGCTGGCAAGGCGCGGGATTGGGCTTGTGTATGGTGGCGGTCGGCTTGGCCTGATGGGGGCTGTGGCGGACGCGGCGATGGAGGCCGGGGGCGAGGTGATCGGCGTGATCCCGGTGGCGCTGGCCCATGTCGAGGTTGAGCATACGGGCCTGACCGAATTGATCACGGTTGAGACGATGCATGAGCGCAAGGCCGCGTTTGAGCGTCTTTCGGACGGTTTCCTGACTCTGCCGGGCGGGGTCGGTACGATGGATGAACTGTGGGAGGCGGTCAGCTGGGCGCAGCTTGGCTATCACCAGAAGCCGGTTGGTTTGCTCAACGCTTTTGGGTTCTATGACGGATTGCTGGCCTTTAACCGCCATATGGGCGAGGTCGGCTTTATTCGCCCCGCGCATCAGGGCATCATTCTGGCCGAGCGTGAGCTGGACCTGCTGCTCGACCGGATGGCGGCCCATGAACCGGGTGAGCAGATCATCCGCATGGACCCCAAGACCCTGTGATCGGCCGGGTATGATAGACCGGGCGGCTTTGGTTGAGGCGGCGCGTGAGAGCATCGCGCGCGGGTCCAAGAGCTTTGCCGCCGCATCGAAACTGTTTGATGCGGCCACGCGTGAACGGGTGTGGCTGCTCTATGCCTGGTGCCGGGCGTGTGATGATCTGGCCGATGATCAGGACCATGGCGGCGCTTTGGGCGCGCAGGCCGGGGCGGCGGAGCGGTTGGAGCAGATCCGCCGTTTGACCGCACGAGCGCTGGGCGGGGATGCGACCGGGCATTTCGCATTCGACGCGCTGGGCGTGGTGGCCGCCGAATGCGGGATCAATGCGGTGCATACCGGCGATGTAATTGCCGGATTTGCGCTGGATGCGGCCGGATGGAGGCCCAAAACCGAACTGGACATGCTGGGCTATTGCTATCACGTCGCCGGGGCGGTGGGCGTGTTGATGGCGCTGGTGATGGGCGTTGATCCCGAAGATGCCGATACGCTCAACCGGGCCAGCGATCTGGGCATAGCATTTCAATTGGGCAATATCGCCCGCGACATTGCCGAGGATCACGCGGCGGGGCGTTGCTACCTTCCCTCGGACTGGTTGTCCGAGGCGGGGGTGCGTGAGGCAGACCTGATGGCGCCCGAACATCGCGCCGCTTTGGTCGGGATTGTGGCGCGCATGTGCGCCACGGCACAGGTCTATGAGGCCAGCGCGCGGGCGGGTGCAGCGCGCCTGCCCTTTCGGTGCCGTTGGGCCGTGCTGTCGGCGGCGGGCATTTATGGCGCGATTGCCCGCAAAGTGGCCCAGCGCGGGCCAAAGGCTTGGGATGTTCGCGTATCCACCAGCAAGGCGGAAAAGCTGCGGTTCCTGACTGCGGGCTTGATCGGGGCGATGGCGTCGCCGCCTGCGCAGGTGCCCATGGTGCCCTATCGCCGGGGGGATCTGGCGCGCGCGGTTGCGCGGGTGTGAAGGGCTGGTTGGCCCCGCCTTGTGACGGGGCCGGTCGTTCGTGATGAATGCCGCCGGTTCAGCAGGCCGAGATTGCCACGCCATGCGCGCCGCAGGCGTGGGGGTTGGGGCGCACCGGAAAGTCTACGTTGTGCGATGCACTGTGCTTGAATTTTTCATAGGCCCATTCTGTACCAACGGGGTGATTTTTCCCCGCCGAACTGTTTTGTGCGGCATGGGCGTTGGGCAAGGCTTGGGATGAACGTATCGCCTCGGGCGCGTGGGTTGCGGCCAGACTTGTAGCAGCCAAAATCACGATCAAATTCACGCTCATACTGGTGACCCCTGTTCTGTTTTGGCGAAATAGCCTTTGAAAACAGGCGTTAACTATCTGTAAGGAGCGGTGATCAAATTGTAAAAATTGATGGTGAACGGTTTGGCAGCACCTTGAACCAAATGGGATTATTTTCTGAAACTGGTGACCATTTTGGCAATTTCATTGCATTTTGAATCGGATCAGCCTGCATGCCACTTGCAATATGCGAACCGTTGTTTGCAGGCGGCCGGCGAAATCATGTGCAAAATGGCAAATTTTTGGCCCAATTTGCGAATATACATTTAGGATGAACAATAAATCATAGTCGTGAATGAATATGCCTGAAAAAGAATATTCGTCATATCCTTAGTGGTTATTATTAAGTGATCGAGCGGCGCATGTTAGGATTGCTGGATTGAGCAATTCCGTCAATACGTTCGGTGCGGAACTCTACCCTATGTTGCAATTGCGAAGGCCGAAGTGTCGCGCATAGGTGGACCTAAACCATGACGCGGCGCTGGCGTATGGCGGATTAAAAGATGTTACACTTGCTCGCGCTCGGTCCGGTCACGATGCAGGGGTTGCGTCAACAGCCCCCTTCAGGCCACCGGATAGGTCGTGCCGGGAGGGTTACGGCGGCGGAACAATTCGCCCTTTTCGCTGTACAGGATCAGCGTCAGGCAGCCGCAGCCCGCCGTCAGCAGCGCAAAGGCCAGCGGGCGCGCCGTGCCATCATAGGCCTGACCGATCAACGCGCCCAGCCACGAGGCAAGCACCATGCGAATAAACGCCTGCGCCGAAGAAGCTGCCCCCGCCTTGCTGGCAAAGGGTTGTAGCGCGATGGACGAGAAATTCGCGCCCAAAAAGCCCAGCAAGCACATGTTGACCGTCATCATCGGCACGAATTCCCACAAGGTCTCATCCGGGCGGGTGGCCATATAGAATTGCAGCGCGCTGGTGGCGATATAGACGACCAAGGCGGTGTGGCTGACCCGGCGGGCGCCGAAACGCATGACGATGCGCGAATTGATGAAATTGGTGGTGGCCATCACCATCGCCATCCCGGCAAAGATCAGGGGAAAGCGCGTTCCGGCCCCGAAATGCTCGCCCACCAATTGCTGGCACGAATTGATGTAGCCAAACATGGCCGACTGGATCAGCGCCATGCCGAACACATAGCCCAATGCGGCGCGCGTCGTCGTCACCTCGATCATCGAGCGGCCGATATTGGGCAGGCTGATGGTCTGGCGATACTCGTGGCGCAGCGTTTCGGGCAGGCGCAGCGCAATCCATGTGGCCAGCGCAACGCCCATCAGCGCCATCACGCCAAAGATCCAACGCCAGCTGGCCAGGAACAGCACGGCCTGACCCACGCTGGGCGCGATCATGGGCACGATCATAAAGACCATCGAGACCGTCGATTGCATGCGCGCCATCCGGTCGCCTTCGTGCAGGTCACGGATGATCGCGGCGGGTAATACAGCCAAACCTGCGCAGGCAAAGCCCACCAGCGCGCGCAGCACCAGCAATTGCGAGAAATTCTGAACCAGCCCGCAGGCCGCCGAACAGATGACATAGGCCGCGATGCAGGACAGCAGCACCGGGCGTCGCCCGAAACGGTCCGCCAAAGCCCCCGGAACCAGACAGCCCAGCCCGCTGAAAATCAGGAACACGCCCACGACAAGCTGGCGCTCGTTGGGATCGCGCGAGCCAAGATCGCGCGCCATTTCGCCCAGCGCGGGCAGCATCGAGTCCACAGCGAGCGCCTGAAGCGCTTGAACCAGACCCATGAGAAGGATGAATTCCAGCCCGCCAATCTTCTTTTCGGCAGGCCCGGGGGAGGGAGACGTCATGAATTCACCATGGCGACATGGCGCCAAAATGGCTAGTCCCGGAAGAAACAAATGATGTGGTGAAAATTGCAATGATAAATGGGAAATATTGCTATTTATTCAGGCTGGGCGGTGTCGGAAAAATGCGTGAAAATTCATAAACAACTGAAATTAGGTAATTTCGTGAAATTGGCACGCCCCCTGCAATCCTTCTGACATCCGGCAAACGCCGGTTTGAACGAAACCAACGAACCATCAGAAGGATACCGACCATGTCCATCTTGCGCACCAACGCCCTCAGCCCCCTCGCACTCAGCTTCGCCACCACGGCCGCTTTGGGCCTTGCCACGTTCACTTTTGTCATGCCCGCCCATGCCGCGACCGCCCCGATCACGTCGCAGCAGTTCGAGCAGGTTGAAGGCGACATGCCCGCGATCCGCGTGTCCTATGCCGACCTTGATCTGACCACCGATCAGGGCCGCCGCGCCATGCGCCACCGTCTGGCCGCGGCCGCGCATATGGTGTGCGACGATGCCACCAGCATCACCGACCCGCTCAAGGCCCGCGCCGCCTATCGTCAGTGCAAGGAAGAGGCGCTGGACAATGCGATCACCAATTTTGCCGTCAAAATGAAGGCGAAGCAGCTGGCCCAGCGCTGAAACGTTCTTTTTATGTTCATATCTTGCCATACCCCGGTGCCAAAACGGCATCGGGGCATTATCGTGGCGTCCATGGAATCGGAACCGGCACAGGATGAGGAAATCAGCGCGCCGGGCCTGCGCAAGATCATCCATGTCGACATGGATGCCTTCTTTGCCAGCGTCGAACAGCGCGACGACCCATCGCTGCGCGGCAAACCCGTCGCCGTGGGCGGCAGCCGCGAACGCGGCGTCGTCGCGGCGGCCAGCTATGAGGCGCGCAAATTCGGCGTCCGCTCGGCCCAGCCCAGCGTGACGGCGGCGCGGCTTTGTCCCAGCCTTATTTTCAAACCGCCGCGATTTGAGGCCTACCGCAAGGTTTCGCAGCAGATCCGCGCCATTTTCCGCGAATATACCCCGATGGTCGAACCGCTGGCGATGGATGAAGCCTATCTGGACGTCACGCAGGATTTAAAAGGCATCGGCAGCGCGACCCGCATCGCCGAACTGATCCGCGCCCGCATCAAGGCGGAAACCGGCCTGACCGCCAGCGCGGGGGTCAGCTATAACAAGTTCCTCGCCAAAATCGCCAGCGATCAGAACAAGCCCGACGGCCTTTGCGTGATCCGCCCCGGCGAAGGCGCGCAATTTGTCGCCAGCCTGCCGGTGCGGCGCTTTCACGGTGTCGGTCCGCGCGGGGCGGAAAAGATGGCCGCGCTGGGCATTGAAACGGGGGCGGATTTGCGCGGGCATGACATTGCGTTCCTGCGCGAACATTTCGGATCATTGGCGGACTATCTCTATCGCGCGGCGCGGGCGATTGACCTGCGCGCGGTCAAGCCCAATCGCCCGCGCAAATCCCTTGGTGGAGAGCGCACATTTGATCGCGATATTTCCACCGGCCCCGGCCTGCGTCAGGTGTTGGAGGGAATTATCGAAATGGTGTGGGACGACATCACCAAAGCGCAGGCACAGGGCCGGACGGTCACGCTCAAGCTGCGCCTGTCCGATTTCTCGATCCGCACCCATGCGCGCACACTGGACCGGTTTGTGGCGGGGCGGGATGAATTTGCCGCGATCGGGCGGGAATTGCTGAATGACCTTTTGCCCTTGCCCTTGCCGGTACGGTTGATGGGCATGACCCTGTCGGGGTTCGAGGCGCCAGAGTCCCCCGCGCCCGTTGAGGGCAATGGACAAATGGCGCTGTTTTAGCGCCCCGCCACGATCAACCCGCCGACAACCATTGCGGCAGGCGTTCCTTCAAACCCTTTGGCAGATCATCGGGCAAGGCATCGAGGGCAAAGAATTGCGCATCGGTGATTTCGCGCATGTCGGGCGCGGGCATGCCTTTGCACAGGCCGATCACGACATGGACGCGGTTGTCCGCACCATGCAGCCCTTCCTGCACAACATCGATCAGGCGCGGGGCGATCAGCATACAGCCGATCTCTTCGGAAAATTCGCGAAGGGCGGTCAGCAACGGGTCCTCGCCGCGCTTCATCCCGCCGCCGGGCGGCATCCAATGCGTCTTGCCATAGGAATGGCGGACCAGCAGCACGCGCCCGGTTTCATCCAGCGCAAGGATGCGGCAGCCTTCCAGACCGGGGCGGCGCACGCGCCACCACGCCTTGCGCAATCCATGGGCCCCGCGCAGCGCGATGCGATGCAACGGCGCAGGCAGGCGCCCAAGGATGGTTTCGGCGATCAGGTAAAGCACGTGACCGGCGCTTGTGCCGCGCGCAGCAGACGGGCCACCGGCAGGTCATGCTCACCGGCCATGGCGGCGCGAAAGATCGCTTCTTTTTCCGCGCCGCGCGCCACGAACATCATGGCGTCGGCCGCCACAAGGCTGGGGATGGTCAGCGACAGGCGATCAAACGGCGCCTCTGGCGGCAAAGGATCGGGCGTCAGGCGCAGAACGCGCACAGGCGCATCAGGCCGGGGATCTGTGTTGGGGAAAAGCGAGGCAATGTGCCCGTCATTGCCCATGCCCAGCCAGACCAGCGCGAAATGGGGCGGGGTTGCGCCTTCGGTCAAAGGCACGATCCGCGCGCCCAGCGGTTCGAGCGCGGCGCGGATGCGGCCGACGTTGGAGGCTGCGTGATCTTCGGGAACGACGCGGTCGTCGCCGGGCCAGATCGCGATGCGGTCAAACGGCACCCCCTGTTGCGCCAGTTCGGCCAGAATGGGGAAAGGTGTCGACCCACCGGGCAGCGAAATGGCAATTTCGCCAGACTGTGCTGCAAGTGCGTTGAACAGAAACTGGGCAAGCCAGGTGGCGATGGCGCTGTCGCTGGCGCCTTGATGGATGGAAATGTCGGCCATGCGCCCTTGATAGCAGGGCGCCGCGATTAGGGCAAAGCGGCGCAAACCTATGCTTGGGCACATTAATCGGCGAATATGCCTAAGTATCTGAACGAGAATCTTACGGGAAGTACGCCGGAAGGGTCTATTTACATGTCATAGGCTTGATGGATGATAAGCCTATGCAAAGCGTTGCTTTTGTCTGATTATAGCGTAGTTAAATTTGCATTAAATCAGTATGTTTTACTATACCCTTCCTAAGATCAAAAAAATCAAATCTGTCTATGTTTCCTCCCGTCGATCTTTTGAATTGGTTGGGGACGCCAATTCAAAAATTTATGTCTGGCCTAGAGGGGGCTAATGGAGGAAGTAATGCTTGTTGAGCATGTTCTAGACGAAAGACAGTCCACGGTTGTTGAAAAAGACCGTAATACCGAAGTGAAGCCGGCTTTGCTTCAGTCGAAGGAAGCCATCACCGAAGAAAAGACGGTCGACATCCTTCTGGTCGAAGATGATGATGCCGACGCCTTTATTATCCTTGAAGCCCTCAAGAATATTCCCCGCGTCAAGAACGTCGTTCGCGCCTATGACGGCGTCGAAGCTTTGGAAATCATCGATGGGCGCAAGTTCACTCCCAATCTCGCGCTGGTTGACCTGTCGATGCCGCGTATGAACGGCTTTGCCCTGTTGGCCGATATGAAGGCGCGGATGCTGGTGGACTTTCCCGCCGTGGTTCTGACCTCGTCCAAGGCGGAAATGGATGTGTTCCGGGCGGGCAAGAATGGTGCGTGGAAATACATCACCAAAAAGGAAAAGGTAAATATGATGACCCAATCCTTGCGCCGGATCATCAAGAAGATCTGATTTCATTTCGCATTGAAGACGGCCCGGCCCTGTCCATCGCGACAGGGCCGGGTTTTCTTATGCCAGATGGCTGGACAGGAACCAGACGCGGGTTTCGGCCTGATCGGTCCAATCGTCGGCAAAGCCTTCGGTGGCATTGTCGCCCGCGGCGCCTGCGGCGGCCTTGACCTCGCGGATCGCGCCGATCAGCGTCAGATTGTCGCGGCGCAATTCATCGATCATGTCGGCCGCGGCCAGATCGGCGCGGGGTTGATCGGCAATGCGCGACGATGATGCAATGGCGCCGATGCCGGTCAGGGCCTCACCCTGATTTTTGCGGATGCGTTCAGCGACAATATCGGTCAGCGCAAAGATCGCCCCGGCCTGTTCATCGAACAAAAGGTGCAGATCGCGGAACTGCGGCCCCTTCACATGCCAGTGAAAGCTCTTGGTCTTGAGATAGAGCGTGAAGAGATCGGCCAGCAAACCGTTCAGGCTGTGGACGAGGGCGGTTTTGGTGTTGTGGTCGTTCATATGCGCTTGCCTCTGAAAGTGTTGAGGCTTTTTAGCGCGGGGGTTGTAATCGTAAAAATGAATGAAATGGGCAACTGTAATCGTCATTTGCGATTTTAAGCATGGCCCTTACCCGTTGAATCCGAACCAGATCCACCCCGAAAGCCCAATACCCACCCCCAGCAGGACGGCCCCGGCCCATCGACGAATCTGAACAATGCCGCCCTGTGCATCCAGCATTGCGTCCGATGCAAGCCAGCCCAGCAAGAGTGCAAAGCCCGTACCCACCGCGCCGCCTGCCGCCGCCGGAATGGGCGCATCCCCGACCAGCGCCACGGCCAGCACGATAAACCGCGCCGCATCTGCGGCCTGTTGCATCAACAGCACCAATGCTGCGGCAAAGAGCGAGCGCGTCGGTTCCTTGGCCTTGAAACTGGGGCGGAACAGCAAGGCTTCTCCGCCCGCCGCGATCAGCGCGAAACAGGCCAGCACCAGACGAGCGGGATAGGTCATTTGCGCGGCCATTTCGCCCGAAAACCACGCGGCAAATCCGCTGGCCAGAGCGCCGGTGATGGCCCCCATCATCAGCAACCCGCCATGGCGCCCCAAACGAGCGGTCAGCGCCGCCACCAACATCTGATCGCGCGCGCCAATCCCGGCCAGAAAGCACCCGACCATGGCCCAGAGCGCTGCGTTCATGTCGTTTCTCCATCAAAGATGGCGGCGCGCATCACATCGGCAACGCGCCGGGCATGGGCCTGCAACGCCGCGGCATCCTGTGGGTCCATGACGGCGTCGGTGGACATGTCCCACAGGGCCAGCCAGCGGTCGAACATGGCGGGTGTCAATTGGCCCGCCATGGCGCGGTGGACCGCGATGGGCGCCCCGCGATAGGCGCTGCGCCCGCGCAATTGCGTGGCCCAAAAAGCCGTCAGCGCGCGAAAATGGTGCGGCCAATCGTGGACCCGCGCAAAGACGGGACCAAGCAGCGCGTCCTCTCGCGCATGGCCATAAAAATGCTCGACCAGGCGGGCCAGATCGGGGTGGCGCAATTGCACCGGATGCGGGGGGACGGATTGGGTCACGATTCGCGGCCTAGCCCCGGTTTGCGGCGTTGCAAAGCGCCTGTTTTATGCCCGTATCGCCGCGGTACAGTTGGGCCATCGCGGCATGCACTCCGTTCGTCGAAAGTGCTGCGCACCTCGTCGCGAGTGCATTGTCTACTTCTTGAATTGAGTTACTATTCCGAAGTCGCTCTGAAGCAGGCGGGGCGATGGATCGCAATGCTCGATGGGCGAAATCTTGTATCAGGCGCATGGGTGCGAGGTTTCGCCTGTCTGGTTGTATGGATTACTGCAAATACACCTATGCGGTATATTAGCCGTTTATACTGTCTCACAATGAGGCGTATTTTTACAAAAATCGCACAAAACTGGGCTTTGTAGCAAGTGACAGGCGCGGCAATCGCGGTTACGTTCTTTTCCGATGGTGTCGGAAGCCTCAGTCCTTTTTGTCTGTTTGGGCAATATTTGCCGCTCGCCTTTGGCCGAGGGGGCATTTCGTGCGGCCGCCAGCCGTATGGGCATGGAGGTCTATGTCGATTCGGCCGGAACGGGCGGTTGGCACATTGGCGAAGCGCCCGACCCGCGCGCCCGTGCCGAGGCGGCAAAGCATGGCGTGGATATCACCGGCCTGCGCGCGCGACAGGTTGAACGTGCGGATTTTCACCGCTTTCACCATATTATCGCGCTGGACGAGGCCAATCTGGCCGATCTTCAACGTATCGCGCCCGACAATGCGCCCGCCCGCCTTTCCCTGCTTTTGGACCACGTTCCGGGGCGCAAGGGACAGTCGGTGGCCGACCCCTATTACGGCGGGCCGGAAGATTTCGCGATCGCATGGGATGAAATCGCGACGGCGGCTCAGGCATTGGTCGAACACTTGCGCTGTGGAGCCTGAATAATTTTCGCCGATTTTTAATGCCTTCGCGCCGGTCTATGGCATAAGTCATGGCAATTCGGCTCTTGGCAAAGAGGCATCATGCGCGACGATGATCTGATTGGTTTCACCCGCAAGGCTTTGGCTCTGTTGTTCATCGTGGCATTGGCCGCGTTGGTGGTGGAACTGTCCTATCTGCTGATTCTGGTCTTTGCATCGGTGGTGGTGGCGGTGGTCTTGCGTTCGCTGGCAGGGCATTTTCTGCGGCTGGGGCTGGGCAATGGCGCGGCCGTGGGGCTGGCGGTTCTGTCCTTGCTGGCGATTTTTGCCGGGCTGGGCGCGATGTTCGGCGGGCTGGTTTCGGATCAGTTTGTGGAACTGGGCCGACAATTGCCCGGTGCGGTGGATGCGGCGCAGACCTATCTGGACCGGTGGCATATCGACTATAACCTGTCGGAAATGGCCAAGGTTGCCAAAGAGCAATTTTCCTCAATATTTCAGCGGGCCAGCGGCTTTGTGATCTCGATCGGCGGGGTGGTGGCCGATGTTGCGGTGGTGTTTGTGGGGGGCATTTTCTTTGCCGCCGATCCGGCCTTTTACCGCGCCGGGATGCTGCGTCTATTGCCGCGTTCGGTGGAACGATTGATGGCCGACGCGCTGGATGATTGCGGGCGCGGACTGCAATTGTGGCTTAAAGGGCAAATGGTATCGAGCCTGTTCATCGCCGCGCTGACACTGGCGGGCCTGCTCTTGCTGGGGGTTCCCTCGGCCTATGCTTTGGCGATTTTGGCGGGGGCGTTTGATTTCATCCCCTATCTAGGCCCGGTTCTGGCCGCGATTCCCGGCGTTCTGGTCGGATTTTCGGCCAGCCCGACGACCGGCCTGTGGACCATCGGCCTGTTCGTGCTTGTTCAGCAAATTCAGGGCCATGTCGTGCAACCCATGGTCCAGAAAAGCTCGGTCGATCTGCCCCCGGTAGTGTTGTTGTTCACGGTGATCGCGACGGGCACGGTGTTTGGCCCTCCCGGTGTGCTGCTGGCCGCGCCGTTGACGATTGTCGGCTATATTCTGGTTCAGCATCTTTACATCGGCGCGATGTTGGGGCGCACGCCCAAGCGTCCCGCCGGGCCAAAAGCGGACATCTGAACCTGCCATCATGTTGCCGGTTAGCAACGCCTTAACAGGGATATTTCGGTGTGCCTGAAATTCAAAGTTGAAAGCCGGTTCACCTTTCAATATTGTCCACTTCAGACGCTGGCGCAAAAGACCGCCGCGCAAGGAGAGGACCATGGCATTGAACGCCCGCAACAGCATCCGTCCGCCCGTAGCCATTCCGTTCGCCGCAACCCTTTTGGCCAGCGTGGCCATCGGCGCGCTGCCAACCCCGGTTCTGGCGCAAGCCGCCCCGGCGGCCAGCAATGGCGACATCATCGTCACCGCCCGCCGCCGCAACGAATCCTTGAACAACGTCCCCATCACCATGACCGCGCTGAGCGGGGATCAACTGGCCGCCAAGGGTTTTGCCGACATCACATCGCTGGCCGATGAAGTGCCCAATGTGACGCTGGAGCCTTCGCGCGGGACCAATTCGACCCTTTCGGCCTTTATCCGCGGCGTGGGTCAACAAGACCCCGTTTCCGGCTTTGAACAGGGCGTCGGCATCTATCTGGACGATGTCTATCTCAACCGTCCGCAGGCCGCCGTGCTGGACATTTACGATGTCGAACGCGTCGAAGTGCTGCGCGGACCGCAGGGCACGCTTTATGGCCGCAACACGATTGGCGGCGCGATCAAATATGTGACCAAGAAGATCGGCGATTCCTTTCACTTCGGCCTGCGCGGCACCTATGGCAGCTATAATCAGGGTGATGGCGTGGTCACGGTCAGCAGCCCGATCACCAAGGATGGGTTGATCCGGGCCAGCGGCACCTTTGCCCGCCTGACGCGCGGCGGGTTCGGCACCAATCTGACCACCGGGCGCTCGAATTATAACAAGGACATCTATGCCGGACGCGGCACGATCGAGGTGCATGGGGAGAAGATCTTTGCCCGCCTGACCGGCGATTACACCCATGACCTGTCAAACCCGCGCGGCGGCCATCGCGAAATTCCGGGGCAATTCAGCGGCGCGCCGGTGCTGGCCAATGTGTTCGACACGCAGGCGGGCCTCAACAGCCCCAAGCAGGATGTGAAGGCCTGGGGCTGGTCGCTGTTCCTTGAGGCCAAGCCGACCGAGGCGCTGACGCTGCGCTCGATCACCGCCTTCCGCAAGGACGATTCGGCCTCGCCCATCGACTTTGACGCCACCGCGTCGCAGGACGTCGACGTGCCCGCCTATTACCGCAACAAGCAATGGAGCCAGGAGCTTCAGGTGCTTTACAGCAAGGGCCGGTTCAACGGCATGGCGGGGTTCTATTACCTCTATGCAACGGCTCTGACCCAGTTTGACGTGCGCCTGTTCACCACGCTGCCCGGCTTTACCGCCTATACGGACGCCAATATCCGCACCGACACGATGGCCGGTTTCGTCAACATGTCCTATGACTTTACCGACCAGATCAGTCTTGAAGTGGGCGGGCGCTATACGTGGGACAAGCGCTATGCCCAGATCCTGCGTCAGAGCTATCTGGGCGGCGGTTCGCCCACCTTTGGCGGTGCGGGAACGGCCTTTGGCGCACCCAGCACCAATTTTCTGGGCAGCGCGAGCTATACCAAGTTCACTCCGCGCGTTTCTTTGAATTGGAAGCCGGACACCAACAACACGATCTATGCCAGCTATAGTCAGGGCTTTAAAGGCGGCGGGTTTGACCCGCGCGGCGTGGGTGTGAATGCGCCTGCGGGCGTGTCGCAGGGGCAGTTCCTCAGTTTCCGCCCGGAAAAGGTTGACAGCTATGAAATCGGCCTGAAGACGCGTCTGTTCGACCGGAAACTGGCGCTCAATCTGGCAGCGTTCCGTATGGATTATACCGATGTGCAGATCCCCGGTTCGGTGGCCTGTACGGTGTCGGGCCTGCCCAGTTTCTGCGGCGTGGTGTCGAACGCCGGCAAGGCGCGAATGCAGGGCGTCGAGGCCGAAGCCAAGCTCAAGCTGGGCGCTCTCTCGCTGAACGGCTCTCTGGGTTATATTGATGCGAAATATCTGAAATATATCACCCTGATCGCAGGTCAGCCGACCGATGTGGCCGCCAATCGCAAGGTGCAGAACACGCCCGCATGGACCGGCAATGCCTCGGCCACCTATGCGATTCCGGTGCCCGCCGGATCGCTGGACCTGTCGGGCGGCGTCTCGTGGAAAAGCACGACCTATCAATTCGAAGTGCCTAACCCCTATCTCGACCAGCCCGCCTACGCGCTGCTCGACGCCAGCCTTGTTTATCGCGCGCCCGGTGGGCGCTGGTCTTTGGGCATTTACGGCAAGAACCTGGCCGACAAGCGGTACAAGACTTCTGGCTATACCTATGTGGCGGGCAATGCCACCACGGGCGCGCTGACCTATACCGGGGCGGGCAATCTGATCCCCACGCTGGGCAAGGAAGGCGTGCTGACCACCTATTGGGGTAATCCGCGTCAGGTGTTTGCGACGGCGACGGTGAATTTTTAAGATAGGGGTGCCTCCGGCGGGCCAAGGGCGAAAGCCCTTGGCAATCCCGATAATGGGGTGGCGCCAGATTTGCGAAGGGGCGTGATGGCCGTTAATTGAAGGCCTGCGGCGCTTTTAACAGGCGCCGCAGGCCTTCATTGTTCAACGCCGCGTCGGACACAAAACGCCGAACCCCATGCGCCACGCAGACAGTAACGGGAGCGCGAGGGTTATGACCCTCGCATCCTATTCAACTTCGTCAAAAAACTGCGCCATTGCCTCCCGGGCATCCGGCTCGTCCATCATCGGCGCGTGGCCCACCCCCTGCACCGGGGCCAGAACGGCGCGGGGTTTACCCGCCACCATCGCCTGCGCCACATCTTCGTCCAGCAGATCGGTCACCGTCCCGCGCAGCACCAGCACGGGGCGTTTCGCGGCGAAATCATGCCATTTGCCCCAAGGATCGGGGTCGGCCACAATGCGGGCAAGGGCGCGGGCAATGCCGGGATCGTAATCGGCGATGATCCGGCCATCATCCTCGCGGAACAGGCGGCGCGCCATGGCCATCCAGTCGGCGGGGCCGTAATGGGCAAACACATCCGCGTTCATGGCCGCGCAGGCGTCCGCTGCGGCCTGCCAGTCGGGCAGAGGTTTGCCTTGGCCGACATAGCCAGCGATTCGGCCAAGGCCGACCATGGAGAGCTGTGGCCCGATATCATTGATCACCGCGCCCGCCACCAGTTCGGGGTGGCGCGTGGCCAATTCCACCGTGATCAGCCCGCCCATTGACGTGCCGACAAATACCGCCCGCCCGATGCCCAATTGCGCCAGCAGGGCGGTAATATCATCAACATAGGTGGCAATATCATAATTTTCCGCCGGATCGCGGTCCGACATGCCGCGCCCGCGCATATCCAGCGCCAGCACGCGCCTGTGCCGCGCCGCGATCCATGGCGAGACATTTTCGAAATCGCGCGAATTGCGGGTCAGGCCGTGCAGGCATACCACCGGCAGCCGGGCCGCGCCCGCGCTGGCGGCATAATCGCGGCCGAACAGGTTCAGGCCATCGGCGCTGCGCCAATGACGGGGCAGACCTTCGATCATGGCTTTTCCTCCTGTGGGGCCAGGCCGCTGGTTATGAAACGTCCTGCTTCGCGCACGATGTCGGCGGGGGCTTCATCGCCCCACACGCCGTAACGCAGGCCAAGGAACACGTTGATGCCCATCAGCGCCCACGCGCGAACTTCGCAATCGCCCTGGCTGATTTCACCGCGTTCCATCGCCGATTGCAGGCGGGTGGCGATGCGGGTGGCCGATTTGGTGTAATGTTCGCGATAGGCGGCCGGATCGACGAATTCGGATTCATCGATGATGCGATAGATCTCTTTATGCTGTCGCACGAATTCCAGATAGGCCAGCTGGCCCGCCTGTTCGGCGGTGATCTGGTCCGGGGCGGCGGCGATGCGGGGGGCGACGAAATCCTTTACCTGACCCGACAGATCGCGGACAAGTGCCTGAAAAATCGCTTCCTTACTGTCGAAATAGACGTAAAAGCTGCCTGTCGCGACGCCGGCACGCGCGGTGATCTGGCTGATGGCGGCATCGTGAAAGCCTTTTTCGCCAAACTCTTCGGCCGCCGCGTTCAGCAGCGCGCGAAGGGTGCGGCGGCCTCGCTCGGTTTTGGGCACCTTGCTGGAGGCCGGTTTTGCCGCGGGCGCGGGGGCATTTTTCGTTTCAGACATCGCTCAAGCCGCTTTCTAATTTGAAGCGTGATTCATTTTTCACTATTATGCCCAAGCAGGCCCAAAGCGCAAGGTTTACCCGGCAAGGTTTACCATTCAGGCGCAAGGCCCCTTGGGAGAGAAGCATGTCCGAGCCCGCAACCCGGCGAAAGCCAGCCTTTGTGCTGGCGATGCTGCTGGTGGTTTATACGTTCAATTTCATCGACCGGCAGATTCTTGGCATTTTGGCCGGGCCGATCAAGGCCGATCTGCATCTGACCGACACCGAATTGGGCGCGCTGGGCGGCTTTGCCTTTGCGCTGCTTTATTCGACGATGGGCCTGCCGCTGGCATGGCTGGCCGATCGGCGGGGGCGGACGCGGGTGATCGCGGCCTCTCTGGCGGTGTGGAGCGCGTTTACCGCATTGTGCGGGGCGGTGTCGGGCTTTTGGGCAATGTTTGTCTGTCGTCTGGGTGTGGGCGTGGGCGAGGCGGGCGGGGTGGCACCATCCTATGCGCTGATTTCCGATACGTTCCCGGCGCATCAAAGGGCGCGTGCGCTGGCGGTCTATTCGCTGGGCATTCCGCTGGGATCGGCGGCGGGGATATTGCTGGGCGGCTATGTGGCGGCGGCGGTCAATTGGCGGGCGGCCTTTATCGGCGTTGGGCTGGCGGGGCTGGTGTTTACGCCTTTGTTCGGGTTGCTGGTCCGTGATCCGCCCAAGGCGCCGGGGGCCAAAGCCCCGGCGATGCGCGAGGTGCTCTCGATTCTGGCGGTCAAGCGCAGCTTCTGGCTGCTGGCCTTTGGCGCGGGGTCATGTTCGATGATGGGCTATGGGCTGGCCTTCTGGCTGCCCTCGTTGATGCGGCGGTCCTTTGGGTTGGGGCTGGTGGAAACGTCGCAGTTTTTTGGCCTGCTGCTGTTGATCGGCGGGACGGTTGGGGTGATGGCGGGCGGGGTCTTTGCCGACTGGCTGGGGGGTAAGAGCAGGGCGGCCTATGCGTGGTTGCCCGCGGTGTCCTTTCTGCTGGGCGTGCCGCTGTTTGCCGCGGGGCTCTATTCCGGCTCGGCGCAGATCACCTTCTGGCTTTTCCTCGTGCCGCAGGCGCTGGTCTATCTCTGGCTCGGCCCGGTGCTGACGGCGGTGCAGCATCTTGTGCCCGCCCCTATGCGCGCGACCGCTTCGGCCAGTTTCCTGCTGATCAACAACCTCATCGGCGTGGGGTTGGGGTCGATGACGATTGGCAAACTGTCGGATATGCTCACGCCTGCCTATGGGGACGATGCGTTGCGGCATGCGATCCTGATCGGGTTGGGGTTCTATCTGCTGGCCGCCGCTTTGATGATGGCGGGGGGGCGGTTTTTGGCGCGGGAATGGGTGGAGTAAGGGGGGGTAATGGTGCCTCCGGCGGGCAAAGGGTCTCGACCCTTTGCAATCCCATGACTGTCGATGGTGCGCTATGGGTTCGGCCTTGCGCAAACTTGCCGCGCCGCAGGCTATAAAGCCGCTTCGCGGATAGGGTAATCCGGCGGGCTTTGCGCGACCCCATAAAGGGATTGCAAAGGGCCCCCGCCCTTTGCCCGCCGGAGGCAAACCTTATTCCTCCGACAATTGACAAAACACCCCGACACGCCTAATGCCCGCCGGTTCCATCGCTTCGAGCAAGGGCGGCCCAGCGCGGGGGTCATCCACGAAAGGAGGCGGTGGTGTTGCATCTGACGCCAGAGGCTGCGGGCCTTCATTCCGGAACAGGGGTGATTCGCCAGCGGCCTTTTGTGCGTTTAACGGTGCCGCCATTTACCCCGCGCATGGCATTATTTTTCGGCTTCGTGCCTCTTTTTTCCGCGAAAAAGAGACATTCGGCCATCAACGAAAGAGGCAAAGTCTAGCCCTATGGCAACCCAGCCCATCTCCCGCGCTTCGGCCAAGCGCCGGATCCGCAAGATCTTCGGTGATATTCACGAAGTGACGCAGATGCCGAACCTGATTCAGGTTCAGCGCGAATCGTATGAACAGTTCCTGCGTTCCGACCCTTCGGTCGGTTACGTCTCGGGTCTGGAAAAGACGCTGCGTTCGGTGTTTCCGATCCGCGACTTTGCCGGCACCAGCGAACTGGACTTTGTCCATTACGAATTGGAAGAGCCCAAGTACGACATCACCGAATGCCGTCAGCGCGGGATCACCTATGCCGCTCCGATGAAGGTGACGCTGCGCCTGATCGTGTTTGAAGTCGACGCCGAGACCGAAACCCGGTCGGTGCTCGATATCAAGGAGCAGGACGTGTACATGGGCGACATGCCGCTCATGACCGAAAACGGCACTTTCGTCATCAACGGCACCGAACGCGTGATCGTGTCGCAGATGCACCGTTCGCCGGGCGTTCTGTTCGACCATGACCGTGGCAAGACGCACTCTTCGGGCAAGTTCCTGTTCGCCGCCCGCGTGATCCCGTATCGCGGTTCGTGGCTGGACTTTGAATTTGACGCCAAGGACATCGTCAACGTCCGTATCGACCGCAAGCGTAAGCTGCCTGTGACGGCGCTGCTGCATGCTCTGGGTCTGAACGACGAAGAGATCCTGCATCACTTCTATCAGACGATCGTGTGGAACCGTGCCACCGGCGGCTGGAAGATCCCCTATGTTGCCGAAGCATGGCGCGGCGCCAAGCCCGCTTTCGACATCGTCGATGCGGCCAGCGGTGAGGTGGTTTTCGCCGCCGGCACCAAGATCAGCCCGCGCGCTGCCAACAAGGCGGAAAAGGATGGCCTCAAGGATCTGTTGATCCCGACCGAGGAAATCTTTGGCCGTTACAGCGCCAATGACGTGATCAATGAGTCGACCGGTCGCATCTATATCGAGGCTGGCGAGGAAGTGACCGCCGAGAATCTGGCCGCGCTGGACGCCGCCGGAATCGACGCTTTCGAACTGCTCGACATCGACCACGTCAGCACCGGTCCGTGGATCCGCAACACGTTGAAGGCCGACAAGGCCGAAGACCGCGACCACGCTCTGGCCGACATCTATCGCGTGATGCGCCCCGGCGAACCGCCGACGCGCGAAACCGCCGAAGCGCTGTTTGCCGGTCTGTTCTTTGATGCCGACCGCTATGACCTGTCGGCCGTGGGCCGCGTCAAGCTGAACATGCGTTTGGGCCTGAACGTCGAAGATACGGTCACTACGCTGGAAACCAACGACATTCTTGCCGTTGTGAAGGAGCTGGTGAACCTGAAGGACGGCAAGGGCGAAGTCGATGACATCGACAACCTTGGCAACCGTCGCGTGCGTTCGGTGGGCGAATTGCTGGAAAACCAGTATCGCGTCGGCTTGCTGCGCATGGAACGCGCGGTCAAGGAGCGTATGTCGTCGGTCGACGTGTCGACGGTGATGCCGAACGACCTCATCAACGCCAAGCCCGCCGTGGCCGCTGTTCGTGAATTCTTCGGCTCCTCGCAGCTGTCGCAGTTCATGGACCAGACCAACCCGCTGTCCGAAGTGACGCACAAGCGCCGCGTTTCGGCGCTCGGGCCGGGCGGTCTGACGCGTGAGCGTGCAGGCTTTGAAGTCCGCGACGTTCACCCGACGCACTATGGCCGTATCTGCCCGATTGAAACGCCCGAAGGCCCGAACATCGGTCTGATCAACTCGCTCTCGACCTTTGCGCGTGTGAACAAGTACGGTTTCATCGAAACCCCGTACCGCAAGGTGATCGACGGCAAGGTCACGGGCGACGTGGTCTATCTCTCGGCGATGGAAGAGCAGAAGCACACGGTGGCGCAGGCTTCGGCCGAAACCAACGCGGATGGCTCGTTCGTCGAAGAGCTGGTCTCGGCGCGTCAGAACGGCGAATTCGTGATGGCGCCGCGCGAAACGATCACGCTGATGGACGTTTCGCCCAAGCAGCTCGTCTCGGTTGCCGCCTCGCTCATTCCCTTCCTGGAAAATGACGACGCCAACCGCGCTCTCATGGGCTCGAACATGCAACGTCAGGCTGTGCCGCTGGTGAAGGCCGATGCGCCTTTCGTCGGTACCGGCATGGAAGAAACCGTTGCGCGCGATTCGGGCGCGGCCATTGCCGCCGCACGTGCGGGTATCGTCGATCAGGTTGACGCCACCCGTATCGTGATCCGCGTGTCGGGCGATATCGAGCCGGGCAAGTCGGGCGTGGACATCTACACGCTGCAAAAGTTCGAGCGTTCGAACCAGTCGACCTGCATCAACCAGCGTCCGCTGGTGAAGGTGGGCGACAGCGTCGAAAAGGGCGACATCATTGCCGATGGTCCCTCGACCGAGCTGGGCGAACTGGCGCTGGGCCGCAACGTGCTGGTCGCGTTCATGCCCTGGAATGGCTACAATTACGAAGACTCCATCCTGATCAGCGAACGCATCGTGAAGGAAGACGTCTTCACCTCGATCCATATCGAGGAATTTGAAGTCATGGCTCGCGATACGAAGCTTGGGCCTGAAGACATCACCCGCGACATCCCGAATGTGGGCGAGGAATCGCTGCGCAATCTCGACGAAGCGGGCATTGTTTACATCGGCGCCGAAGTGCATCCGGGCGACATCCTTGTCGGCAAGATCACGCCCAAGGGCGAAAGCCCGATGACGCCGGAAGAAAAGCTGCTGCGCGCGATCTTTGGTGAAAAGGCCAGCGACGTGCGTGACACCTCGCTGCGTCTGCCGCCGGGCGTTGCCGGTACGATTGTCGACGTTCGCGTCTTCAACCGTCACGGTATCGAGATCGACGACCGTACCCGCGCGATCCAGAACGAGGAAATCGAACGCCTCGCCAAGGACCGTGAGGACGAGCGGGCGATTCTGAACCGTGCCACCTTCAACCGTCTCAAGGACATGCTGCTCGGCCAGGTGGCCGCAGCCGCGCCCAAGGGGCTGAAGAAGGGCATCGAGATTACCGAAGAAGTGCTGGCCGAGGTTGAGCGCTACGAATGGTGGAAGTTTGCCGTTGCCGATGATGCGCGCCAGCAGCAGCTGGAAGCGACCAAGGCGCAGTATGACACGGCCATCAAGGCGATCGTCGAGAAGTTCGAAGATCGTAAGGAAAAGCTGGAACGCGGCGACGAGCTGGCTCCGGGCGTCCTCAAGATGGTCAAGGTCTTTGTGGCCGTGAAGCGCAAGCTTCAGCCGGGCGACAAGATGGCCGGCCGTCACGGCAACAAGGGTATCATCAGCCGCATTCTGCCGCAGGAAGATATGCCTTTCCTCGAAGACGGTACGCCGGTGGACTTCGTGCTGAACCCGCTGGGTGTGCCTTCGCGTATGAACGTGGGTCAGATCTTCGAAACCCATCTGGGCTGGGCCGCGCGCGGTCTGGGACGCAAGATCGGTGCCGCGTTGGATGAATGGCGCGAGGCCAATCCGAACCCGCAGGCGGGGCAGCCCCCTGAAGCGGTGCGTGAACTGCTCAAGGACATCTACGGCGACAATTACACCGCCGAGCTGGACGACCGCAGTGATCTGGAAATCGTCGAGCTGGCCCAGAGCGTGCGCAATGGCGTGCCGATGGGGTCGCCGGTGTTTGACGGCGCCGTCGAGGCCGACGTGTCGGCCATGCTGCGCAAGGCGGGTCTGGACGAATCGGGTCAGGTGACCCTGTTCGACGGCCGCACGGGCGAAGCTTTCGACCGCAAGGTGACGGTGGGCATGAAGTATGTGCTCAAGCTGCACCACTTGGTCGACGACAAGATCCACGCACGTTCGATCGGGCCCTACTCGCTTGTTACCCAGCAGCCGCTGGGCGGTAAGGCGCAGTTCGGTGGTCAGCGCTTTGGTGAAATGGAAGTGTGGGCGCTGCAGGCCTATGGCGCGGCCTACACGCTTCAGGAAATGCTCACCGTCAAGTCGGACGACGTGGTGGGCCGCACCAAGGTGTATGAAGCCATCGTCAAGGGCGACGACACGTTCGAGGCGGGTATCCCTGAGAGCTTCAACGTGCTCGTCAAGGAAATGCGTTCGCTGGGTCTGAATGTCGAGCTTTCGAGCCTGACGGACGACAGCGACGACGATCTGCCGGAGGCTGCGGAGTAAGGGGATGGGGCGGTCTTGACCGGCCGCCCGCCCTTCGCCCCAGAGATTTGACCCCTTAGAGGGACGACATATGAACGACCTGACCAAATTTACCAACCAGATGGCGAAGACCGAAACCTTCGACCAGATCCAGATCGGTCTGGCTTCGCCCGAGCGTATCCGCAGCTGGTCCTTCGGCGAAATCAAGAAGCCGGAAACGATCAACTATCGCACGTTCAAGCCGGAACGTGACGGCCTGTTCTGCGCGCGCATCTTCGGCCCCGTGAAGGACTATGAGTGCCTTTGCGGTAAGTATAAGCGCATGAAGTACAAGGGCGTCGTCTGCGAAAAGTGCGGCGTCGAAGTGACCGTGACCAAGGTGCGCCGCGAGCGCATGGGCCATATCGAACTGGCCGCGCCCGTCGCGCACATCTGGTTCCTCAAGTCGCTGCCTTCGCGCATCGGCCTGCTGCTCGACATGCAGTTGAAGCAGCTGGAGCGCATCCTGTACTTTGAATCCTATGTGGTGATCGAGCCGGGCCTGACCCCGCTTGAAAAGTACCAGTTGCTGACCGAAGACGAGCTGCTCGACTATCAGGACGAGTATGGCGAGGACGCGTTCAGCGCCGGCATCGGCGCCGAAGCGGTCAAGCACATGCTGATGAGCCTGGACATGGTTCAGGAGAAGGAAGACCTTCTCAAGGAACTGGCCGAGACGAAGTCGGAACTGAAGCCCAAGAAGATCATCAAGCGCCTGAAGGTCGTGGAATCTTTCATCGATTCGGGCAACCGCCCCGAATGGATGATCCTCGACGTTGTGCCCGTGATCCCGCCAGATCTGCGCCCGCTGGTGCCGCTGGACGGTGGCCGCTTTGCGACCTCGGACCTGAACGACCTTTATCGTCGCGTCATCAACCGTAACAACCGTCTGAAGCGCCTCATTGAACTGCGCGCGCCCGACATCATCGTGCGCAACGAAAAGCGCATGTTGCAGGAAGCCGTTGACGCCCTGTTCGACAACGGTCGCCGTGGCCGCGTCATTACCGGTGCCAACAAGCGTCCGCTCAAGTCGCTGTCCGACATGCTCAAGGGCAAGCAGGGCCGCTTCCGTCAGAACCTGCTGGGCAAGCGCGTTGACTATTCGGGCCGTTCGGTCATCGTGACCGGGCCGGAACTCAAGCTGCACCAGTGCGGCCTGCCCAAGAAGATGGCGCTCGAACTGTTCAAGCCGTTCATCTATGCGCGTCTGGATGCCAAGGGTCTGTCGATGACCCTGAAGCAGGCCAAGAAGTGGGTGGAAAAGGAACGCAAGGAAGTCTGGGACATCCTGGACGAGGTGATCCGCGAACACCCCGTCATGCTCAACCGTGCGCCCACGCTGCACCGTCTGGGCATTCAGGCGTTCGAACCCGTTCTGATCGAGGGTAAGGCGATCCAGCTTCACCCGCTGGTCTGCTCGGCCTTCAACGCCGACTTTGACGGTGACCAGATGGCCGTCCACGTGCCGCTGAGCCTTGAGGCCCAGTTGGAAGCGCGCGTGCTGATGATGTCGACCAACAACATCCTCAGCCCCGCGAACGGCAAGCCGATCATCGTTCCTTCGCAGGACATGGTTCTGGGTATCTATTACCTGTCGATGGACCGCGCGGGCGAACCGGGCGAAGGCATGATGTTTGCCGACATGGCCGAAGTGCATCAGGCGCTTGAAATCAAGGCCGTCACGCTGCACTCGAAGGTCATCGCGCGCGTTCCGCAGACCGACGAAAACGGCAAGACGTACCTCAAGCGTTTTGAAACGACGCCGGGTCGTATGCTGATCGGCGAATGCCTGCCGCACAGCCACAAGGTGCCCTTCGACGTCGTCAACCGCCTTCTGACCAAGAAGGACGTGGGCGACGTGATCGACGAGGTCTATCGTCACACCGGCCAGAAGGACACGGTGCTGTTTGCCGACGCCATCATGAGCCTTGGCTTCCGCCATGCGTTCAAGGCCGGCATTTCCTTCGGCAAGAATGACATGATCATTCCTGACAGCAAGGAAGCACTGGTTGCCGAAACCAAGGAACTGGTGGCCGATTACGAGCAGCAGTATCAGGACGGTCTGATCACGCAGCAGGAAAAGTACAACAAGGTCATCGACGCCTGGAGCCGTTGCGGCGATCAGGTGGCCGCAGCCATGATGGAAGAGCTGAAGTCCAGCCCGATCGATCCGGAAACCGGCCGTCAAAAGCCGATCAACGCGATCTATATGATGAGCCACTCGGGCGCCCGTGGTTCGCCAACCCAGATGAAGCAGCTTGCCGGTATGCGCGGCCTTATGGCCAAGCCGTCGGGCGAAATCATCGAAACGCCGATCATCTCGAACTTCAAGGAAGGTCTGACCGTTCTTGAATACTTCAACTCGACCCACGGCGCTCGTAAGGGCCTGGCGGATACCGCGTTGAAGACGGCAAACTCGGGTTACCTGACCCGTCGTCTGGTGGACGTTTCGCAGGACTGCGTCGTCATCATCAACGATTGCGGCACCGAACGCGCTCTGGAAATGCGCGCGATCGTTCAGGGCGGCAGCACCATCGCCTCGTTGGGCGAACGTATTCTGGGCCGTACTTTGGCCGAGGATATTCTGGCCAAGGACGGTTCGGTGATCGTTGGCAAGGGCACCTTGCTGGACGAACCGGCTGTGGCGCTGATCGAATCGCACGGCATCCAGTCGGCGCGCATCCGTTCGCCGCTGGTCTGCGAAGCGACGCAGGGCGTTTGCGGCACGTGCTATGGTCGCGACCTTGCACGCGGTACGCCGGTCAACATCGGTGAAGCGGTCGGCGTTATCGCCGCCCAGTCGATCGGTGAACCCGGCACGCAGCTGACCATGCGTACGTTCCACATCGGTGGCGCGGCGCAGGTGAACGAACAGTCGAACCTTGAAGCGCTGTGCGACGGTCACGTCGAATATCGCGACATTCCGACGATCGTTGACAAGCGTGGCCGTCTGCTCTCGCTGGCTCGTAATGGTGAAATCGCGTTGATCGATACCGATGGTCGCGAACGCGCCATGCACCGCGTGCCTTATGGTACGCATCTGCTCCACAAGAGCGGTGCGACGGTGAAGCAGGGCGAACGTCTGGCCGAATGGGATCCGTTCACCACGCCGATCATCACCGAAAAGTCGGGTATCGTGAAGTACCAGGATCTTATCGACGGTCGCACGCTGACGGAACAGGTCGACGAAGCAACGGGTATGACCCAGCGCATCATCACCGAAAACCGTTCCACCAGCCGCGGCAAGAAGGAAGACCTGCGTCCTCGCCTTACCCTGCTGGACGAAGGTTCGGGTGAAGCGGCGCGCTATATGCTGGCGCCGGGCACGACGCTGTCGGTCGAAGACGGTCAGATGGTGGAATCGGGCGACGTTATCGCTCGTGCAAGCCGCGAAGCCGCCAAGACCCGCGACATCACCGGTGGTCTGCCGCGCGTTGCCGAACTGTTCGAAGCGCGCATTCCCAAGGACAATGCGGTGATCGCCAAGATCGCTGGCCGCATTGAATTTGTCCGCGATTACAAGGCGAAGCGTAAGATCGCCATTGTGCCGCAGGAAGGCGAACCCGTCGAATACCTGATCCCCAAGAGCAAGGTGATCGACGTGCAGGAAGGCGACTGGGTCAAGAAGGGCGACAACCTGATCTCGGGCTCGCCCAACCCGCATGACATTCTGGAAGTGATGGGGATCGAGGCTCTGGCCGAATATCTCGTCGCGGAAATTCAGGAAGTTTATCGCTTGCAGGGCGTGAAGATCAACGACAAGCACATCGAGGTGATCGTTCGCCAGATGCTGCAGAAGGTTGAAATCACGTTTGGTGGCGACACCACGCTGTTGCCGGGCGAGCAGGTCGATCTGGAAGAAATGCTGGAAACCAATGCCAAGCTGACCGAAGGCCAGCGTCCGGCAGAGGGCAAGCCGGTGCTGCTGGGCATCACCAAGGCTTCGCTCCAGACGCGTTCGTTCATCTCGGCGGCTTCGTTCCAGGAAACCACCCGCGTGCTGACGCAGGCGGCGGTCGAAGGCAAGAAGGACAGCCTGATCGGTCTGAAGGAAAACGTCATCGTGGGCCGTCTCATCCCCGCCGGTACCGGCGCGGGCATGAACCGTATCCGCGTGGCCGCCTCCAGCCGCGATGCTGCGCTGCGCGCTTCCTACCGCAAGTTGCAGGAGCATCTGATCGCTCCGGCAACTGCGGCCGAAGAGCATGCGGCCGAACTGGCGCAGGGGCCTGAGGCTGCTGGTCTGGTCGATCCGCTGGCGCCGATCGAGGGCGAAACCCACGGTCTGGACGCCGATGCCGGTGATTACCTGAACGACGGCGCTGAATAAGCGATCCGCCTTTCAGGGCTGAAACAGAAGACCTCGCTGGAGCGATCCGGCGGGGTTTTTTGTTGGGTGGAGTAGGGGCGTTTTGCCTCCGGCGGGTTAAGGGCGGGGCCCCTTAACAATCCCGGTTTGGGGTTGGGTGTTCTCGGCCACGGCGCGTTATTTGGCATGGATTTGAAAGCCTGCGCCGCCGCGAACCCGCAACAAAAGCGCCGCAGGCTTTAACATTCAAACAATGCAATCATGCGCAACGCGGCCTGCGCACCGCAAGGCCGACAGTAACGGGATTGTTAAGGGCCCCCGCCCTTAACCCGCCGGAGGCATCAAACAAAACCCTCTTGCACCCTTTCCATTCGCGCAAAGCCCCCCTAAACCTGCCCCCATGCCTGATACGCTGAAAATCACCCTCGCCCAGTTGAACCAGTCCGTTGGCGATCTTGCCGGCAATGCCGCAGGGATGCTGGCCGCGCGTGATCGTGCGAAAGAGGCGGGGGCGGATTTGATTGCCTTCCCGGAATTACAACTGGTTGGCTATCCGCCAGAGGATCTGGTGTTGAAGCCCAGTCTGGTCGAGCGCGCGACGGCAGAGTTGCAAAAGATGGCCGAAACGACCGCGGCGGGCGGCCCGGCGATGCTGGTGGGCAGCGTGTTTGTGGCTGATGGCGCGCTGCATAATGGCGTAGCGCTGCTGGATCAGGGCAAGGTGTCCGCGATCCGGTTCAAGCATGAATTGCCCAATTACGGCACGTTCGATGAAATGCGCCTGTTCGCGCCGGGGCCTTTGCCGGAGCCGATCATCTTTCGGGGCACGATGATTGGCGTGCCGATCTGCGAAGACATCTGGCATCCCAATGTCTGCCGCCATCTGGCCGATTTCGGTGCCGAGATCTTCCTGTGCCCGAACGGCAGCCCCTATGAAATCGACAAGGACACGCTGCGCATTGACGGCGTGGCCAAGCGTCGTGCTTCGGCGGCGGGGGTGCCGCTGGCCTATCTGAACCGCGTGGGCGGACAGGACGAATTGGTGTTCGACGGGGCCAGCTTTGTGGTCAATGGCGATGGCAGCCTTGCGGTCCAGATGAAGGATTGGGAAGAGCAGGAAGTTCTGACCCGCTGGACCAAGACCGCCAAGGGCTGGCGCTGTGACCGGGGTGAGATTGAGCCACAGGCCGAGCATCCCGAAGACATCTATTGCGCGATGGTTCTGGCGCTGCGTGATTATGTGAACCGGAACAAGTTTCCCGGCGTGGTGCTGGGTCTTTCGGGTGGGATCGACAGCGCGCTTTGCGCCGCGATTGCCGTGGATGCGTTGGGCGCCGACCGCGTGTGGTGCGTGATGTTGCCCAGCCGTTACACCAGCACCGAGAGCCTGATCGACGCGACCGAATGCGCGCATATGCTGGGCGTGAAATACGATACGGTGCCGATTGTCCCGGCGGTCAAGGCGTTTGAAGAGATGCTCACGCCGCCCTTTGCCGGTCGCGGGCCGGACCTGACCGAGGAAAATATCCAGAGCCGCATCCGGGGCGTCACGCTGATGGCGCTGTCGAACAAATTCGGCCCGATGCTGGTGACCACCGGCAACAAGAGCGAGATGAGCGTGGGTTACGCCACGATCTATGGTGACATGAACGGCGGCTATAACCCGTTGAAGGACGCGTATAAAACCACCGTCTTTGCTCTGTCGAACTGGCGCAACTGGAACAAGCCGCGCATTGGTCTTGGCCCCGACGGCCCGGTTATGCCCGACAATATCATCAGCAAGCCGCCATCGGCCGAATTGCGCCCCGATCAGAAGGATTCGGACTCCCTGCCGCCCTATGACGTGCTGGACGCGGTCCTCCTGGGCCTTGTCGAGCATGAAAAGTCCGTCGAGCAACTGGTCAGCGAAGGCTTTGACCGCGCCACCGTCAGCCGGATCGAGCGCCTGCTCCATCTGGCCGAATATAAGCGTCGTCAGGCGCCTCCGGGGGTCAAGCTGGGCGCGCGCAATTTCGGGCGGGATCGGCGATATCCGATTACGCAGGCGTTTCGGACGGCATGATTTTTAAGGGCTGTTTGCCTCCGGCGGGGTAAGGGCGGGGGCCCTTAACAATCCCGGTAATGGGGTTGCGCGGAGTTTGCGGTGGGGCGCGGATGGCTTTAACATTCAAACATTGCAGCCACGCACAAGGCAGCCTTCAAAGCGCAACCCCGACAATATCGGGATTGCAAAGGGCCCCCGCCCTTTGCCCGCCGGAGGCATCTCTCTCTTTCCTCCCTCGCTCATCCCTCCTATATGCCCGGCATGACCACCGTAACCCGCTTCGCGCCCAGCCCTACGGGCATGCTCCACATTGGCAATATCCGCACCGCGCTGCACAACTGGATGCTGGCGCAACGTGTGGGGGGTAAATTCCTGTTGCGCATTGACGATACGGATGGAGCGCGCAGCCGTGAGGAATATGTTGAGGGCATCCGCGCCGATCTGGCTTGGCTGGGGCTGAATTACGAGGGCGAGGAGCGGCAGTCGGCCCGCTTTGCCCTGTATGAGCGTGAATTTGCCAAGCTGGTTGAGAGCGGGCGGGTTTACCGTTGTTATGAAACGGCGCAGGAACTGGATCTCAAGCGCAAGGTGCTGCTCAGCCGTGGCCTGCCGCCGATTTACGATCGCGGCGCGCTGGCCCTGACCGAGGCGGATCACGAGGCCAAGGCGGCGGCAGGTGAGGCGCCGCACTGGCGTTTTCTGCTGGATCGTGACGAGGCGATCACGTGGGAGGATGGCGTTCGCGGGGCGCAGAATTTCGACCCCGCCACCATGTCCGATCCTGTGATCCGCCGCGCCGATGGTTCGTGGCTCTATATGCTGCCCAGCGTCATTGACGATATCGACATGGGCGTGACCCAGATCCTGCGCGGCGAAGACCATGTGTCGAACACCGCGACGCAGGTGCAGATGTTCACCGCCCTTGGCGCGCCGGTCCCTGCCTTTGCGCATAGCGCGCTGTTGACCGGGACCGAGGGCAAGCTTTCCAAGCGCCTCGGCTCGCTGGGCGTGGCGGAATTGCGCGAACAGGGGATCGAGGCCGAGGCGATCATCAGCCTGCTGGCCCGCCTTGGCACCAGTGATCCGGTCGATGCTTCGCTCTCGGTCGAACAATTGTGCGAGGCTTTCGACCTTTCCCGCTTTGGCCGCGCGCCCGCCCGTTTTGACGAGGCCGAACTGGCCCGGCTCAACGCCCAGATCATCCACCGCATGCCCTATGCCAAGGTTGCCGACCGTCTGCCCGCCGGGATGGGCGAGGAAGCATGGGAAGCGATCCGCCCCAACCTGAACACCGTGGCCGAGGCGGGCGATTGGTGGGCCGTCATCAAGGGGCCGATCAACGCCCCGGCGCAGGATGATGAGTCCCGCGCGTTTCTGGCCCAAGCCGCCGACGTCGCCACCACGCTCGATTGGGGCAACGGGCCTTGGGCCGCGCTGACCGGCGCGCTCAAGGAAGCCACCGGGCGCAAGGGCAAGGCCCTGTTCCTGCCGCTGCGTCTGGCCATCACCGGCATGGAGCATGGGCCGGATATGGGCGCGCTCTTGCCTTTGATCGGCCGGGATGAGGTTGTGGCGCGGTTGAAGCGGTAAGGGTTTGGCCTCCGGCGGGCAAAGGGACTGGTCCCTTTGCAATCCCGTTATGGGGTGGCGCATGGTCTGCCAGCGGGGCGTTTGTTGAATGGGATGAAAGCCTGCGGCGCGGCGAAGTTACGCCAAAAGCGCCGCAGGCTTTATGATTTCAACGCTGAAAGGCTCCGCTTAGGCCGCCGTTTCCAACGCAACATAGACAATATCGGGATTGTTAAGGGCCCCCCGCCCTTAACCCGCCGGAGGCATCACTTCCCCCCGAACGCTCCCATTCAAGCCGTCGCCACCTCCGCCACCTCTTCGCTTGCCGCCTCCAGCAACCGCTTTTCGACCGACTTCTGGCGCCCGCCGCCATCGACTTTGCCGCCGAACAGGTCGGTGACATAGAATGTGTCGACGGCGCGCTCGCCATAGGTGGCGACATGGGCGGAATGGACGATCAGGCGCGATTCGAACAGGGCGCGCGCCAGTCGGTTGAGCAAAGCAGGCCGGTCGCGGGCGGAAATTTCAACCACGGTAAAGCGGTTAGACGCGTCATTGTCGAATTCGACGCGGGGGCGCACTTCAAACGCTTCCTGACGCGGGCGGGGCAGGGGCCGCGCGACCAGCTGGGGCAGCAGCTTGACCCGGTTAGCCAGCGCGTCGCCGATGGCCTTTTGCAGGCGTTCCAATTGGGATTGTTCCGAGAATGGGCGGCCCAGCGGGTCTTGGACCAGGAAGTTGTCAACGGCGGTGCCGCTGCGTGTGGTGTGGATGCGCGCGTCGATGATATTGCCGCCCGCAAGGTGGATGCCCCCCGCGATGCGATAGAACAGGCCGGGGTGGTCGGACGCGATGACCATCACCAGCGTCGCCCCGCGAGAGGCGTCATAGCTGGTGGTGATGGACAAAGGCGCGCCCTTGGCCTCGTGCAGTTGGATGAGGTTGCGCTCGATCACATCCTCTGGTTCGGCGATCCAATAGGCGTCGGTGAACAATTTGCCATAGCGCGCGACCAGCGAGCCTTGCTCGCCCATGCGTTCGGTAACGATCTTCTGCTTGGCCGCGATGCGTTCGGCACGGTGGCGCTCGACATGGCCAAGGCGCAGGCGTTCCTCGGCGCTGGCGAAGAGTTCGGTCAGGAGTTGTCGTTTCCACCCGTTCCACACGCCCGGACCCACCGCCCGAATGTCCACAATGGTCAGCAGCGTCAGTTGCCGCAACCGTTCGAGCGATTGCACCACCGCCACGAAATCGGTGATCGTCTTCCAATCGGCCAGATCGCGCTTCATCGCCGTCGCGCTCATCAACAGATGTTGACGCACCAGCCAGCTGACCAGTTCGGTCTCCTCGCTGGTCATGCCCAGACGCGGGCAAAGGCGCAGTGCGATTTCTGCGCCCAGCACCGAATGGTCGCCCCCGCGCCCCTTGGCGATGTCATGCATCAGCACGCTGGCATAAAGGGCGCGTCGATAGTGGACCTTGCCGATGATGGCGGTGGCCAAAGGGTGGTCTTCAGCCAGTTCGCCCTTTTCAATCTTGGCCAGCAGGCCGATGGCGCGGATCGTATGTTCGTCCACCGTATAGTGGTGATACATGTCGAACTGCATCTGGGCATTCACGCGGCCGAAATCGGGGATGAAACGGCCAAAGACCCCGGCCTCATTCAACCATCGCAGCACCGTTTCCGGGTCATGGCGGCTGGTCAGCAATTCCATGAACAATTCATTGGCGCGCGGGTTCTTGCGCACATCCGCGTCGATCAGTTTGGAATCGCGGGCGATCTGGCGCATGGTTTCGGGGTGGATCTCGAAACTTTCCGCGTCCGCAATCGTGAAGATTTCCAGCAATCGTACCGGATCGGCCTCGAACCAGTCGTCCGAGGGCGCGGCAATACGGCCATGGGAAACCTTGTACCCCTTGATCGTGCGCGTCCGCCCCCGGAATGAGGCCAGCAGGCCCTTGCGCTTCTTCTTCTCGGTCTGCTCCTCCAATTGCGCCAGGAACACGCCCGTCAGGCTGCCCACTTGTTTGGCCTGAAGGAAGAAATATTGCATGAAACGTTCGACCGCGCTTTTGCCCGGCCGGTCGGCAAAGGCCATGCGCTGGGCCACCTGCCGTTGCAGGTCAAAGGTCAGCCGGTCTTCGGCGCGGTTGGTAATAGTGTGCAGGTGGCAACGCACCGCCCAGAAAAAGCTCTCGGCGCGGCGGAAGGCGCGATATTCGTCCTGCGTCAACAGGCCCACATCGACCAGTTCGGCCGGGCTGCGCACCTTGTGCAGATATTTGCCGATCCAATAGAGCGTGTGCAGATCGCGCAATCCGCCCTTGCCCTCTTTCACATTGGGTTCGACCACATAGCGGCTGTCGCCCAGCCTCTTGTGCCGCTCGTTACGCTCGGCCAGTTTTTCGGTGACGAAATTGCGCTCGCTGCCCGCCACGACCTCGGCAAAGAACCGGCGGCGCGATTCGTCGAACAAAGCCTGATCGCCCCAGACATAGCGCCCTTCGAGCAGCGCGGTGCAGATCGTGATGTCCGATTTGGCCATGCGGACCGTATCGTCCAGACTGCGGCTGGAATGGCCGACCTTAAGCGCCAGATCCCACAGGAAATAGAGCATGGCCTCGATCACCTGCTCGCACCAATGGGTTTGTTTGGACGGGGTGATAAAGGCGACGTCAACGTCCGAATGGGGCGCCATTTCGCCCCGCCCATACCCGCCCACCGCCATGATGGTCAGCCGCTCGCCCGTGCTGCGGTTGACCGCGGGATAGACGTGTTCGACCACATGATCGTGGATCACACGCAACAACTGATCGATCAGGAAAGCCTGCCCCTCGGCGCAATCATGGCCCGCGCCGGGCCGTTCCAGCAGGCGCCGGTTGATCTCTTCGCGCCCATCGGCCAGCGCCTTGCGCAGCAATTCGACGATCGCTTGCCGGGCAAGGTTGGCCTTGCCGCCTGCTGCCTCCATCGCTTCGGCAATGGCGATGGTCAAAGCCCGGCGGTCGATCACCGCGCGTTGGTTGGGAATGCGAATGGCGTTCATCGGCAGCTTTCAACTTGAGGCAGGTCAGGGGCCTCTGGTGGCCTTAGTCTAAACGTCTCTACTTAAGCGACACTTATCACATTACCCCGTGGGACCATGGCCGCGCCAGAGGTTTGACACAGAAAAAGGTGACTTCTGTCATCGCCTTGTTGTATCGCCCCAGCATAAAGCCCCAGATACGGACACCAGTTCCCCATGTTAACCGATCTCCTGCCTGTTTCGCTGCACCATGGCGCGGCAATCTTCGACGTTCTGGCCGCCGGGGCCAGCGCGGTGAAAGAGCCGATCTATTGGGCCAGTCTGGGTTTGAAAAAGGGGATCGATCTGGGGTTTTTCACCCTGCGCTATTATTCGATGGCCTATCTGGCGGGCATCATCTTTGGCTATTGGCACCTCTCGCGCATGATCCGCCAACCGGGCAGCCCGCTGGCGCAGCGACATGTCGATGACCTGTTTTTCTGGTGCACGCTGGGCATCATTCTGGGCGGGCGTCTGGGCTATGCGACCTTTTATGACCACACGCTCTATACCGAACCGATGAAATTGCTGCGCCTGTGGGAAGGCGGCATGAGTTTCCACGGCGGGTTGATCGGGGTGGTCGTGGCCGTGGCGCTGGTGTGCCGTCAGGCCAAGCTATCCTTTATCCGGGTGCTGGATTATGTCGCGCCCTGCGCGCCGGTAGGGCTGTTTTTTGGCCGCATCGCCAATTTCATCAATGGCGAATTGTGGGGCCGCGTGGCCGGGCCGGATGTGCCATGGGCCATGGTGTTCCCCGATGAAGCCGCAGGCAGCTTTGCCCGTCACCCCAGCCAGCTTTATGAAGCGGGCCTTGAAGGTCTGGCGCTGGGGCTGGTGCTGTTTGCGCTGTTCTGGCTGACGCGGGCGCGTTGGCGGCCGGGCATGTTGATGGGCACTTTCGCGCTGGGCTATGGCATGGCGCGTTTCATCGTCGAATTCTATCGCGAACCGGATCAGCAATTGGAGGAATTCGCCGCCCAGACCCATATGTCGATGGGGCAATGGCTGACCGTGCCGATGATCCTGCTGGGCCTGTTCCTGATCGTGCGGTCTTTGGTGCGGCCTATGCTGGGGGCGCGGGTTCCGGTGCGTTCGGGCGCCGATGGCTGATCTTTCCGACCGGTTGCGCCGCCTGATCGCGATGCAGGGGCCGATCCCGCTCGCGCTTTACATGGCCGAGGCCAATGCCCATTATTATTCGACCCGCGACCCGTTGGGCGCGGGCGGCGATTTCATCACCGCGCCCGAAATCAGCCAGATGTTTGGCGAGATGGTGGGCGTGTGGCTGGCCGATGTGTGGCGGCGGGCCGGGGCGCCCGCGCGGGTGATCTATGCCGAACCGGGGCCGGGGCGCGGCACGCTGGCCCGCGATGCCTTGCGCGTGGCGGCGCGTTTCGGTCTGGTGCCGGATGTGCATTTCATCGAAGGTTCGCCCGAATTGCGTCGCGCGCAGGCGCAGGCTTTTCCGCAGGCGGTCTGGCACGAGGATCTCTCGACCCTGCCCGAGGATGCGCCGATCCTGCTGGTTGCCAATGAATTTCTCGATGCCTTGCCGGTGCGGCAAATGGTCAAGACGCCAACGGGGTGGCGCGAGCGGATGGTCGGGCTGGACGAGGATCGGTTCGTGCCGGTGTCGGGCGGATTGCCGATGGATAAAGCCATCCCCAAGGCATGGCAGGGGGCCGATGCGGGCGCGATCGTCGAAACATGCCCGGCGGCCAGCGCCACCATGGGCGAAATCGGCGCAAGGCTGGCCGCGCAGGGCGGGGCGGCGCTGATCATCGACTATGGCTATGCGCCAAGGCAGATGGGATCGACGCTTCAGGCATTGCGCGCGCATCAGCATGTCGATCCGTTCGCAACGCCGGGTGAGGCGGATCTGACCTGTCTGGTCGATTTTGTCACCGCGGCCCATGTCGCGCAAACCCATGGTGCGCGGGTGATGGGGCTGGCGGGACAGGGGGGGTGGCTGATGGCTTTGGGCATGGCCGAGCGCGCGGCGTCACTGGCCAAGGCCGCACCGGATCAGGCGCAGGAGGTCGAGGCGGCCTATCACCGCCTGACCGCGCCCGATCAGATGGGTGTTTTGTTCAAGGTTTTGGGGCTGGCCGGGCGCGATTGGCCCGATGGTGCGGGATTTGCGCCTGTGACCAATCCGTAAATCTGCGATACAGCTTTTCCTCCGCATACAGGCGGGCGCGCAACCGTCCGATTCTGCCGAAAGTTTCACCATTTCTGCCCAGCCTTCCTTTGCCCGGCAATCGCGGTTGCGCAGTCGCGCGACGGCCATCGCGCTGTCGCTGGCGATCATGCTGCTGTTTATCGCGGCGCTGCTCAGTCTGGGGCTGGCAGGGGCGAGCAAATTGCCCGGCGTGCCGCATCTGGTGTCGATCCAACTGGACGATGGCAAACAGCAGGCCAAGGCGCAGCAGCAACAGGTGACCGCGCCCAAGGTGGCGAAACTGGCCCAGCCGCCCAAGACGCCTGTGCCCACCCCGCCGGAGCCTGTGCCGACCACCCCGCCGCCGGCCAATTACATCAAGCTTAACCACGCCGATTTCGCCGCATCCGACATTGGCGCCATCGGTCGCCGTACCGAAGCGGTCGCGGCTGCCAATGCCGCCGCTCAACGCGCCGCGGCCGTCGGGCCGGGTGAGGGGCCGGGCGGCGTCCATCTCTACGCCGCTGCATGGTATCGTGAGCCAAGTGACGCGGAACTGCGCCCCTTTCTGGCCGGGGCCAACGCGCCGCCGGGGGCATGGGCAACGATCGCCTGCCAAACGGTTGATCGTTTCCATGTCGAAAATTGTCAGGAACTGGATGAATATCCGCTGGGTTCCGGCCTTGCGCGCGGGTTGCGCCGGGCCTCGTGGCAATTCCTTGTCTGGCCGCCGCGTGTCGATGGCAAGCCGCAGATAGGGACTTGGGTGCGGATCAGGTTTGATTTTACCAAAGGGTGATTTTGGGGCGGGAGGGTTTTTGCCTCCGGCGGGCAAAGGGATCCATCCCTTTGCAATCCCGTTATGGGGTGGCGTTTGATCGAAGCGTGGGTGGTTTTTAAAGCCTGCGGCGCGGCGAACTCGCGCTGATCAGCGCCGCAGGCTTTTAATTTCCGATATTGCGCCCGGCACCCAAGGTCCAATTCACAGCGCAACCTATACAGTATGGTGACTGCAAAGGGACAAGTCCCTTTGCCCGCCGGAGGCCCTTAAAACCCCGGGAAAACCCCTTAATTCGTCTCCCGCTTCATCCGCTCGGCCAAAGCCTCCAGCTCTGCCGGTTCAAGCAGCCATGTCCGCGTGATCCGCCCGGCGCGATGCACGGGCGCGGTCAGCAGCAGGCGGGCGTTTTCCCGCGCATGGGGTTTGTAGAGTGTGAAATGGGTCACGCATTCGCGCACATCGGCGATCACGGGCACGCGACCTTCGAGGTCGATCATCGTCGCGGCTTGGTCCCACGGGATGGTATCGACGGTGGCGCGCTTGGGCTCGCTGGGCATATAGGCGTCGGCCGAGGTGTAATCGCGCTTTTTATCTTCTTCATCAGACATCGAGGTTGGCCACGTTGAGCGCGTTTTCCTGAATGAATTCGCGGCGGGGTTCGACAATATCGCCCATCAGGCGGGTGAAGATTTCGTCCGTTACGTCGGCATCCTCAACCTTGACCTGCAACAGGGCGCGGTTGTTCGGGTCCAGCGTGGTTTCCCAGAGCTGTTCGGCGTTCATTTCGCCAAGGCCTTTATAGCGCTGGATCGAGAGCCCCTTGCGCCCGGTGGCCAGCACTGCTTCGAGCAATTGCGAGGGGCGCGTGATCGAGCCATCCAGATCAACCGGGCGCGCGGCGGCGGGGGCGTCATCGCCCTCGGTCTCCTCGGCTACCGGCTCGGGTTCGGCCACGGCGGTCGAGCGGCTGAACTTGGCGGGGGCGCTGTAAACCTCGGCCTGTTCGGCGGCCAAACGGGCCAGCTTGCGCGCTTCGGCGCTGATCAGGAAGGCGGCCTCGATCTTGTGATAATCGGTGACGCCGCGCCAATGGCGCAGGAATTCGACATGGCCATCCTCGGTCAGGATCGCTTCCCACTTGGCCTCGCGGTCGGCGCGGCCCAGCCATGCGGCGGCCTTGTCGAGGGCGGCCTTGCGCTCGTCCGGCGTCATGCCATGTTCAAGCGAACCGGCCAGCGCCATCGCTTCGATGACGGCGGGGTTATACTTGCGCTGAACAAAGGCCATCAGGTTGCGGAAGCGCAGGGCGTGTTCGACCAGATCCTCCAGATCGCGGCCCGAACGCGCGCCCGTGGCGGTTTCCAGCATCCGGCCCGACAGGCCCGCTTCGACCAGATAACGGTCAAGCGCGGCATTGTCTTTCAGGTAAACCTCGGACCGCCCCTTGGCGACCTTGTACAAAGGCGGCTGGGCGATGAACAAATGCCCCGCACGGATGATGTCGGGCATCTGGCGGTGGAAGAAGGTCAGCAGCAGCGTGCGGATATGCGCGCCGTCGACGTCAGCGTCGGTCATGATGACGATCTTGTGATAGCGCAGCTTTTCCAGATTGAATTCATCGCGGATGCCGGTGCCCATCGCCTGAATCAGCGTGCCGACTTCCTTGGACGAGATGATCCGGTCGAAACGGGCGCGCTCGACGTTCAGGATCTTACCCTTCAAGGGCAGGATCGCCTGATAATGGCGGTCGCGGCCCTGCTTGGCCGAACCACCGGCCGAGTCACCTTCGACCAGGAAGAGTTCGCACTTCGACGGATCGCGTTCCTGACAATCGGCCAGCTTGCCCGGCAGGCTGGCGATGTCCATCACCCCCTTGCGGCGGGTCAGTTCGCGGGCGCGCTTGGCGGCCTCACGCGCGGCGGCGGCGTCGATGACCTTCTGGATGATCGATTTGGCGTTGGCAGGGTTTTCCTCCAGCCACTGCGTCATCTTGTCGGCCATCAGGCTTTCCAAAGGCTGGCGCACTTCGGAAGATACGAGCTTGTCCTTGGTCTGCGAGGAGAACTTGGGATCGGGCAGCTTGACCGACACAATTGCGGTCAGGCCCTCGCGCATATCCTCGCCCGAGAGTGAAACCTTTTCCTTCTTCAACATGCCCGAACGCTCGGCATAATTGTTGAGCGTGCGCGTCAGCGCGGCGCGGAAGGCGGCGAGGTGCGTGCCGCCATCGCGCTGGGGGATGTTGTTGGTGAAGCACAGGACGTTTTCGTAGTACGAATCGTTCCACTGCAACGCCACATCGATGCCGATCCCGTCCTTGTCCGCCGTGATGGCGATAGGTTCGGGGATCAGCGCCATCTTGTTGCGGTCGAGATAGCGCACGAAGGCCGCGATGCCGCCTTCGTAATAGAGGTCGTGTTCCTTGACTTCCTCTCCGCGCAGATCGCGCAGCAGGATGCGCACGCCCGAATTCAGGAAGGCCAGTTCGCGGTAGCGATGCTCCAGCTTGTCAAAGTCATAGACAGTGACATTCTTGAACGTCTCGTCGCTGGCCAGGAACGTTACGCGCGTGCCGTTCTTCTTCTGGCCCTTGCGGGTGCCTGATTCATAGATCGGCGCCTCGCCCTTGACGATCAGCGGGTTTTCCGCGTCGCCATTGCGGAACCGCATCCAATGTTCCTTGCCCTCGCGCCAGATGGTCAGTTCGAGCCATTCCGACAGCGCGTTGACCACCGACACGCCCACGCCGTGCAGACCGCCCGAAACCTTATAGGCGTTGTCGTCGCTGGTGTTTTCAAATTTGCCGCCCGCGTGGAGCTGGGTCATGATGACCTCGGCCGCCGAGACGCCTTCTTCGGGGTGGAGGCCGGTGGGGATGCCACGCCCGTTGTCCTCAACCGACACCGACCCATCCGGGTTGATCTCGATCAGCACCAGATCGCAATGGCCCGCCAAGGCTTCGTCGATGGCATTGTCCGACACTTCGAACACCATGTGATGCAGGCCGCTGCCGTCATCGGTGTCGCCAATATACATGCCGGGGCGCTTGCGCACCGCGTCCAGTCCCTTGAGGACCTTGATCGAGTCTGCGCCATAGGCGTTGGTGTTGGGTTGATTGGTGTTCGAATTTTCGGTGCTCATAGATAGCCTATAGGCATTTTGGCGCAGGACTGAAAGGCGCTTTGCCCCCTTCCGTCCACAGAGTTTTCCTGCTGAATTGCCGCAAAATCGCGAATAGGCGAAACAGGAGGCAATAATGAAGCATGGCAGGCAGTTGCTGGCCGGAGCGGCAGCTCTGGCGGGAGTGATGGCGGGCGGGGTCGCGGCCGCACAGGAGGCGCCCTTGCGCCCCGATCAGGTGGCCTTCCGTTCGCTGTACAAGGAACTGGTCGAAACCGATTCCTCGATCACGACGGGCTCCTGCACGCTGCTGGCCGACAAGGTGGAAAAGCATCTGCGCGCCGCCGGTTATGGCGACGCCGACATCACCCGTTTTGCCGTGCCCGAACATCCCAAGGAGGGCGGCCTTGTCGTGATCCTGCCCGGCACCTCCAAGACATTGAAGCCGATCCTGCTGCTGGGCCATCTCGACGTGGTGGTGGCCAAGCGTGAGGATTGGACCCGCAACCCTTATGAATTCATCGAGGAAGGCGGCTATTTCTATGGTCGCGGCACATCCGACATGAAGGCGATGGACGCCATCTGGATCGACATGATGGCGCGGATGAAAAAGGAAGGCGTCAAGAACAAGCGCACGCTCAAACTGGCGTTGACCTGCGGCGAGGAAACGAGCTGGGCGTTTAACGGCGCGCAATATCTGGCCAATAACAAGCGCGACCTGATCGATGCGGAATTTGCGCTGAATGAAGGCGGCGGCGGGCGCACGGACGGAAAAGGCAAGGTCATCGTCCAGAACCTGCATGTCGGCGAAAAGACGGTGGTGAATTACCGGATCGAAGCGACCAATCCGGGCGGCCATTCCTCGATCCCCATTCCCGACAATGCGATTTATGAATTGTCGGATGCGCTGGTAAAATTGCGCGCCTTTGATTTCCCGCTGATGTTGAATGACACTACACGCGCTTTCTTTGCCAAGGCCGGCCCCGCGCGCGGCGGCGATATGGGCAAGGCCATGGTCACCATCGCCACCGCGCCCATCGGCAGCCCGGAAAGCAAGGCCGCCGAGGCGATCCTTAATACTGACCGCTCCTATCACTCGATGTTGCGCACGACCTGCGTGGCGACGCTGCTTGATGGCGGCCATGCCAACAATGCTCTGCCCCAGCGGGCCGGGGCCAATGTCAATTGCCGCATCTTCCCCGGTGTGGCGGCAGAGGACGTGCGTGCCACGCTGGAAAAGGTGATTGCCGATCCGAAAATGACCGTGAAGCAGGTCGATGATCGTGGCCCTCTGGCCAAATCGCCGCCGCTTACGCCCTTTATCGTCGGCCCTGCGGAACGGTTGGTGGCGAAATATTACCCCGGAACGCCGCTGGTACCGGTGATGTCGACCGGCGCGACCGATGGCATCTATCTGGAGGCGGTGGGCATTCCTTCCTATGGTCCTCCGGGCCTTTATGGCGATCCCGATGGCAATGGGGCGCATGGTTTGAACGAACGCGCCATCGTCAAGGCTGTCTATACGGGGCGCGAATTCCTGAACGAACTGGTGAAGGAATACGCCAACAAGTGAGTGCGGCGGGCGGGGGCGAGGTTGATTTCGCCCCCGATCCGCAATTTGTCGTAGTTTGGCGGCAAATGGGCGGATTTTACGATATGTGATATTGTATCATTAAAATGGGGGTGCTAGGAGGATCCGTATGAGGGCGTAGCGGTGCTGCGTCGCAACAAGAATAAGGGTCTGGCATTTCCCATGAAAATCACGCGCATCCCCCCTGCCTGCGCAACTGCGGCCTTGGCTGTCGCTTTGGCCTCCCCCGCCTTTGCCGCTGATGATGCCGCGCCCGATGGTGGCCTGCATGCCGGCCCCCCGGCTGAAATCGTCGTTTCGGGCGTCTTGCCCCGCAACCAGCAGGACATCCTTTCGGGCGTCGCCGTGCTCAAGGGCGCGCATCTCGATCAGGCGCTGCGCTCCTCCATCGGTGAAACGCTGGCCCATACGCCGGGCGTGACGGCCACGTCCTTTGGCCCCACGGCCTCGCGCCCCGTGTTGCGCGGGATGCAGGGCGAGCGCGTGCGCGTTCTGGTCAATGGCATCGGGTCCATCGACGTGTCGAACACCAGCGCTGACCACGCGCCCGCCGTCAATCCCCTGCTGGCCGACCGGATCGAGGTGCTGCGCGGGCCGCAGGCTTTGCTTTACGGTTCGGCGGCGGTGGGCGGCGTAGTCAATGTGATCGACCGCCGCATCCCCAATGAAGTGCCCAAGGAGCCGATCCATATCAGCACTTTGGCCACATATGGTTCGGCGGCGAATGAAAAGTCCTTTGCCGGAACGGTGGATGTGCCGCTGGGCGGGGGCTGGGTGGCCCATGCCGATGGCAGTCGGGCGGTGTCCGATGATATGAAGATCGGCGGCTATGCGCTGACGCCCGCCTTGCGTCAACAGGCTTTGGCCACGGCGGCATCGGGCGCGGGCGATCCGGATATCGATTATGCCGCCAATGCCAATGTAAAGGGGCGCCTGCCCAATACCGCCGCCAAAAGCTGGGAAGCGGGCGCAGGTATCGCCTATATCGGCGCACAGGGCAGCATCGGCTTTGCCTATAGCCACACGGACAGCCTCTATGGCGTGCCAATCCGCTACGCCACTCTGCCCGATCAGGAGCAGGAAGCCCCGCGCATCAAGCTGCAACAGGACCGTTTTGACATGCGCGCCGAAATCCGCCCGGTTGGCGGCGCGATTGAAAAGATCTCGGCCCGTGTCGGCTATGCGGCCTATCAGCATGCCGAGCTGGACCCGACGGGCGCGGTGGGCACCCGCTTCTTCAACCATGGCATCGAGGGCCGCCTTGAAGTCACCCAGACCAAGATGGGCGGATGGCAGGGCGCCAGCGGCGTGCAATTCGTCAATCGCGATTTCAACGTGATCGGCGATGAAGCTTTTCTGCCGCGCAACAGCACCCAGCAACTGGGCCTTTTCACGCTGCAAAGCTTTGATGCGGGCGCGGTCAAGTTTGAGGCGGGTGGCCGTTATGAACATTCCAGCCTGAGCGCATCGCCCTTGCCCGATCAGACCCAGTTCTGGGGCGGTCAGCGTAATTTCGACACATTCTCCTTCTCTGGCGGGGCGACCTATCGGGTCAATCCGGCATGGACGCTGGGCCTTTCGGCATCGCGCACCGAACGTGCTCCCGCGGCCGAGGAAATGTTTGCCAACGGGCCTCATGCCGGGACGCAGGCGTTTGAAATCGGCGATGTGAACCTGAAAACCGAACGCTCCACCAGTGTCGAGGCCATCGTGCGCGGCGGCGGCAAGGGTTATTCGATCGAGGCTTCGGTCTATCACAGCTGGTTCGGCAATTTCATTTACGAAGATCCGACCGGCGTGACCGAAGACGGCCTGCCCGTCTATCAGATGCGTCAGGCGCCCGCGCGCTATTACGGTTTTGAGATTCAGGGCGCGGCGACTCTGGCCGAAATCGGTGCGTGGCGTTTGCAGGCCGACGCGATGGCCGATGCGGTCAAGGCGACGATTTCGGGCGTCGGTCCGGCCCCGCGAATCCCGCCTCTGCGCGTGCTGGGCGGCCTGACGCTGAGCGATCCGCGGTGGGATCTGCGCGGCGAGGTCGAACATGTGACCGCGCAAAACCGCATCGCGGCGCAGGAAACGCCGACGGCGGCCTATACGCTGGTCAATGCCGAATTCGGGTTCAAGCCGGGCGGCAAGGATGGCCGGGTGTCCTTTACCCTTGGCGCGCGCAATCTGTTCAATGTCGATGCGCGCCGCGCGGCCAGTTTCCTCAAGGATTACGCGCCCTTGGCCGGACGCGATATTCGCCTGTCCGTGCGTTTGACGGTCTGATCGAGGTCATGGTTGCGCCGCATGCATTTTGCAGCGGTGCAATCTTCTATGCTGCAAATGCGAAGGGCTGCCTCACCGAAGTGGGGCAGCCCTTTGGTGCTTCATGGGGTTGAGAGGACCATGGAAGCTATAGTTTGTGTGACCGCGATTAGGCCAGCACAGCAGCGAAAAACAGGCCGCTGACGCTGAGCGCGGCGGCAAAAGCCACGATATTGCGCGACATGGGGTTACTCCTGGGTTGTTGTTATGCCGACCTGTGCTCTACGCTATTTGGCGTAGTGACTGCCGTCTGTGAGACGGGCATATACGACCAAAGTTTTATTTTGCACGTGCGAAGACCTCGACCGATGTTGCGTTTTGCGCAACCGAATCGTGCATGGCGCCCAATCCCCTCTCACCCCCCTTTCGGCGCGCTTTTCTGGCGCCAATGGGCCTGCGCTATCTGGACAATTGCGCGCGTAAACCTTACGGGCCTGCCATGACTGTCCAGCCATCCGACTCCATCCTCATCGTCGATTTCGGCAGCCAGGTGACCCAGCTGATCGCACGCCGCGTGCGCGAAGCGGGCGTCTATTCCGAAATCGCTCCCTTCAGCATGGCCGAAGCCGCCTTTGCGCGGATGCAGCCCAAAGGCATCATCCTGTCGGGTTCGCCCGCCAGCGTGCTTGACGCCAATGGCCCGCGCATCCCAGAGGTTATTCTGGAAAGCGGCCTGCCCATCCTTGGCATCTGCTATGGCCAGCAAAGCCTGATGCATCAGCTGGGCGGGGAAGTGACGGGTGGCGACGGCGGCGAGTTCGGCCGCGCCTTTATCGATATTAACGACACTTGCGCGCTGTTCAACGGCCTGTGGTCGATTGGTGAAAAGCATCAGGTGTGGATGAGCCATGGTGACAAGGTCACCGCGCTGGCCCCCGGTTTCCGCCCTGTGGCGTCCAGCCCCGGCGCGCCCTATGCCGTGATCGCCAATGATGAAAAGCGCATTTATGCGATGCAGTTCCACCCCGAAGTGGTCCACACGCCCGATGGCGGCAAGCTGCTGAAGAATTTCGTACGTCACGTCTGCGGCCTGAAGGGCGATTGGACGATGGCGGAATTCCGCAAGACTAAAATCGCTGAAATCCGCGAGCAGGTCGGTTCGGGCCGCGTGATCTGCGGTCTTTCGGGCGGCGTCGATTCGGCGGTGGCCGCTGTGCTGATCCACGAAGCGATCGGCGAGCAGCTCACCTGCGTTTACGTTGACCATGGCCTGATGCGCATGGGTGAAAGCGAACAGGTGGTCAGCCTGTTCCGCGGCCATTTCAACATTCCGCTGGTCCATGTCGATGCCTCGACCCTGTTCATGAAGGGCCTTGAGGGCGTCACCGACCCCGAAGCCAAGCGCAAGTTTATCGGCAAAACCTTCATCGACGTGTTCGAAGACGAGGCCAAGAAGATCGGCGGCGCCGACTTCCTTGCTCAGGGGACGCTTTACCCCGACGTCATCGAATCGGTCAGCTTTACCGGCGGGCCGAGCGTGACGATCAAGAGCCACCACAATGTCGGCGGTCTGCCCGAACGCATGAACATGAAGCTGGTCGAGCCTTTGCGCGAACTCTTCAAGGATGAAGTGCGCGATCTGGGCCGCGAACTGGGCCTGCCCGACATTTTCGTGGGACGCCATCCGTTCCCCGGACCCGGCCTTGCCATCCGCATCCCGGGCGAAGTCAGCCGCGAACGCGCGGACATCCTGCGCAAGGCTGATGCGGTCTATCTCGAAGAAATCCGCAACGCGGGCCTCTATGACGCCATCTGGCAGGCTTTCGCCGTGCTACTGCCGGTGAAAACCGTGGGCGTGATGGGCGATGGTCGCACCTATGACCACGTCTGCGCCCTGCGCGCTGTGACCAGCACCGATGGCATGACCGCCGACATCTATCCCTTCGACGCGGCCTTCCTGTCGCGCGTGGCCACCCGGATCATCAACGAGGTCAAGGGCATCAACCGTGTGGTCTATGACTACACCTCGAAGCCGCCCGGCACGATTGAGTGGGAATAATCGGCCGCACAGCCGACCAGTAAAAAGGCCAGCGGGGCATCCCTCGCTGGCCTTTTTGTTTTCAGGACTTGCGCTTTTACCCCGCAGGCGGCGTGGCCGGAGCCGCCGCCGGAGCAGGCTTGGGCTTGGTATAGGGCACGAATTCGCCCAGCCCCACCGATCCGCGCCACCACATGCCCGCGCCGCCATTGCGCGTGGCCAGTTGGACGATATCAACGTTGCACAATTGCGATCCCCAGGTCTTGGTGATCAGAATGTCATCATCATCCAGCGATTGCGGATAGGGCGGGCGGTTCACATAGATCGTGCCGCCCATGTCATAGACGATGGCGGTGCGATCGATGATGGTCGTCGAACGGATCTGGGTCAGGTTGATGCAATTGACGGGTTTTCCTGGCACGCGATCCTTGACGATTTTCGCCAATTCCTGATCCGGGGTCAACCTTTCGCGCGCGTCAATGGCGGGTGCGGACAAAAACGCCAATGCGCCGCCAGCCAGTGCGGCGCTGCGAAGCATGGAACGAACAGACATTTGCCTTCTCCTTGGGCCTGAAGGCCCCCTTCGGATTCGGTTAATACGCCCATTCGGCTGAACCGTCCATGAGTCGCGTGAAAGGGGCGCTCAGCCCGTTCCGCCGACGGTCAGGCCTTCGACCAGCAAAGTGGGCTGGCCCACGCCTGCGGGCACGGACTGGCCGCCCTTGCCGCAAATGCCGACGCCTTCGTCCAGCGCGAGGTCATTGCCGATCCCGGTCACGCGGGTCAGCACGCTTGGCCCATCGCCGATCAGCGTCGCCCCCTTGATCGGTGCGCCCAATTTGCCGTCCTCGATCATGTAGGCTTCGGTGCAGGAAAAGACGAATTTGCCGCTGGTGATGTCCACCTGCCCGCCGCCAAAGCTCTTGGCAAAAATGCCGTTTTTAACGCGGGAGAGCAGTTCGGCCGGGTCATCATTCCCGGCCCGCATGAAAGTGTTGGTCATACGCGGCATGGGCGCATGGGCATAATTTTCGCGCCGACCATTGCCGGTGGGGGCCACGCCCATCAGGCGCGCGTTCAACCGGTCCTGAAGATAGCCCTTGAGAATGCCATCCTCGATCAGCACATTTTCCTGAGTCGGCGTACCCTCGTCATCGACGCTGAGCGAACCGCGTCGGCCCGCGATGCTGCCATCGTCCACCACGGTCACACCCGGCGCGGCCACCCGTTCGCCCAGACGGCCCGAGAAAGCGCTGGTGCCCTTACGGTTGAAATCGCCCTCAAGGCCATGGCCCACCGCTTCATGCAGCAGCACCCCCGGCCAGCCCGGCGCGAGCAGCACGGTCATCTCGCCCGCCGGTGCCGCCACCGATTCCAGATTGATCAAAGCCTGCGCCAGCGCCGCATCGATGGCCCGGTTCCACGTTTCCGGCTTCATCAGGTCATCATAGAGATAGCGCCCGCCGATCCCGAAGCTGCCCGTTTCGCGGCGCCCGTTCTGTTCGGCGACGATGGAAACATTCAGACGCACCAGCGGGCGAATGTCCGTCACGGCATCGGCATCGGCGCGCAAAATTTCCACCACCGACCACGAACCCGAAATCGAGGCGGAAACCTGCGCCACGCGTGGGTCGCGCGCGCGGGCGGCGGCATCGATCTGTTCAAGCAGCGCGACCTTGGCGGCAAATTCCACGCCGTCGAGCGGCGAAGCATCGGTATAAAGATGGCGATTGGTGCGCACCGGCGGCGCGGCCTTGGCGCCCGTCGTCGGGTCCAAAAGCGTCAGCGTTTCGCCCGCCCGCGCAATCGCTGCGGCGGAAATTTCATTGGCATGGGCAAAGCCGGTCATCTCGCCCGACACGCCGCGCAGGCCAAAGCCTGCCTCTCGGCTGTAGTCGCAGGTTTTCAACCGGCCATCATCAAAGCCAAAGGCTTCGGACGCGATGAATTGCAGATAAAGCTCGCCATCGTCGCATTGGGCCAGAGTGCGGCCCACCAAAGCGCGGGCTTCATCGGGTTCAAGCTGGCCGGAACGGTAAAGCAGCGAGCGGGGGTCGGCAGAAAAGGTCATGCCGTTGATATAGGCCGATGCCGCCGCCGCGCAATGGACTATTGGCGCGGCGGGGTTATGTCACGCGGCGCGTCCGTTGCGCCGTCGACATGATTGTTCAATGGTGGGCGTGCGCCTGATCCAGGACAAAGCGCTTGTCGCAATAGGGGCAATCCACAAACCCACGTTCGTCAATTTCGAGATAGACGCGCGGGTGACCCAGCGCCGACGGCTTAAACGTGCCATCGGTGCGGATAGCGTCGGCGCCATCGCAGTGAACGCGGTTGGTGTGAACGGTGACGGTTTCGGGCTGGTCGCTCATGGGAAAAGGCCACTAGCAGGAGTTTGACAGGAATTCCAGACCCCGCGCGTTGTCGATTGTGCGTCGTCGATGGTGCAATGCGGTGCGACAAATTGTTACAGGCTTTTGGCTAATTTATCTCCTTTGCCAAATCGTGTCATTCGCGTAAGGGATGATGCACGGGGGCCGAATTCTGCGTTAAAGCGTGCGAGGCCGATGTTGGGGCCATACCTCGCCGCTGATGGGTTGCCTTACTCTGTGTCTGATGGGCACGGTCGGGTAACCTCATAGGTGAGGTCGAAGAAGCATGCGTCACGCCCAACGAGAAAAGTTAATCTGCGACCTTACCCAGTCCTATGCCCCCGTCGGTGGTGGCGGAGTGAGCACCTATCTTCGGGAAAAGCGCCGCTATATTCTGGAACAGACCGATCATCGGCTGATCCAGATCGTGCCCGGCCCCGAAGATCGCGTTGTGGAACGCGGGCGGCATATCTGGGTCGAAGTGGGTGCCGAACAGGTTCGCGGAAGCCCGAATTACCGCTTTATCCTGCGCACGGGCGCCGTGCGTGAGGTTCTGGAACATTTCCGCCCCGATGTGATCGAATCGCTCTGCCCCTGGGTCTTGCCATGGACCGCGATCAATTATCGCCGGGCGCATCCCGAAACCGCGCTGGTTGCCGGTTATCACACCGATTTCCCCAATGTGCATATTCACCGCGTGGGCGAACGCCTGTTTGGCCGTCGCATGGCCGATGGGTTGCGTTCGGTGGGCGTGGCCTATGCGCAAAAGACGTATAATGCTTTTGACCGCGTCTATGCGTTGAATGAGCCGGTGCGTGATCAATTGGCGGAATGGGGCATTGGCCATGTCGATGTCATTTCGCTGGGCGTGGATACGGATCAGTTCAATCCTTCGCGCCGCGATCCGGCTTTCCGTGAAAAGCTGGGGCTGGCGGGCAAGGGGCCGCTGTTGATGTATGCCGGGCGCATCGACAATGAAAAGCGCGCGCACAAGCTGGTCGAGATGTTTCGTCAATTGCCGCCTGAAATGGGCGCGGCGATGGTGATGCTGGGCGATGGCAAATTGCGGGACCGTCTGATCCGTGAAACGCGCGGCCTGCCGGTGGCTTTGCCCGGATTTGTCGATGATCGCGATGCACTGGCGGTCGCGCTGGCTTCGGCGGATATTTATGTGTCGGCCATGGCCGATGAAACTTTCGGCATTTCGGTGATCGAGGCGCAGTCGAGCGGCCTGCCCGTGGTCGGTGTGGCCAGCGGGGCCATGCCCGCGCGCGTGCCCGCTGGTCTTGGTCGCCTTGGCCCGGTCGATGATGCCAAGGCCATGGCCGAGCATGTGCAGGCGCTGTGGCGCGGCAATTATCGCGCGATGGGCGATGCGGCGCGCAAACATGTCGAACAGCGCTTCAGCTGGAACAAGACCTTCGCGCAATTGGTGAACGAGGTCTATCCCGCCGCCATGATGCGCGCGATCGAACGTCGTTCGGCGGTCTATCGCTGGGCCGAACATCGCCTGCCCGAACTGGTGCGGTCCGCCGTATAAGCGTGGTTGCGCGTATGGCGTCAGGGGGTTAAGCAGCGGGCATGAGCCAATCTGACGCCCCCGCCATCTCGATCCGCAATCTGGTCAAGCGCTATGCGCCCGCAGGTGGAGGAGAGGGCAAGCTGGCGCTCAAGGGTGTGTCGCTTGACGTGCCGCAGGGACAGATCTTCGGCCTGCTGGGCCCGAATGGCGCGGGCAAATCGACCATGATCAACATCATGGCGGGCATGGTGCGCAAGACCAGCGGCGATGTGTCGATCTGGGGCTTTGACATCGACCGCGACCGGCGCAATGCCTCGCGCGCCATCGGCATTGTGCCGCAGGAAATCGTGTTCGATCCGTTCTTCACCCCGATCGAGGTGCTGGAAAACACGGCGGGCCTTTACGGCATCCCCAAGGCGGAACGCCTGTCAGAGCAACTACTGGCCGATGTACATCTGTCCGACAAGGCCAAGGCCTATGCGCGCACGCTGTCGGGCGGGATGAAGCGCCGGTTGCTGGTGGCCAAGGCGATGGTGCATCAGCCCCCCGTGCTGGTTCTGGACGAACCGACCGCGGGCGTGGACGTCGAATTGCGGCGCCAGCTTTGGGAACTGGTCAAGCGGCTCAATGACGAGGGCGTGACGGTGGTGCTGACCACCCATTACCTCGAAGAAGCCGAGGAATTGTGCGACCGCATCGCCATCATCAACCACGGCGAATTGATCGCCAACAAGCCCACGCGCGAAATGGTCGATATGGCCCGTGAAAAGATCGTGGTGCTGACGCTCGACCGCCCGGTGGTGGTGTTGCCCAGCCATCCGGCCTTCCTGAAATGCGTCGCGGCGGCCCCGGACAAGATCGAGATCACCTATAACAAGGACAAGACCAATGCCGGCGAGATCCTTGGCGTCGTTCAGGGGCAGGGCATGGTGATCGTCGACGTGACCACGCGTGAGGCTGATCTTGAAGATGTCTTTGTCAGACTGACAACCTCGGCCTGATGACGCCGTAACGCGGGCCGGTAACGGGTCAGGGCGCGCAGTCGCGTCGAAATTGCCGGCTTCTATGTGCTTCTATGTATGATCCGCTTCGGTCGAATTATTGGACGATGGCTGCTCCATCCATTCCTTGACCCAACGCCCCCGGTCCATCCGACGTACGGGCTTGTTGCAAAACCGACAGGTTCCGATGAAATTCAACCCATCCCATTTTACGCGATTCCGGCGTGGGGCATGGCGATTGAATAGGCACAAAGGCAGTTCTAGTTTCATTGCGGCGGCCCTGAATAAGACGCAGGCCATTGACAGGCACATCCTGTTGGAAGTGCCTCATGGCTTTGCGGTGTGAACTTGTATTCCTTCGATCCAGCAACGTAGATATACCTAAACTAGTTCGGCGCAAAGTATTATATTGCTGCGATCATGGAAAATTTCTTTGTTTACTAAACTCTTATATTCTTAGGCGACGCAAAGTGCGAAAATGGCGCGTCCGATGCGTTGTTGGCTTTTCAAACGGGTTCATTGGGCGCAAAGCGGGGCCGCGAATCGCTTGCCGGTTGCCCGCATGCCGCAACAGCGGATCCGGTCGCAATCACAGTGTGAATGCTGCACCGGCCCAGTTTGGAATGGTTTATGAATGCAGATGTGATCGTGATCGGTTCGGGTGCTGCTGGTTTGACGGCGGCGCTTTCCCTTGCAGAGCGCCTCAAGGTACTGGTGCTGGCCAAGGGGACGTTGACCGGCGGTTCGACGGCATGGGCACAGGGCGGCATCGCCGCGGTGCTGGATGCGGGCGATACGTTTGAAGATCACATCCGCGATACGATGGTCGCCGGGGCGGGGCTGAACCGACAGGAAACCGTTGAATATGTGGTCGAACGCGCGCCTTTGGCGATTGAGCGTCTGGCCGGGCTGGGCGTGCCTTTCAATACAGAAGGTGACCATCTCCACCTCCACCGCGAAGGGGGGCATTCGCACCGACGCATCGCCCATGTGGCCGACGCCACCGGCTGGGCGGTTCAGGAAGCGTTGATCCGCGCCGCACAGGACCATCCCAATATTACGCTTTTGCCGGGGCAAAGCTGCATCGACCTGATCACCGGGCGGCACGAGATGCGCTATTCCGGGTCGGGCCGCGTTTGGGGCGTTTACGCGCTGGACGAAAAAACCGGCAAGGTTGAGGCCCATATCGGCCGCGCCACTATTCTGGCCACGGGCGGGGCGGGGCGTGTCTATCAATTCTCGACCGCGCCGCGCGGGGCGACGGGTGATGGTATTGCCATGGCGTGGCGTGCGGGCGCGCGCGTTTCCAATATGGAAATGATGCAGTTCCACCCCACCTGCCTTTATAATCTGGAGGTCAAGAACTTCCTGATCACCGAGGCGGTGCGCGGCGAAGGCGGCCATCTGATCAACCCGCGCACCGGCAAGCGTTTCATGCCCGAATATGACGAGAGGCTCGAACTGGCCCCGCGCGATGTCGTGGCCCGCGCCATCGACAGCGAGATCAAGAAATATGGTCTCGATTTCGTCCATCTGGATATCAGTCACAAGCCCGCCACCTTTGTGCGTGAGCATTTCCCCAATATCCATGACAAGCTGATGACGCTGGGCATCGATATGACCAGGGAACCGATCCCGGTCGTCCCTGCCCAGCATTACACATGCGGCGGAGTAGTGACCGATTTGGACGGTCGCACCGATCTGCCCGGCCTGTATGCGGCGGGCGAATGCGCGGAAAGCGGGCTGCATGGCGCCAATCGTCTGGCATCCAATTCATTGCTGGAATGTCTGGTATTTGGCGATGCGTCGGCGGGCGATATTCTGGCGCGCTGGGATGAATTTGACGCACCGCCCGCGATCCGCCCGTGGGACGAAAGCCGGGTTTCGGATTCGGACGAAGAAGTCATCATCAAGCAGAACTGGACCGAAATCCGCCGGTTCATGTGGAATTACGTGGGCATCGTGCGCAGCACCAAGCGGCTTGAGCGCGCAGCCCATCGCATCAAGCTGTTGTTTGATGAAGTGAATGATTATTACGGCCACTTCCGCGTAACGACCGACCTTATCGAATTGCGCAACCTGTTGCAGAGCGCGGATCTGATCGTGCGTTCGGCGCTCAAGCGGCATGAAAGCCGCGGCCTGCATTACACGCTGGATTACCCCAAGACGGTGGAACCGGCGCAGGACACGGTTCTGGTCCCCTGAAACACAGCGAGGGGCGTGATTCCTGTGCCTTTGCCGCGAATTGTGTCTTCTGCGTTGTACGCGTCGATATTCGAGGGTCTGTCGCTTGGTGCCTGCCATTGAACTGGCCCCGCCTCTATTGGCACGTGTGCGGCCAAGTTAGGCGTAAACCAATGCCGCCATGCTGCGGTTCGGCGCTTTGACCGGTGCCGCAACAGGGCAATCGATGAGGGGGGCTTTGGCTATCTGCACCGGCATAGCGTCACACTCGCACACCGAGATTGTGCGCCAAGCTTCATAAGGACGTCCTTGGCGTCGGCTATGTAGCGGGCTGTAGAAGATTTATGAGGGCACCGAGGCTTGCGACAACGCCCCGGCTTCACCGCTAATCGGTTTGCGCCAAGAGCGAAGAAAAAGGCCGATGATGAGATTGGCCTAAATCAAAGATCGTGGCGGAGACGCCGGGATTCGAACCCGGGGTGCCCCCTTAAGGGCACGACGGTTTAGCAAACCGCTGGTTTCAGCCACTCACCCACGTCTCCGGATCGCAGCGGCGAAGGCGGCCTATAGCGGGGCATTATCCACCCGGCAAGGGGGTAGAATGATTTCTTTTTATTCCTTGGGGAAATGCCCGATTGCCGTTGGGGCCAAGGCACTTCAGCTTGCAGCAAGGGTGGGGCGGGCACGTTTTGCCGTATATCCGACTCGGCCTGTCGCCCATGGCTGGTACAGGTCGCGGCGATGGATTGTTCAAAAGACTGGCGCCCGATAGATGTGGCCCGCACCGCGATGAGAGGAATGAAGCGATGAAGCCAAACCGTCTTGCAGGCCACGGCGCCCGAATTGGCGCTTTGGTGGCGATGGGCATGATGGTCCTTGCCCCGGTTGCCCATGCGCAGAGTAATCCGCCAATCGATTCCGATCTGGTTCGGCCCGATTCTCCGGCCACCGTTGCTCCGGCCAACCCGGCGCCTGCCGCGCCCTATACGCCGCCCGCGACGGGGGCCACCTATGCGCCCGCCAACGGCCCTGCGCCCACGCCGCCGGTCGATGGTCGGACCTATCATCAAGACGATCTGATCGGGGCGGCCGAGGGCGTCTTTGGCAAAGGCGCAAAGGGGCTGGCCCAGATCATTCAGGATATCCTGAAAAAGCAGGGCGAACCCAATGGCTATATTGTTGGCCGTGAGGCAGGCGGGGCTTTTGCGCTGGGCGTTCGTTATGGGTCGGGCACGTTGTATCACAAGATCGAGGGGCAGCGTCCGGCCTATTGGGCTGGGCCGTCGATCGGTTTTGATGCCGGGGCCAACGCGGGCAACACTTTCATGCTGGTCTATAACCTCTACAATACCGAGGATCTCTATCACCGCTTTGGTGCGGGTGAAGGGCAGGCCTATTTGGTCGGCGGTTTCAACGTTTCCTATATGCGCCGGGGGGATGTTGTGCTGATTCCGGTGCGGATGGGCGTTGGTCTGCGACTTGGCGTCAACGGCGGCTATATGAAGTTTTCGAAAAAGCAGAACTGGAATCCGCTCTAAGCGCGGTTTCGTGGCGATACGCCCTTGCCCCCTCGCGCGCGTGGGGGTAAGGGCGCGACCATTATGCTCACGAACCTCAAGCAACAGCCCGCCGACGCGCTTCTGGCGCTGATCAAGCTCCACAATGCGGACCCCCGCGAGGACAAGATTGACCTCGGCGTGGGTGTCTATCGCACCGATACGGGCGCCACGCCTGTGTTCGAATCGGTGAAAGCGGCTGAAAAGCTGCTGCTCGATACGCAGGATTCGAAAGCCTATCTCGGCCCCGAAGGCGACATGGGCTTTGTCCATGCGCTGATGCCCTATGTGTTTGGCGCCGCCAACCCGACCATGGATGGCCGCATCGACGGTATGCAGGCCCCCGGCGGCACCGGCGCTGTGCGTCTGGCCGTGGCTCTGGCCAAGAAGGCGGGCGTCACCCGCATCCTGATGGGCACGCCCAGCTGGCCCAACCATGCACAGATCGCCGCTGACGTTGGCGTCGAAATCAAGGGTTTCAATCACGCCACCAAGGCTGGCGTTGCCGATATGGATGCTCTGCGCGAAGCGATTGCCGGGGCGCAGGCCACCGATGCCATCATGCTGCATGGCTGCTGTCATAACCCCACCGGCATTGACTACACCAAGGCCGAATGGGACGAAATCGCCGGTCTGATCAAGGCCAAGGGCATCCTGCCGATCCTTGACCTTGCCTATCAGGGTCTGGGTCAGGGCATGGAAGAAGACGCCTATGGCATCCGCCGCGTTCTGGCCGAAGTGCCCGAAGCGCTGATCGCCTATAGCTGCGACAAGAACTTCGGCTACTACCGCGACCGGGTGGGCGCGCTCTATGTGCTGGCCCAGAATGCGGACTCGGTGAACATCGTGCTTTCGAACGGCGCCACGCTGGCCCGCGCGGCTTGGTCGATGCCGCCTGATCACGGCGGCGCTGTGGTTCGCCTGATCCTCTCGGATGCTGGCCTGACCGCTTCGTGGCTCAACGAACTCGACGTCATGCGCGCCCGCATGAACGAAGTGCGCGCCAAGCTGGGTTCGGCGGGCGTTCAGGGCTCGGTCGATTTCGCGCCCTTCGGCACGCAGAACGGCCTGTTCTCGATCGTCCCGCTGACCGGCGATCAGGTTCTGGCCATGCGCGAAAAGCATGCCGTGTATATGGCGGGTTCTGGCCGTATCAACGTGGCGGGCCTGACGATGGGCAACATCGACAAGTTCATCGCAGCTGTGGCTGACGTTACGGCTTGATTTGGGATTTGGGGGCTTTGATGCCTCCGGCGGGCAAAGGGACTCGGTCCCTTTGCAATCCCGATATTGAAAGAGCGCCTCGTTTCGGACGGGGCGCTCTTTTCGTTTGTATAAAGCCTGCGGCGCGGTGAACTTGCGCTGGTTGGCGCCGCAGGCTTTCAATATTCGACGTCGCGTCGGTCAGCCTTGGCCGAACCCATCACGCAACGCAGACAGTAACGGGAGCGCGAGGGTCTAGGCCCTCGCATCTAAACTCACCCCTTCAACGCCTGCATCCGCTTCAAATACCGCGCCAGAACATCGATCTCCAGATTGACCTGCGCGCCTTCAACCCACTGGCCCGCAGTGGTCACCTTGGCGGTGTGTGGGATGATGTTGAGGGCAAAGTGGCAGGTGCCATCGGCCTGATCGGCGATGTCGTTCACCGTCAGCGAGATGCCATCGACCGTGATCGAGCCTTTTTCAGCGATATAGGGGGCCAGATCGGCGGGGGCGGCAATAATCACGCGGATCGAGTCGCCCACTGAACCCACGCTGATCACCGTTCCCACGCCATCGACATGGCCGGTGACGATATGCCCCCCCAATTCATCGCCCAGCTTGAGCGCCGGTTCGAGGTTGAGCGTCGTGCCCACCGCCCATCGCCCTGCGACGGTGCGGCTGGTGGTTTCGCCCGAAATGTCCACGGCAAACCACGAATCGCCCGCGACCCCGCCCTTGTCCACCACGGTCAGGCATACGCCCGAACAGGCAATCGAGGCGCCGATGGCGACGCCAGCGGGGTCAAAGGGGGCGGTGATCCGGGCGTGGACATGGTCCTGTCCAGAAGCCTGTGCGATGGTGCCTAAAGCGGTGACAATGCCGGTAAACATGGGAAAGCCTCATAGATTTCCAGCGTGTCTTTGCCAAGCTGGCGTTGATCGGTCTTGTGCCAGCGGTCATGCGCCTGCGCCAGAGCGGAAAGGCCATATTCGCCGACGCCTTGCCGCCCGCCGCCGATCAGGATCGGCGCGCGATAGATCAGCAGGCGATCGACAAGGCCAGCGCGAAGGAAGGATGCCGCCGTGGCCGCTCCGCCTTCGACAAAGAGATAGAGTTCATCGCGCAAATCATGGATGGCGTCCGGTGAGGGCAGGGCGGTCCAGCCTTCGGGCACCGGCCCATGCGTCAGCACGAAACGCCGAGGGCTTTGCGCCTCCAATCCGGGCAGACGCACATCAAGGCGCGGATGGTCGGCCCGCAACGTGCCGCCGCCCACCAGAATCGCGTCCGACTGCGCACGCATCAGATGGGTATGGGCGCGGGCCTCGGCCTCGGTGATCCACTGGCTTTCACCATCGGCGCGCGCGATACAGCCATCGAGCGACATGGCCAGTTTGAGTGTGACATGCGGCCGCCCCTTCACCCGCTGCGCCAGATAGCCCGCCAGCGATGCGCGAGAGGCGGGGCAATCGACCTGTTCCACCGCGATACCTGCGGCGCGAATGCGGGCGATACCGGCCCCGGCGGTGCGCGGATCGGGGTCGCCGCATCCGATCACCACCCGCGCCGCGCCCGATGCCGCCACCAGATCGGCGCAGGCCGGACCCCGCGCCGACACATGGGCGCAAGGCTCCAAAGTCACATAGATCGTTGCCCCGCGCGCATCCACGCCGTCCAGCGCCACCGCTTCGGCATGAGGGCGCCCGCCTGCCTGTGTCCACCCGCGTGAAAGGACCACGCCATCGCGCACCACAATCACCCCGACGCCCGGATTGGGGCGGGACAAGGGCCGCGCCCGCCCCGCCAGCCTTGCCGCGGCGGCCAGCCAGCGCAGATCGGCGGCATCGGCCATTATTTGGCGGCGGCGGCCTGTACGGCCTTGGTGTGTTCGGCCTCGGCGGCGGCGGCCTTGGCCTCGGCGGCGCGCTCTGCGGCGGCGTCGCGTTCGATCTTGTCCACGTCCATGCCCGAAATCCGGCCCAGCGTGCGATAGAGCTTTTTGGTCTCTTCTTCCGCCTCGGCCTGTTCGCGCAGGCGGTCATCCTTGATCTTCTGGAACTCAAGGTTGCTGGCCTTGATTTCCTCGTCGGTGCGGTCCGCGCGCCAGCTGTTGATATAGGTGATCGAGGGCATGCGCGGGGGAACGCGGTGTTCTTCACGGATGATGAGCGAAAGCACTGTCCCGCTGGCCACCAGCGCGGCCAGCACAAAGCGCCACCGATGACGCCCGGCCGAGCGCCACACCGTGACAAAATCGGACACCGCGCCCGTCGGGGACACATCGGCCCACATCGAATTCTTGCGTTTGAACACCATCACGCCCCTCAGATAGGGATGAATCACGCCATTTGCCAGCCCAATGCGCCGCGATCAGCCAAGCGGCGTATAGAGCGAGCGCCCATGGCGTTTGAGCCAGCGGTTGGTTTCCTCGATACTGCCTTCAAACAATTGGCCAAGCAGGGCGTGAAACGCGGGCGAATGGTTGAAATGGACCAGATGCGTGACCTCATGCGCGACCACGGCGCGGCGCACCGAATCGGGGGCCATCATCAACCGCCAGTTGAGTCGCACCATGCCGCGTGCCGAACAGCTGCCCCAGCGCGCCTGTGCGCCCGACAGGGCCAGAGGGGGAACCGGCACCCCGGCGCGGGCGCAGTAAAAGGCCAGATCCTGCGTAAAATGCTCTCGCGCCTGTGCCTGTATCCAGCGGGTCAGGCGGGGGATCAGCGAATCGAGCGCGCCGCCCATGTGAATGACCCCGCCTTCACACACGACCCGGCGGGTGGAGCCGGGGATATGCGCGATCCGGTGCGGCATTCCGGCAAATGGGATCAATCCGCCCGGCGCCAACGCGACCTTGGGCGCGTGACGCGCCATTTGCTGGGCCAGCCAGTCGGCGCGCAATTTGGCGAAATCCAGTGCGTCCTGCGTCCGCGCCCATTGCGGGATGGCGATCCGCACCTCGCTGCCGTCGGGGGCAAGACGCATGGTCATCCGGCGCGATTGGGCCAGACGGCGAATGGCGATGGGCACGCGCACGCCATTCAATTCGATCGAGGGAGCATCCTCCTCATTCTGACTGCGGCGCAGCCAGTCGAGCATTATTCCTCGTCCTCAATGATCTCCATCGCTTCCATGCCTTCGGGCCAGATGATGTGATGGTGCAGGGGGCCAGCTACCGTCTCGCTGATCGCGCGGCCCTTGACGCTGGCGCCGGCGGCATGGACTCTGTTGCGGTCGCCGGTCAGAAGATAGTGCCAATCGGGCAGCGGCAGATCATCGGCCCGGCGGCGATAGGCGCAGGTTTCGGGCAGCCATGACAATTGCCGCACGCTTTTGGGCGTCAGACGGATGCAATCGGGCACATGGGTGCGGCGGTTTTTGTAGTCGGCACATTGGCCCGTGCGCAGATCGAGCAATTTGCAGGCGACATTGGTCATGTAAATGTCGCCGCTGTCCTCATCCTCGACCTTGTGCAGACAGCATTGGCCGCATCCGTCGCACAGGGCTTCCCATTCCGCCTTGCTCAGGCGGTGGAGCGGGAGTTCCCAGAACTGCTCTCTCATTTCACCCATTGTGCAAGGTCCTCTGCGACGGCCTGCGGGCCTTTATCGACGGGCAGCATCGAGATGGGTTCGCCATTCGGCCCCATCAGATAGGCGATGCGGCTGTGGTCCATCAGATAGCCGCCCGAGGTTTCCTTGCCCCGCGCATAATAGACGGCAAAGGCTTTGGCGGCCTGATCCACCTGCGCCGCTGTGCCGGTCAGACCGATCAGGCGCGGCGAGAAGGCGGCGGCAAATTCGCCCACGACCTTGGGCGTATCACGCGCCGGGTCGATGGAGATGAAGATCGGGCGGGTGCGGTCGGCCTCTTTGGGATGGGCCTTGGCAAAGGCGTCCAGCCCGCGCATCGCCACCGCGACATCCGTGGGGCAGGCATCGGGGCAGAACGTATAGCCGAAATAGACGATCCGATAGAAACCCTTGAAATCGGACCATTGAACGCTCTTGCCATCCTTGCCCACCAATGTGAAAGCGCCGCCGATGGCCGCGCCCGCCAGCGGCGGTTCGGATTTCGACGGCGCGGATTGGCATCCCGCCAGCATCAGGGCACCCGACATCAGGGCAATCAGGGCTGTTTGCAAAGGCTTGATCATGGCGTGGGCGTTCATGCTCTGCTAAAGCCCCTTGCGCAAGGTGTGATGATGCGCCCATGAGGGTTTGGGGCGGGCGCGCTTGGCAATGGAGGAAGTAAAGTGATCTCTGGCACAAATCTGCGCGGGCTGCGTGTTGCGTTGATCGCGGCGCTGGCTTTGGGCGTGGCCATGCCGGGGCCGGCGCAGGCCCAGTTTTCGAAAAGCTATAAGTTCCTCGAAAGCGTGAAGAAAAAGGAAGGGCAGGAGGTCACCGACGCTCTGGCCGAACCGGGCACGACGATCATCAACACCCGCGATGTCACCACGGGCGAAACCGCGCTGCATATCGTGACGGCGCGTCGGGATACGACCTGGATCAGCTTCCTTTTGGGCAAGGGCGCCGACCCGAACATTCGGGATTCCAAGGGTCAGACCCCGTTGGTTGTGGCGGCCAATCTGGGCTTTGTCGAAGGGATGGAATTGCTGATCACGGGCGGGGCGCGGGTGGATGAACCCAATTCGACCGGCGAAACCCCGCTGATTTCGGCGGTTCATCGCCGCGATATCGCCATGGTGCGCGTCTTGCTGAAGGCCGGGGCCAGCCCGGATCGCGCCGACAGTTCGGGCCGCACCGCACGCGATTATGCCAAGCTGGAGCGCAACGACAATATCGTCGATGAAATCAACAACGCCAAGAAGAGCGGCGGCAAGGCCGCTGCCTATGGCCCGTCGTTCTGAATCAGGAGCGTATGATGCAAGAGGCCGAAAATCTTTCGCTGGATGAATTGCGCGTCCTGCTGGCGCCTGCGGTGGCGCGGGCGGCGGTGTTCGACGGTTGGGGCGATGAAGCCGTGCGCAGCGCGGCGGCCGAAAAGGGCGTGTCGGAAGATGTCGCCCTTTATGCCTTTAATGAGGGCGCGATGGCAATGATTTCGGCTTGGATCGCCTCGATCGATCTGGCCATGGTCGAGGCCTTGCCGGCGGCCGAATTGGCCAAGCTGCCGATTCGTGAGCGGATTTCGCGGCTTGTGCGTTTTCGCCTGTCGGCCCTTGGCGGGGCGGAGGAAAGTTTGCGCCGCGCTCAGGCGATCATGGCGCGCCCGCGCAATCTGGCCGCGGCCGCGCGTCTGGGCTGGCAAAGCGCGGATGCGATGTGGCGTCTTGCGGGCGACCGGGCGGTTGATTTCAATCATTACACCAAGCGTGCCACGCTGGCAGGCATCTATGCGGCGACACTGGCGGTTTTTGCCAGTGACGAGAGCGAGGGCAAGGCCGAGACGCTGGCCTTCCTCGATCGCCGCATCGAAGGGGTGATGCGTTTTGAAAAGATCAAGGGCCAGTTGCTGCGCCGGGACGGGATGCATTTCAGCCCGGTGCGCCTGCTGGGCCGCTTGCGTTATCCGGCCAAGGTTTGATCGGGAACGTCTGCGCGTTTCCCCAATCACCAAACCGCATCATAAATCGTATCGGGTTATTGCGAGTGAGTTGCAATTCCCTCCGAACTCTGGCAGCGCAGCATCATGACCGCGATGCCAGAATCCGTGATGACGCTCGACATGCTTCCCGTTGGACAAAGTGCCCGCATTGTGGCCGTCGATTGGGCCACTCTTGTTGAAGAAGAGGCGTTGCGATTGCGCGCGCTGGGGCTGGACGTCGGGTCCAAATTGTCGGTGTCGCATCGCGGCGTTTTCGGCGGGGCTGATCCGCTGGCGCTGCGTGTCGGGCGCATGACGGTGGCGCTGCGCCGCGCCCATGCCCGCGCGATGCAGGTGTCGCTGGTGGAGAACGGGCTGTGACCCGCTGGCACAAGGCCGCGTTGGTCGGCAATCCCAATGCGGGCAAGAGCGCCCTTTTCAACGCCTTGACCGGCGCGCGCCAGAAAATCGCCAATTATCCCGGCGTGACCGTGGAAAAGCGAGCGGGGCGCATGATCCTGCCCAATGGCGAACCGATCGAATTGACCGATCTTCCCGGCTCCTATGGCCTGACCGCCACCAGCCCGGACGAAGAAGTCACCCGCAAGGTGATCCTTGGCGAACTTGCCGGTGAACCCGCCCCCGACGTGATGGTCATCGTGCTGGACGCCAGCAATCTGGAACAGCATCTGGTCTTTGCGCAGGAAGTGATCGCGCTGGGCAAGCCGACTGTGGTCGCGCTCAACATGATCGATCTGGCCGAACGTGACGGGCTGGTGCTCGATCCGCTGGCCTTGTCCAATGCTCTGGGCGTGCCGGTGATCCCCACTGTGGCTGTGCGCCGCCGGGGCCTGACCGAACTGGGCGAGGCGATTGCCAAGGCCGAGGGCCATGCGGGCGATGCACCCCATCCGCGCGCGCGCCTTGATCTGGCCGAACGCCGGATGGAGGCCCATGCCATCACCGATGGTGTGATCATTTCGGAAAGCGCAAAGCACCGCCTGCATTCGCGGATGGATGATGTCCTGCTGCATCCGTGGTTGGGACCGGTGTTCCTGCTCGCGCTGCTGTTTGTGGTGTTTCAGGCCGTGTTCGCATGGGCCGCGCCGCTTCAGGACGGGTTGGAAGGCTTTGTCGGCCTGCTCTCCGACGGCATCAAGGTCGAGATGGGCGCGGGCCTGTTGCGTGACTTCATCACCGATGGCGTGATGGCGGGTGTGGGCGCGGTGGTGGTTTTCCTGCCTCAGATTATCATCCTGTTCTTCTTCATCCTTGTCCTTGAGGCCACCGGCTATATGGCCCGCGCGGCATTCCTGATGGACCGGATGATGGCGGGCGTGGGCCTGTCGGGGCGCAGCTTTATTCCGCTGCTTTCCTCCTTTGCCTGTGCGGTGCCGGGGATCATGGCGACGCGGTCGATCACCGATCCCAAGGACCGGCTGACCACGATCCTGATCGCGCCCTTGATGACCTGTTCGGCGCGTCTGCCAGTCTATGCGGTGATTATTGCGGCCTTTATTCCCAATCGTCCGGTGGGCTTCGTCGGCCTTCAGGGGCTGGTGCTGTTTGGCCTTTATGTGTTCGGCATTGTCGGTGCGATGGTGGTCGCTCTGATCCTGCGCGGGTCGGTGACCAAGGGCAAGGCCAGCGGCTTTATCATGGAAATGCCCAAATATCAGCTGCCGGGGCTGCGCGATCTGGGGCTGGGCCTGTTTCAGCGTGGCTGGATCTTCCTGCGCCGGGCGGGCACGATCATCCTTCAGGTGAACATCGTCCTCTGGCTGCTGCTGAACTTTCCACAGGCGGAAAAGGGGCAGGATCAGGTCGATGCCTCCTTTGCCGGTCATATCGCCAATGGGCTGGCGGTGGGGTTGAAACCCATCGGGTTCAACCGCGACATCGCGCTGGCGTTGATCCCTTCGATGATGGCGCGTGAAGTGGCGGTTTCCTCGCTGGCCACCACCTATGCCGTGGCGGCCGATGATGAGGATACGACCGCGCATCAATTGTCCGATCAGCTCAAAACGCACTGGAGCCTGCCCACCGCGCTGGCGTTTTTGGCGTGGTTTGTTTTCGCGCCTCAGTGCATTTCCACCATCGCTGTCACGCGGCGTGAAACAAATGGGTGGAAATGGCCTGCCTTCATGCTGGCCTATCTCTTCGCGCTTGCCTATGTCTTTGCGGGCATCACCTATTGGAGCGCGATCGCGCTAGGGTTCTAGGCTTAAGAGGGTTTCATGGCAGGCAGCGTCAACAAGGTCATTCTGGTCGGGAATCTGGGGGCCGATCCAGAGGTCAAGTCGTTCCAGAGCGGCGGGCGTATCGCCAATCTGCGCATCGCGACCAGCGAAAGCTGGAAAGACCGTGCCACGGGCGAGCGCAAGGAACGCACCGAATGGCACAGCGTCGTGCTGCAATCGGACGGTCTGGTGGGCGTTGCCGAACGTTTCCTGCGCAAGGGTTCGAAGGTTTACATCGAAGGCCAGTTGCGCACCCGCAAGTGGCAGGATCAGAGCGGCAATGACCGTTACACCACCGAAATCAGCGTGGGCGGGGTTGGCGGCGTGCTGACCATGCTGGACGGTGCGCCCGGTGGCGGCCAGGGCGGCGGTGGTGGCGGCCGTTCGGGCGGCGGTGACTGGGGCGGTGGCGCTTCGTCGGGCGGTTCCTATGGCGGCGGCGCGCGTTCGGGCGGGGCGCCGGGCGGCGGCTCGGGTGGCGGCGATTGGGGCCGTACGTCTGGCGGTTCGAGCGGCGGCTTTGGCGGCGGTTCGTCGTCGGGCGGTGGTTTTGGCGACGATCTGGACGACGACATCCCGTTCTGATCAGCCGGACCGCATCAAAAGCGAAGGGGGCCAATCGGCCCCCTTTTTATTTCTTCTTCAGGGCCTCCAGCGCCGCAAAGGGGCTGTTGTTTTCCTGTCCCAAAATACCGGCGGCGCGCACTTTGGCGGCCTCCGGCCCTTCGGCAAAGGGGTCGATGGACAGTGCGAGCGACTGTGCCACCGCCTCACCCAGATCGAAACGTTCCCCCTCATAGGGAATGTCGTCGCAATCATCTTCGGATAGCTCGATTTCCTCGTCCGGCTTGATCTCCTCGCCCGCATCGGGAACGAAACGCAGGGCCAGCTTTTCGCGGATCTTTTGCGGCAGATCCTCGGCCGAAATCGCGCAGCTTTGCACCAGATCGGAAACCAGCGGGCCATTGGCGCGGATCATCGCGCCATCGCGGGTAATGGTCAGGGTTGCGGTCAGCTTGTTGATCCGCACCAGTCCGAAACGTTTGGCCAGCGCCTTGCATTCCTCGGGCGTGGCGATCAGTTCGATGGGCTTGTCTTCAAGATGGCGGATATCGATGATCCGGCTGAATTCGGGCGTGTTGCTCATTGGCCGATCTTTCCTTCCAGAATGGCCTTGTCGTCAAGAGCGGCCAGATAATCGGCCAGCCCCCGCGCCCGGTCGGCCAGCGCCGCCAGATCGGCCCCCGGCGCCAAGGTCAGGTTGCGCTCCAGCACCGCGCCCAGATCTTCCTGCCCCGCCAGCGCCGCGCGATAGGCGCCAAGGCGGCCGCCCAGCACGCTCATCAACCGACCGATATGTTTGCCGACCACCAGATCGCCCACGCCCGATTCGCGCAATTGCCCATCCATGTCCGTTACGAACAATTCGGTCAGCCGCACCGAAGGCAGCCGCATTTCCTCCGGCCCCTCCATCCGCAACAGGACCAGCGAGAGGACCAGCGTGATCGCATCGAATCGCCCCGCCAGCGTGTCGGCAATGCCCGGCTTGCCATCGGGGGCGTACCACTGTTTTGACCGGGCAAAGGTGACGATTTCATGCCAGAGCGGGCGCACCGCCGCATGGTCATCGGATTTGCCGCCAAAGATGCGGGAAATCAGCGAGGGCTTGGGTTCTGCTGCACTGGACATGGCGCCTGTCGGCCGCTCCTTTTGTTGTTCAGCCATTATTCAATTGCCCGCCCCCAAGCGCGCATGGCAACGAGAGTTGCGCAGCGCGTCAAGGAGCCGTAAGGCGTTTTTCGGTAAGCATGGACTTGAGGCTTTGGCAATGCGGATTGGCGGATAATTCCGCCGCGCGGCGCCGGCCATAGATGGAGCAGTAGCGTGATGCGGGCAGTTTCGGGCAAGCTGGCGAAGATTGGCGTTTTGGCGCCTGTGGCGCTGGCGGCTATGGGCCTTGGCGGCTGTACCACGGTGCGTGACCATCGCGGGTTCTTTGTTGACGCGGCATTGGTGGATTCGGTCTTGCCGGGCGTGGACAACAAAACATCGGTTGAGCGCACGCTGGGCCGTCCGACACTGTCCAGCCAGTATGGCGATCAGGACTGGTACTATATCGCCACCGACACCAGGCAGCTGGCCTTCCGCCGCCCGCAACCGACCGCGCAGACGATCCTGCGCGTGCGTTTCGATGCCAAGGGCAATGTGCTGGGCGTGGATCGTGCGGGTATGGAAAAGGTCGCCCGGTTCAATCCTGACAAGGATCTGACCCCGACGCTGGGCCGCAAGCGGACCTTCTTTGAAGATCTGTTTGGCAACATCGGCACGGTGGGCGCGGGCGGTATGGGCGGCGGTGCGGGCGGCACCGGCGGTCGCCCCGGTCCCAACGGCAGCTGATCTTTCATCCGGCGCGGTCTGGACAATTTCCGGGCCGCTCCCATATGCCTATCCATGGATAGCAGCAAAGCTGGCCACGGGCTGATCCAGTGGCATGGCACAACCATCGTTGGCGTAAAGAAGGGCGGCAAGACCGTCATCGCCGGCGATGGACAGGTGTCGATGGGCAACACGGTGATGAAGCCCAATGCGCGCAAGGTGCGCCGCATCGGAGACGGCAAGGTCATTGCCGGTTTCGCAGGTGCCACTGCCGACGCCTTTACCCTTTTCGAACGGCTGGAGCGCAAGCTGGAGACCCATCGCGGGCAATTGCTGCGCGCGGCGGTGGAATTGGCCAAGGATTGGCGCACCGACAAATATCTGCGCAATCTTGAAGCGTTGATGATCGTGGCCGATGCCGAAACCATGCTGGTGCTGACGGGCAATGGCGACGTGCTGGAGCCCGAAGCGAGCGATAGCGGTATTGTGACGGCCATTGGTTCGGGCGGCAATTATGCGCTGGCCGCTGCACGTGCCGTTTCCGATTATGAAGAAGACGCCGAAAAGATTGCCCGCCGCGCGATGGCGGTGGCGGCGGAAATCTGCGTCTTCACGAACGACCGCGTGACGGTCGAGACGATTGGTTGACCCCCCATGAATGACAAAACTCATGACAATCTGACCCCCAAGGCGATCGTCCGCGCATTGGACGAACATATCATTGGCCAGCAGGACGCCAAGCGCGCCGTGGCGGTGGCACTGCGCAACCGTTGGCGGCGCCAGCATCTCTCGGCGGATCTGCGCGATGAGGTGAGCCCCAAGAACATCCTGATGATCGGGCCGACGGGTTGCGGCAAGACCGAGATCAGCCGCCGTCTGGCCAAGCTGGCCGACGCGCCCTTTGTAAAGGTCGAGGCGACCAAGTTCACCGAGGTCGGCTATGTCGGGCGCGATGTCGAACAGATAGGCCGCGATCTGGCCGAAGAAGCGATCCGTCTGGAAAAGGCGCGCCGCCGCGAGGCCGTGCGCGATGCGGCCAGCAAGGCGGCAATGGACCGCTTGCTCAAAGCTTTGGTCGGCGATGGCGCCAGCGAGGCCACCCGCGAAAGTTTCCGCCAGCGCTTGAACGAAGGCGCGATGAACGAGGTAGAGGTCGAGATCGAGGTGGAGGATACACCATCCTCGACCTCTATGGAGATCCCCGGCATGGGCGGCGGCATCGGCATGATCAACCTGTCCGATATGCTGGGCAAGGCGATGGGCGGCAAGCCGTTGAAGCGCCGCAAGATGCGCGTGGCCGATGCCTGGGACCGTTTGGTGGATGAAGAATCCGAAAAGCGGATGGATCAGGACGATGTGGCCCGTGTCGCTTTGGCCAATGCTGAGGCCAACGGCATCGTGTTCATTGACGAGATCGACAAGATCGCCGTGTCGGATGTGCGCGGTGGCTCGGTTTCGCGTGAGGGTGTGCAGCGTGACCTGTTGCCCTTGATCGAAGGCACGACGATTGCCACCAAATATGGCCCGATGAAGACCGACCACGTCCTGTTCATCGCCAGCGGCGCGTTCCATGTGGCCAAGCCCAGCGACATGCTGCCCGAACTTCAGGGCCGTTTGCCGATCCGGGTGGAGTTGAAGGCGCTGTCCGAAGAGGATTTCGTGCGCATTCTGGCCGAAACCCGCGCCAATCTGGTCGAACAATATCGCGCCTTGTTGGGCACCGAGGATGTGACGGTCGAATTCACCCCCGAGGCCGTGCGCGCGATTGCCCGCACCGCAGCGCAGGTGAATGAGAATGTCGAGAATATCGGCGCCCGCCGCCTGCAAACCGTGATGGAGCGTTTGCTGGAGGAACTCTCGTTCGAGGCCGAGGATCGTCGCGGCGAGACGATCACTATTGATGAGGCCTATGTCGAGGCGCGGCTCAACACGCTGGCGCGCGACACGGATCTGTCGAAGTTCATCCTTTGATGCATGAGGGGCGGCGCTTGCGCTGCCCCCGATTTTTGCAGGATCACCGGCCCATGACCGAAAAAACTTATCAAACCCCCGATGACCGCCCGATCTATCGCCTGCTGACCGGCAAGGATGACCGCGCCTTTTGCGAACGCGTGTCCGAGGCCCTGACGCAGGGGTGGCGGCTTTATGGTTCGCCCACGATGACCTATGACGCGGAAAATGCCTGCGTGAAAGTAGGGCAGGCGGTGGTCTGGCACGAGGTGGACACCTGATACGAAAAAGGGCCGGATGATCCGGCCCTTTCCCTATTCGGCAGCGTTGGCGACCGCTTCGCTGGTTTCGTTCGCCTGAGTCTCATTAGCCTGTCTGGCCCACATTTCGGCGTAAAGTCCGTCCATTCGCAGCAGATGCGCATGGTTGCCCTGTTCGACCAATCGCCCGTCCTGAAGCACCAGAATACTGTCGGAATCGACGATGGTGGACAGGCGGTGGGCAATCGAAAGGCTGGTGCGGTTTTCCGACAAGGCGTGGAGCGTGGCCAGAATGTCCTGCTCGGTCCGGGTGTCCAAAGCGCTGGTGGCTTCGTCGAGCAGCAGGATCGGCGGGTTCTTCACCAAGGTGCGCGCAATCGCCACGCGCTGCTTTTCGCCGCCCGACAGTTTCAGCCCTCGCTCGCCCACTTCGGTATCGAAACCGGAGGGCAGGCGGTCGATGAGCCCCATCAGCGCCGCTGCCCGCGCCGCGCCCTCAATATCGGCCGAGGTCGCATGGCCGGTGGGGTGGCCGTAACCGATGTTATAGCCGATCGTGTCGTTGAACAGCACCGAATCCTGCGGCACGATGCCCAGCGCCGCGCGCAGCGAGGTTTGCGAGATTTCCGAAATGTCCTGACCATCGATCAGGATGCGCCCCGACCACGGATCGTAGAAACGAAACAGCAGGCGGCCAATCGTGCTCTTGCCCGCGCCCGACGGGCCGACCAGCGCGACATGATGGCCGGCGGGCACTTCAAACGACAGGCCGCGCAGGATCGTGCGGTCGCGGTCGTAGCCAAAGACCACATTGTCAAACACCACCGAAGGCTGACGCACCACCAGCGCGGGGGCGCCGGGCTTGTCCTGCACCTCTTGTTGTGTGTCGAGCAGGCGGAACATGTCGGCCATGTCGATCAACCCTTGCCGGATCGTGCGATAGACCATGCCCAGCATGTCGAGCGGACGGAACAATTGCGTCAGATAGGTCTGGACAAAGACCAGTTGCCCCGACGTATACTCCCCCTTGGTCCAGCCCCAGACCGTGTAGGCCGTGGCGCCCGCCATCAGCAGGTTGACCACCAACCCTTGCGCGATGTTCAGCATGCCAAGGCTGTTTTCACTGCGCGTGGCGGCCTCGGCATAGGCACGGGTGGCGGAGGAATAGCGGGCCTCCTCGCGCTTTTCGGCGGCGAAATATTTGACCGTCTCATAGTTCAGCAGCGAATCGACCGCGCGGGCCAAAGCCTGTCCATCGAGGCGGTTCATCTTTTCGCGCAAATGCGTGCGCCATTCGGTGATCTTGCGCGTGACATAGATATAGGCCGCGATGCTGAGCGCGGTGGCCGCCACAAGACCCCAGCCAAAATTGATCTGAAAGATCACCGCCACGATGACCAGTTGCAGCACCGTGGGCGCAATGTTGAACAGCATGAAATAGAGCATCGTGTCGATGCTCTTGGTGCCGCGCTCGATGGTCTTGGTCACCTCGCCCGTGCGGCGGGCCAGATGAAAGCGCAGCGAAAGTTGATGCAGCCGCGAAAAGACGTTCTCGGCCAGAGCGCGGGTGGCTTCCTGTCCCACGCGTTCGAAGACGATGTTGCGCAGGTTGTCAAAGGCCACGCCCGCAAACCGCCCCGCCGCATAGGCCACCACAAATAGCATCGCCCCGGTCATCACACGCGGGCCGGTGACATTCATCGCGTCGATCGCCCATTTCAGGAAATAGGGCAGCGCCATCTGTGTGGCGGTCGAGGCCAGAATAAAGACCACCGCCGCGACAATCCGCATGCGCAGGTCACGCCGGTCGCTGGGCCACAGATAGGGTAGGAAGCGGCGCAAGGTTTGCCAGCCATCATGGCGCGGCGTCTTGTCGGCAGGGGCGGTCGAGGTGGAATGATCAGGAGGCATTGCCGCCTATGTAGGGATGAAGAGGGCAAACGCCAATCCTCGTCCCCACATAAGGTCTATGCACTTGGCTCTAAGATCCCATGGCGATGGCTGATGGCATGTCGAACAGCACCCGCTTGCTGACAAAATCGATGGCGACCCGGTCGAACAGGCGCAAGGTGGGCATGCCCAACAGGATCGCCGGTCGCCGGTCCAGTCCCAGAAGGCTGAATGTGGGCGAATCGGTAAAGGCAATCGGCATGCCGGTGACCTTGAAACCGTCGATGGCGAAATGCTGGGCCGTGGCAATGTCGGCGGTGATGCTTTGGCCGGTCACGCTTTGCAATTCGGTGCGGTCATGGATGCGAAGGCCCAAGGCGCGTTGCAAGGCGCGGTTGCCCACGCTGATGTCTGATCCGGTGTCGATCACCACATCAACCCGCACACCATCGATCATGGCATTGGTCATCACCAGTTCGCCATGATGCTTTTTCGCCTCGACCACGATTTCAAATCCGTCCGCCTCGGGATTTTTGCTGATCCTGTCGACCAGCGTAACCTCGTTGCGGCGAAAGTCGATCAGAACGCGTTGCCCCTGCAAACCGTCGAGACCGATGATGCCATCGGCGCCCACATCATCGGCCAGCAGGACGGGCAGTTGCTTGCCCTCCCAACTGCGTCGGCCCAGTTTCAGGCGGTCGACATTGACGACATCGACCTTTCGCGTCCCGGCAACGCCGGTCACCTGGGCCTGTTCGGTGCCGGTCACGCCCAATCGCGATGCAACGACATCGGACAGGACGGTCCGTTGCGCGCCGGTGTCGACCATGAAGTGAAACGGGCCGTGTTCGCGCACGGTCACAGGCACCGTCATGCGATTATAGGCATCGGTCTTGGTGGCGATGGTTTGGGTGGGGCCGGTTGCGACGCTGGTTGCCGGCAAGTCTATTGCGCCTGCACCCTCCGCGCTGGTGCTGGCCAGCGCAAGGGCCAGGGCGATGGCGGTAAGTGCCATGGCCATTCTCTCCTGCTTGTGCGGCTTATTGCCGTCACATGTATGAGTTATACGCCTGTGCCGGTGGCTTTACCAGAAAGAATGGGGGGCGTAGTTTCCCTATGTCGTGGCCAGAGCGGCCGCAAGGCGCAGGGCGCGCACCGGTTCGCCAAAGCGGACGAGGCGGGCGACGGTGCGCCACAGTCCATCGCGATTTCCCCCATCGGCCACATGGCGCAGCAGCAGGTCAAAGCCGCTATCGCGCATGCCCGCCTTGGAATAGCGCAGGCCCAGCGCGACCTTTTCGCGCACCTGACGCGAGATGCCTTCGCGGCCAAAGAGCATGTCGAGGCCATCGATCGGGGGAAGGCGGTCGAGGTGTTCGGTGGGGTCTGGGCGCCCGGCCAGCCTTTCATGATATGCAATGCGGGCGATGGCGGCGCCGGTCTGTTGTTCGGTGGCGTGGCGGCTGGAAACCTGTCCGGCATAGTGGCGATAGTGGATCAGCGTGTCGGGCAGGCTGCACAATTTGGTGACCGAGGCCAGACGGAGCCAGAGGTCGAGGTCTTCGCAGTGACGAAACGCGGCGTGGTAACCGCCCACCGCCAGCACGACATCGCGCCGGAACATGGCGACCGGGTGGCACATCAGATGCGCGCCGGTGTCGATGGTGGCCAGAAACTCTTCATAGGAGGTCGGATGCATTTCACCGACGGAGGTGGAGTGGTTGCCTTCCTCGTCCATGTCATCGGCCTGGGCACCGACGACGGCAAAGGCGGGGTTGGCCATCAGGAAGGCATATTGTCGTTCAAAGCGTTCGGGCAGGCATATGTCATCGGCGTCCATGCGGGCGATGATGGGCGCGCGGGCTTCTTGCACCATCTGGTTGAGGCTGGCGATGAGGCCACGGTTTTCGCGGATAATCGGGCGCACACGGGCATCGCGCCGGGCATAGTCGCGCAGGATGTCCGGCGTGGCGTCGGTCGAGCCATCGTCGAGCGCGAGTAGTTCGAAATCCTCGAAGGTCTGCGCCAGAATGCTTTCGATGGCAGGGACCAGAAAACGCTCGCCGTTATAGATGCTCATGGCGACGCTGATCCGGGGCGATTCCGGCGGGCTCATTCTCTGTTGCTATTCCTTGTGCGCCCTTGCGCATCGCGCGTGGGAATCTGATCTGTATGCAACATAGGGATATGCGGTAAAGAAAGCGTATGTTGGCGGATACAGGGCGTTGTGTGATAAAATTTTTATAAAAAACAATTGTTTGTGATTAAAATGACAGAATGATGAAGTTCGCTGTTGACCGACTCGATATAGCCGCTTAGAGGGCCTCTCACCGACGCGGTAACGGCCTTTTCGAAGCGCTTCTTCTGGGTTGGTTACAGACAAGAGTGGACGCTTTAAGCCCTGGTTGAGAGATTGGGGATGGAGAGTTGTCCGCATTTTTTGTCGGTAGATCTTTGACATTGTT
>NZ_JBWBQS010000011.1:0-203875 GCF_056279125.1 Novosphingobium sp. Sphag1I | reverse complement strand
TGATCCTTCGCACCAGTGCTAACACCAGAGCTAGCACCGGGGCCTAAATCCACACCGGATGGGCATCCACAAGGCGGCCGCTATCGGAGGCGTACGCCCCAAGGCCCCTCATTTAAACTTAGGGTTCGCCTCCCGTGCGCCCCCATGCGGGCGCTTAGAGGGTCATTACACTCATCAGCTACCTATGTACGTAGTTGTTTCTCGGAGATCATGGAGGCCCTCGCGCTTTGAAGGCGCGACCGTGCTCTACGGCGCCAGGGCCGCCGCCAGATCAAGCTGCGCCCGTTCCGGCCTTCGGTAACGATCACTGGGCCGAAAGGGAAATAGATCAGTTGACGCCGCGCTGCTGCGCGGCGGCGTTTGTGTGGTCTTCCCCTCGGAGCGCGGGTGAGCGGCGCGCCCTTTTGGGCGGGCCCGTCCGGGCTGCAAGCCGGGTCTTCGGCCCGGCTCCTCCACGTTGTTGCGGCCGGAGGTGCAGCCCGGACCTGTGGTCCCGCCCTGAATGGCGCTTGTGCCGCCCGCCCACGCTCCGGGGGAAGCCAATGTTGGTTTGGGGTGGCGCAAGGAGGATACCATGCGTCAGACAAGCAAAGGTTGCGTTGCGGGCGAGGGTGAAGCGCCGCGCGGCGGGAACCGTAATTCGCTTTACGATGAAGTGACGGCAAAGATCATCGCCCAGCTTGAGGCGGGGCGCTTTCCGTGGGTGCAGCCATGGGGGACGGTGGATGGTTCGGGGCAGGGTGGCCTGTATCCCGCGCTGCCGCATAATGCGCTGACCGGCAGAACCTATTCCGGCGTCAATGTGCTGTTGCTCTGGGGCAGCGTGATCGAAGGCGGTTATCCTTCCCAAGGCTGGCTGACCTTTCGGCAAGCGCTGGAAGCAGGCGGCATTGTCCGCAAGGGCGAGAAGGGCGTCTCGGTGGTCTATGCCGACCGTTTCACCCCGCAGGCCGAGAAGGCGCGCGCGCTGGAAAGCGGCGAGGATGCAAGATCGGTTCCTTTCCTCAAGCGCTTTACCGTCTTCAATGTGGCGCAATGTGAGGGGCTGGGCGAAGGGCACGGCCAAGGGCAGGGCAAAGAGCTGTTTGGTGATCCTGCGCCCTTGCCTGAGCGTGAGATGGTGCCGCTGGCCGAGGAAGTCATCACGGCCTCGGGCGTGCCGTTCCGCATCGGCGGAGCCAAGGCCTTCTATGTGCCCTCTGCCGATTATGTGCAGGTGCCCCCGCAACCGGCCTTCTTTGAACAGATCAATTATTACCGCACGGCCCTGCATGAGCTTTGCCATGCCACCGGCCATGGCTCGCGGCTGGATCGCAAGATCCTCAATCCCTTTGGCAGCAAGGACTATGCCCGCGAGGAACTTGTCGCGGAAATGGGTTCGGCCTTCCTCTGTGCGGCGCTGGGCATTGTGCCGACCGTGCGCCATGCCGATTACCTTGGTTCATGGCTGGAGGTACTGCGCGAGGACAACCGTGCCATCTTCCGCGCCGCCAGTCAGGCCAGCAAGGCCGCCGAATGGATGCTGGCAAGGCATGCCGAATACAGGGTGAGCAAGGACAGCAGGGATGCACTTCAGTCGGGGCCTGCTGAGCCGGAGCAAGGCTCCATCACCGAAGGGAGGGTGGCGGCATGATCCTCCTTCCCGAAAAGATCCGCGTGGCCCTGCTGGTCAATGGTGCCCTCCATAGGGTGGCGCAGCGTGACAACCTGCCCGCGCCCGATCCGGTGCCTGTGCTCAAACTGTTCAACCCGTGTGGTGCTGCAACATGGCTGGCGAGCGAACTGGACGAGGATGGCGATACCTTATTCGGGTTGGCCGATCTGGGTTTCGGCTGTCCGGAGCTGGGCTATTTCTCGCTGAACGAGTTGGCCTCTGTGCGTCTGCCTTTAGGTTTGCGGATCGAGCGTGACCAACATTTCTCCAGCCATCATTCGCTATGCCTATGGACACAGACCGCGCGGCGACTGGGTTCGCTCACCTGGGCGGAAATGTCCTTGAAGCGGAACGGTGATGTGCCCTACCGCAGCGGCAGGGCATAGGCCATGGGGCGCGATCAACAGCACCGGAGCCAGCCTCAGGATTGGGCCGCAGGGCAACGCCAGCGCCTGATCGCCCTGCTGGACACTTTGCCGATGGTGGAGAGGGCAGCCTACCTTCTGTCAGCCAGTGATGGCCTCAGCCATGGTGCCATTGCCTTCCGCCTTGGGGTGAGCATCCGAGAGGTAGAAAGTGCTCTGGCGGGGGCCCTGAGCAAGCTTACCGAGGGGCTGGAGGAGCCCTGACAGCAAGGCGACCGGCGTGGAAGCAGGGCAGGCGCGGAAAGGGTGTTGAGAGGCTGCGTATCGCCCCGTGGCGTGGGCGTAGGGGGCGAAAGCGGGGCAGATCGAAGGGGTGATGGCCAGCAGGCCATCACCCCTTCACGGCAGCTTCCAGTGCGGCGAGACGTTCCGTGCAGATGGTGTGAACGATGCGCCCGAGTTCCTCGACCCGTTCCCCCAGCCATGCCAGTTCCTCGGCGGTGATCCGATAATGTTTGGAGTAGCGCGCTTTGACGTAAGCGTCTTTCAGCTTCTCGAACAGGGCCCGATCCTTGCGCAATTCGCGGGGCCATGCTGCCACAAGCCGGAGGTCCAACCGCTCGGCCTGGGTGCGCAGGAAGGCGAGATTGTGATTGTGTGGCGAATACAAGGTGCTCACGAGAAGGACCGCGTGGAAGAGGCTCTCCGTCGCTTGATGGAGAAGGAACGCAGCCCGCTTACAATCTCCCCGCGACAGAGAGAATTTGAAGTTTTCTGAGAAACCGACTGCGTTCCCCATCCACTCCTCAAAATACTCCCGCGCCATATCGAGATTGGCCTGCGGTGTTCTGGGCATCGGCCTTGCCAACTCACGGTCATCAGACTCGTAGATCGCGATGCCTTCGTTTGCGATGTCCATGAAGAAGAACCGCCCATGGGCGAGACCGTCGTTCACCTGCTGAAGCGAATGGACGATGAAATTGACCGGGGTCCGCAACCGCCCGGCGATCATTTCCTCTATCAGCCTTTCGTCCGCGCGGGTCCAGTAGGCGGCCCGGTCAGCCAGTTCCTTCTGGCTGACGATGATCAGCAGGTCGAAGTCGGAACGATAGCCTTTGGCGGTATGAGGTTCATCCACCCAGCCGCCGCGCGCATGACTACCATACAAAAGAATCTTGACGATCTTCCCCGTCCTGCGCCTGCCGGTCGCCTCCACATGCGCGCCGTCGAATTCCTCGAACAGCAGTTGCACCACGCGCTCGAGTTCGCGCTGCTTGTGGGCCGGCAGATGATCGAGATCGGTCTTCATCACCTCATCCTAACAACATCTTGCATGGCCCACGCAACTGAATTGGCCAGCGGCAAAAAGGGGGCCTCGCTCCAGCGTGGCCTTCCAATCCCCAGGACACGCGGGGATTTACCCAAAGGGCCTTTGTCATCGGCTTCGCTCCGCCAAAGCCACCCGAAGGCGCCGCCCCTGCCATTGACGAATCATTCCATAAAGCCAGTGATTTGCCCACCCCCGAAAGTTCTTTGCGGGCGCATGGGACAGGCCCATGCGGGAGGTCGGACGCACGCCCAAAGCGGGCGTAAGTGTAATGGACCCTACGCACGGGTGCTGCTGCCAATTTCAGCATGAAAATCAGTATTTTGAGGCTGTGATACGCGTGGGACAGATTTTCGGTGCCGTGTTGTACAGTGCACACAAGCCTCTGGGTGCATGGTGCCAACAAGCTGAAAGAAAGCCGTTCTTTCCCGTAATACATGTACCACCCGGCATGGCAGGCGTTCGGTTGAGAAAGGGAATGCACCCCCCGGAATGATCGACCTCTCCGGACGTGCTGCCCGCCCCGAGATCGCGCAATGGGCCGGGATGCTGAGCTTGAAATGAAGGCCATGCACCTGTATCTTCAACAGCGCTTCATGACCCCGGCGAAGGTTTCTCCATAAGGAAGCTTTTGCCATGTCCAGAATGAATTTCCGTCCTGACAGCTTGCTGCATACCGCTTTGATGCGACCTGCGCGTGTAGCCGATCTCCTCTTATCGGGTCTGCTGCGTCAGTGGCTTGGCCGAGAATCGCAGCGCATTACAGTCGCGATTCTTCGCGATAGTGCCGCGTCCCACGCGCGTCGTTCCTGCGACTTCCCCATACTGTTCCCGGCCTGCGGCGGGCAGACCTTGCCAAAGGGATCTGTCCAATGACCAGCCACGAACGCATCATCCGTTTGAAAACCGTTCTTGCCCGCACCGGGCTGTCGCGTTCGACCGTCTATCGCAAGGTCGCGGACGGCAGCTTCCCCCGGCAGGTGCCGATCAGCACGCGCGGCACCGGCTGGTATGAGTCGGCTATCAACCAATGGATCCATGATCCGGCGGGCTGGCGAGCAGGCAATGCCCGGATAAGGGAGTCCTGAGGCTGTCATAGCCTGCCTCCGGGTAATTCGCATGAGCGGCTCAGGCGAACCAGCAGGTCATGCGAAAACAACCTAGAATCGATTGCCTTCTTCACGCGCAAGCCTTCTCTGACTGGGAAGGCTTGCTCTTTTTCGAAGCCCGCAATTGGTCGAGATGATCGCTCCACCACTGGTGCATTTTCACGCGTTCATCCCAGTAGCGGCCCCGGTTATAGATCCCGCGAATCGTGTTTGGGTCCGCATGTGCCAGCGAGCGTTCGATGGCATCGGGATTCCACTTCCCGCTTTCATTGAGCAGCGTGGAGGCCGTGGTGCGCAATCCATGCGGCGTCACTTCACCCGGCCCATAGCCCATTCGGCGGAAAGCCTGATTGATCGTATTCTCACTCAGGGGGCGCCGCGAAGTGTGGAAGGCGGGAAAGACAAAGCCCGTTGGCCCCGTCAACGGAAGGAGTTCCGCCAGATAGGCGATCACCTGCCGGGACAGAGGAACTTCATGCGGCAGACGCATCTTCATCCGCTCGGCAGGAACTTTCCAGACAGCTTCTTCCAGATCGAATTCCGACCATTCGGCCAGTCGCAATTCACCCGGACGCGCCATCACATGCGGGGCAATCTGCATCGCAATCCGGGTGACGGTATGGCCGGAATAAGCGTCAATGGCGCGCAACAGTTCGCCTACCTGCACCGGCTCCAGAATGGCCGCGTGATGCTTCGCTTTAGGCGTTATAAGCGCGCCGCGAAGAATCGATGTCGGGTCGGTTTCCCCGCGCCCCGTTGCGACCGCATAGCGAAAAACGCGACTGGCAAAGGATCGGCAGCGCCGCGCGGTTTCGTGCTTGCCCTTGGCCTCAAGTCGCTTGAGCGCACCCAGCACTTCGAGCGGCTTCAATTCTGCCAGCGGGCGGTCCGCAATCGGCTCCAGTTGCTCCAGCAGCCAGTTGGCCTTGGTGGTCGTCGTATCCGCGCGACCCTCTGCCACCATCTTGTCGATATACTCTTTGGCAATATCGCCGAAGCTGTTGGCCGCCTTGAACGCCGCTACCAGCTTGTCATGCTTGCGCTCAGCCAGCGGATCGCTTCCGGCCTCCAGTTTCCGTCTGGCATCGTCGCGTCTGCGCCTCGCGTCGGCAAGGCCTACCTCGGGATAGCGTCCCAGCGCCAGACGCTTCTGCTTGCCCATATGGCGATACTTGTAACGCCACAACTTCGATCCATTGGGATTGATTTCGAGGTAGAGGCCCCGGTCATCGGTGCATTGATAGGTCTTGTCCGCAGGGCGAAGGTTGCGGATCTGGAGTTCCTTGAGCGCCACGGCAAAGCTCCTCGGCTGGTGCGGGAACTGCCTGACCGGGCAATCAGAGGGCCATGGTGCCATCAGATTCAGGGTGGTGCCATCTGGCCCCCCTCATGGCACCACATGGCCCCGGACTGCCTGAAATAGCCTGACACGCCCCGGGAGTGGTGAGGCTCAAAAATCGCAGATTTTCGGGGGTTTGTCGATCCTCCCGGCCGCTGGCCGGGAGTGCAAATGGTGCCCAGGAGAGGACTCGAACCTCCACGCCCTTGCGAGCGCTAGCACCTGAAGCTAGTGCGTCTACCAATTCCGCCACCTGGGCACATTTGCTTTTTGGCACCGAGGCTTAGCTTCCTTTCGGTTGCTGCCCGCGCCGGGTAGGACCGCGCCTCTAAGCGCACCTTCGAATCCTGTCAACGCAAAAAGGAGATTTTTTTCGCGAAACTGAAAAGTTTTTTTGATCGCCCCCTTTTTGCCCTTTTGCCCTGATTGCGGCGGGGGGCGGTTCGCACCATCTTGAACCTGCACATTTCCTTGGGAGAAGCGGCGATGAGCGATGTTCTGCGCGATGCTCTGGTGGTGGTCACGGGCGGGGGCGGTTTTGTCGGGGGGCATCTGGCCCATGCGCTGTTGCGGGCGGGGGCGCGTTTGCGAATCGTATCGCGCCACCCGGAAAAGGCATGGGCGATTCGCGGACAGGGCGATCCCGGACAGGTCGAATTCGCCCGCGCGGACCTGCGCGATGGGCAAAGCGTGGTGCGGGCGCTGTCGGGGGCCGACGCGGTGGTCAATCTGGTGGGCCTGTTTTCCGGCCCTCTGGACGCGGTGCAGGGCAGCGGCCTTGAAAAGCTGGCCCGCGCGGCAAAGGAGGCCGGAGCGGGCGCCTTTGTCCATGTTTCGGCAATTGGCGCGGATGCGTCATCCCCCGTCCCCTATGCCAGCAGCAAGGCGGCGGGCGAGGTGGCCGCGTTCAAAGGTTTTCCCGGCGCGACAATCCTGCGGCCCAGCGTAATTTTTGGGCAGGATGACAATTTCCTCAACATGTTCGCACGGTTGATGCGAATGGTGGCGGGCTTGCCTTTGCCCGCGATCCTGCCGGTCTTTGTGCCCGATGGCCTGTTGCAACCGGTGCTGGTTGATGATGTGGCCTTGGCGATTGCGGCCTGTCTGTCCGATCCGGCGCGCCATGGCGGGCAAACCTATGAATTGGGCGGGCCAGAGGTCCTCTCGATGCTGGAACTCAACCAACGCATCGCCAAGGCATTGGGCAGGAAGATCCACCTCTTGCCCATGCCCGATCCGGCGTCGCGGATCTTTGCCGCATTGCCCGGAACGCCGATTTCGGCCGATCAGATCGCGCTGTTGAAAGCCGGCAGCGTGGCGGCCGATGGGGCAAAGGGCTTTGCGGAACTGGGCCTGACCCCGCGCCCGATGGGCCTGTTCCTCGACCACTGGTTCAAACCATAGGTCCGGCAAACAACATCGGGTCCAACCGCGCCTCGCGCCAGCGCATGCCCCAATGCAGATGCGGCCCTGTGGCGCGGCCTGTCATCCCCACCTTGCCGATGGGCTGGGTCTGGCTGACCCTATCGCCTTCGCGGACCAGCAGTTCGGAGGAATGGAGAAAGGCGCTGACCAGCCCCATGCCGTGGTCGATCATCAGCAAATGCCCCTCCAGCGTGAAGGGCGATGACGCGGCGAGCACCACAACCCCATCGGCCGGGGCCAGATAGGGCGTGCCGGTGGGCATCGCGACATCGCTGCCGGTGTGATAGGAACCGGGCGTGCCGCGATAGATGCGTTGAGAGCCGAAAAGGCCCGAAATCCGCCCCTTGATCGGCCAGATGAAGGTTTGTCGCCAGCCATCCGATGTCGCATCGGCGTGACGGGCGGCGTCGATCCTTGCGACTTCTTCGGCGCGGATGCGGGCATATTCGCCCTCCGGCATGGCGGGCGGGCGAAAGGGGGCGTTGATATTCTCCAGCCGCCACGCGCGCGGAGAAATATCCAGCCCCAGAACGGCTTGCGTTCCCCCCGGCGCCGATGCGGTCAATTTCGCCACGGGCGCCGCATCCCGGTCAAAGGCAACCAGAAAGCGCCCCATGGGATCGGTGGTCAAAGGCGCGCCATCCAGCGCCACCTGCCACCCTTTGGGTGCCTGTCCCTGCGCCCAGCCGCCTTGCGTCGTTTCGCCGCGCGGAAAGGTGATCGGCCCAACGTCGAGCGAAAACCCATGGGCCGCCACCGGCACAGCCGCCAGCCCGCCCAGCACCGCGCGGCGCGAAATCATCGACCCAAAAGGCGCTTTGTCGCCAATTCCGGCGTGGCATAGGCTTCCTGATGCTCCACGCTCCAATAGCGCAGGGATTCAAGCGGGATCGCCTCGCCCGAAACGGCGCAAACGACGTGGTTGCCGCGGGTCAGCATGGTGAAGCCATTGGGTTCATAGCGCAGCACCGCCGCGCGATCGGGAGAATTCATCAACATGGGCCTTCTATAGCATGATCAGCCGAACAAATCATCCTGCGCGGGCGGGGTGGTTTTGGCGCGGGGCGCAGGGGCGGGGCGTTTGGGCGCGGCGGGTTCGGCCTCGCGGGGGGCGGGAGTGTGGCCGGGGGTCACATCCATCACGCCGTCACGGAAATGCAGCGTCAGGCTGGATTCGCCCATGGCCGCCTCGCGATTGGTCAGCGTGCGCCCATCCGATGCCGTCACCCGGACATAGCCGCGCGCCAGCACATTGTCGGGATTGAGGCTGGCCATGATACGCGTCACCCCGTCCAGCCTTTGCCGGTCATGGCGCAGCCGCTGGGCCAACAGGGCGGGGTTCAACCTTTGCGCCGAAAGCCGCGCTTCGGCATGGCGCAGGCGGGATTGCAGCAGCCCCGGCGTCAAAGGCCCTGCGGCGCGTTGCAGGCGCATGCCCGCGCGCTGGGCGACATTGCCAAGGGCGCGACGCAAACGCTCGCTGGTTTCATCCAGCGCCTGCGCCTTGGCCGCGATCAGTTCCTCGGGCGTGGGCAAACGCTGGGCACGGGCCTCCAGCCTTTCGCGGCCCAGCACCACCGGGCGCACCACCGCGCGGCGCGAACGCAGGCCCAGGTCGCCGACAAAGGCGCGCAATTCCTCGCGTACCGGCACGGCCATTTCGGCGGCGGCGGTGGGGGTGGGGGCGCGCATATCGGCGGCAAAATCGGCCAGAGTCGTGTCGGTTTCATGGCCGACCGCGCTGATCACGGGGATCGAACATTGCGCAATCGCGCGGACCACGATTTCCTCGTTAAACGACCACAGATCCTCGATCGACCCGCCCCCGCGCCCGACGATCAGCACATCGGGGCGCGGGATCGGCCCATCGGGCGCCATTTCGGAAAAACCGCGCACCGCATTGGCCACCTGTTCGGCGGCGCCTTGCCCCTGCACCAGCACCGGCCAGAGAATCACGCGGGAGGGAAAACGGTCGGCCAGACGGTGGAGAATATCCCGGATCACCGCCCCCGTCGGCGAAGTCACCACCCCGATCACGCCGGGCAAAAACGGCAACCGGCGCTTGCGGCGTGGATCAAACAGCCCTTCGGCCTCCAGCCGCGCCTTGGTCTTTTCCAGCAAGGCCAGCAGCGCGCCTTCACCCGCGATCTCCATCTTGTCGATGACGATCTGATAATTGGATCGCCCCGGATAGGTGGTCAGCTTGCCCGTGGCGACAACCTCGACCCCGTCTTCGGGCCGGAAACCCAGCCGGGCGACATTGCCCTTCCACATCACGCCGTCCAGCCTTGCGCCCTCGTCCTTTAACGACAGGTACAAATGGCCCGACGCGGCGCGTTTCACCCCCGACAATTCGCCCCGGATGCGCACAAAAGAGAAGCGATCCTCGACCGTCCGCTTCAACAGCGCAGAAATCTCGGTGATCGAGAGGGGTTCTGCGTTGTCGCCGCGCGTCGCTTTCGCTACGAGCGCGCCGGAGAGATCATCATCGGAATCGAAAGAGGCAGGCATGAATATCCTTTTGCTGGGTTCGGGCGGGCGCGAACATGCTCTGGCGTGGCGTCTATCGCAATCCTCGGTTCTGGCAAACGGTGGAAAGCTTTTTGCCGCCCCCGGCAATCCGGGCATTGCCGAGCATGCGCAACTGGTGACGCTGGACGTGACCGATCATGGCGCGGTTCTGGCCTTTTGCGATGAATATCAGATCGGTTTCGTCGTGGTCGGCCCCGAAGCGCCGCTGGTCGACGGGCTGGGCGATGCGTTGCGCGGGGCGGGCGTGCCAGTGTTCGGTCCGAACAAGCTGCCCGCGCAGCTTGAAGGGTCGAAGGGCTTCACCAAGGATCTGTGCGCGCGGGCCAATATCCCGACCGCGGGCTATCAACGCGTGACCTCGCTGGAACAGGCGCTGGCCGTGCTGGATCAGTTCGGCGCGCCTGTGGTGGTCAAGGCCGACGGTCTGGCCGCGGGCAAGGGCGTGACCGTGGCCATGACCATGGACGAGGCGCAGGAAGCCGTGCGCGACATTTTCGCGGGCCGTTTCGGCCCTGTTGATGAAAATGGGGCCGAAGCCGTGATCGAGGAATTCATGGAGGGCGAGGAAGCCTCCTTCTTCGCGCTGACCGATGGCGCGACCATCGTGCCTTTTGCCTCGGCGCAGGATCACAAGCGTGTGGGCGATGGCGACACCGGCCCCAACACCGGCGGCATGGGCGCCTATTCGCCCGCATCGGTTTTGACCGCCGAACTTCAGGCCGAGGTGATGACCCGTATCATCGCCCCCACGGTCAAGACGCTGGCCGATGAAGGGATGCCCTATTCGGGCGTGCTGTTTGCGGGCCTGATGCTGACGCGTGAAGGGCCCAAGCTGATCGAATATAACGCCCGTTTCGGCGATCCCGAATGTCAGGTCATCATGACCCGTCTGACCAGCGATCTGGGCGAATTGCTCTATGCCTGCGCCACGGATCGTTTGGGCAGCATTGCCGCGCCGCAATTTTCCGATGATACCGCGCTGACCGTGGTGATGGCCGCCGATGGCTATCCCGGTACGCCGGCCAAGGATTGCCCGATTGCCGGGATCGATGCGGCCCAGGCCAACGGCGCCAAGGTTTTCCATGCCGGCACCGCGATCAAGGACGGCGCGCTGGTTTCGGCGGGCGGGCGCGTGTTGAACGTGACGGGCCGGGGCCACAACGTAACAGCGGCGCAGGCCGAAGCCTACGCCGCTGTCGGTGCGATCACCGCGCCGGGACTGTTTTGCCGTCGGGATATCGGCTGGCGCGAGGTCGCACGCGAAGCAGAATGATCTGCGTTCAATGACCCTTACGCATAGGCGGTAAAGGACGCGCCGGCCGGGCCGCTGGGGGGCGGCACGGGGGCGCTGCCGCCCGAACCGCCATTGGCCATGCCGGTGGCCATGGCGGCCGATGCGGCGGCCATGGCGGCCTGTGCTGCGCTATTGGCCGCGACGGCCGGGGCGGCGGGGCTGGAAATGCTCATCGTCATGGGGGCTATCCTCTGGATTTTGGGAAATGGGGGCTGGGAAATACTTGTGGCTGCGCCTCAGGCGTAGGTGCTGAAACCGCTGAACCCGTCATTGGGCTGACGTGGCTCGGTCTGGCTGGGGTCCAGAACGCTGGGCGGGTCAGCCTTGGTCATGGCGGTCGCTTTTTCGATCGCCGGGGTCAACGGCGTTGCTTCATAAGCCGTCCGGCTGGCCGGGGTGCCGTGTACTACCGGAGAGACGGGCGATACTCCTGCGGTCATGGGTCCTGTTCCTGTTAGTTGACATCCTGTTTCGGCCAGATTGCCTCTGACCGGTTCTTTGCGCGTCAACCAACATCACCGGGCTTGCCCCGCCCCGGTAAACGCATGTTCTTTGGCGCGCATACGACAGAACGAAAACCCCCGGACCTTTTTAAGGCCGGGGGCGAAATTTTTTTCAGATTTTTTGAAACGGGCGGTTTTACGGCCTTAGAGCGATTTCCGTTCAAGCTGACGCGAACGGAAAAGCGACGCTCAAGCGCCGCGCGGGCTAGTCGCGTTTTCCGATCCCGAATGATCGGAAAACGCTCCAACGGGTCACCCGATGACCGAGGCCGTCAGCGCCTTGAGGTCGGCTTCGGGACGCGCGCCATAGTGCGAGATCACCTCGGCCGCGCAAATCGCGCCCAGCGTCAGGCACTTTTCCAGATCCATGCCGCGCACATGGCCGAACAGGAAACCGGCGGCAAACAGATCGCCCGCGCCGGTGGTGTCGACCACGGCCTCGATGGGCTGGGCCGGGACATGGGCGGTTTCGCCGCGACGGACGGCATGGGCGCCCTTTTCGCTGCGGGTGACGACGACACAGGGCACCTTGGCGGCAAGCTGGTCCAGACCTTCGTGGAAATCCTCCAGCCCCGTCAGCGCGGCCAATTCGTGTTCATTGGCGAACAGGATGTCGATCTGACCCTCGGCGATCAGCGCGCGGAAATCATCGCCGTGGCGGGCAATGACAAAGGCGTCCGACATGGTGAAGGCCACTTCGCGACCCGCGCCGCGTGCGGCGGCAATGGCGCGGCGCATGGCGCGGCGGGGTTCTTCGGGGTCCCACAGATAGCCTTCGAGATAAAGCACGCGCGAATCGGCGATCACTGCCTCGTCCAGAGCGTCGGCGGGCAGGAACTGGCTGGCGCCAAGGAAGGTGTTCATCGTGCGCTGACCATCGGGGGTGACAAAGATCAGGCATTGCGCGGTGGCGGGTTCGCCATTGCGGACCGGCGTGTCGAAACCAATGCCGCCCGCGCGGATGTCATGGGCAAAGACATTGCCGAACTGATCATCGGCGACTTGCCCGATAAAGGAGCATTTGGCGCCAAGCTGGGCCAGACCCGCCAGCGTGTTGGCCGCGCTGCCGCCCGAAATCTCGCGTGCGGGGCCCATGGCGGCGTAAAGTTCACGCGCCCGGTCCGGGTCCACCAATGTCATGCCGCCCTTGGCCAGCCCCAGGGCCGTGATCTGATCCTCGGACGCGGGGGCCAGAACGTCGACGATGGCGTTACCGATGGCGATGACATCGATGCTGGGCTGGGACATGGGTGTGCAATGCTTCCTGCTGTGGTTGGTTGCCCTTGCCCTAGCGGCGGCGCGGCGGGGCGACAAGCGGTTTGGCCGCATGTGGCATTGACAGGCCCCATGCGCGGGGCAAGAGCATGCCGCCATGCGCTTGTCCTTTGCCCTGCCGATCCTGTTGCTCCCGCTTATCGCCGCTTGCGGTGAACAAGGGCCGGTGGCCAGCACGCCACGTCCATCGGCGCGGCCATCCGGGCGGGCGGCTGTGCCGGTGGCGCCGCGCCGTCAACCGGTGCCCAATGCGGTGATCCATGCCGCGCCTGGGCTGGAAGGGGTGATTGGCGCCCGCTCGGCGGATCTGAGCCGTTTGTTCGGCCCGCCGCGGCTGGATGTCGTGGAAGGCGATGCGCGCAAGCTGCAATTTGTCGGCCCCGCCTGCGTTCTGGACGTTTACCTTTATCCGCAGGGGACAGGGGGGGAAGTGCGCGCCACCTATGTCGATGCGCGGCGCAGCACCGATGCGCGCGATGTGGACCGGGCGGCCTGTGTGGCGGCGCTGCGCCGGAAATGAACACTTTGATATAAAACGCGACATTTGTGAACAAACGAAGTGCGCATTTCCAAATAACGCTTCATCGCGTCTGACAATCTGGTTCATTTGGCGGCAAGGCACGATTCGTCATTTCGGTCCAAGGGGATACCGACGGGGGCGCAAACCGAAAGGAATGCACCAAATGCCGAACTCGATTAGCGATCTGCCCGCCAACAATCCGGCCCGACTGAACCCGGATGATGCCGAAGCGCTGCTGGCTATTAATGCGCATCTTCGTTCACCATCACCGGAATGGGTGAGTTTTATTGGTGAAACGCTTTCCCACTGGCTGGTGGAACAGCGCGCGCCTGAAGGCGTCGTCGACGATGCCAAGGCCATATGGTTGATCGACCGGATCGACGAGGATGGCGAGGTCAATTCGCCCGCCGCGCTTAACCTGTTGCGCCGTTGCTGCGTCAAGGCCCAGCGCGTGCCCCAGCGCTTGATGCAATATCTGCAGATGCAGGAGGCGAGAATGGCTTGAAATGCCCCGGAGGCCCATGAGGGGGCCTCCGGATTTTGGTTGGGTGCGCTTCAGGCGTCCGCCTGAAGCTTGCGGCGCAGACAAATCGCGGAGGCGATTTGTCAACTCATCAAAGAATCCGCGACACGGATGTGTCACCGCAAATCTTAAACCGTAAAGCTTTCGCCGCAGCCGCAGGTGCCCTTGGCATTGGGGTTGTTGAACACGAAACCGGCGGTGAAATCATCCTCCACCCAATCCATCGTGCTGCCGATCAGGTACAGCACGCTGGCGCTGTCGATGAAGAACAGGCCGCCGGGCGTCTCGATCTTTTCATCCAGCGGGCTGGCCGCGTCGATGTAATCGACCGAATAGGCCAGACCCGAACAGCCCCGGCGCGGGGTGGACAGCTTGACGCCGATGGCGCCTTCGGGCGCTTCGCTCATCAACTTGGCCACGCGCGCCTCGGCATTGGGCGTCAGCAGGACGGCGGCGGGGCGGGGCTTGCGCGTGGTCACGGTCATTTTACAGCATCCCCAATTCGAGGCGGGCTTCATCGCTCATCTTGGCCGGGTCCCATGGCGGATCCCAGACAAGCTGAACATCGGCGTCGCGAATGCCCGGAACCGCCGAGACGCGGAGTTCGACCTCACCCGGCATCGATTCGGCCACCGGGCAATGCGGCGTGGTCAGCGTCATGGTGATGCTGGCCGAGCCTTCGGGCGTGATTTCCACGCCATAGATCAGGCCCAGTTCGTAAATATTGACCGGGATTTCCGGGTCGAAAATCTCTTTGAGCGCGTTGATCACGCCCTCATACAGCTCGCCGCCCGGTTCGTGCGGGGTCAGGCCCGTGGGCTGTTGCGAAAGGAAACCTTCGAGGTAATCGGCCTTGCGCGCAACCTTGTCGGCGATCTTTTCGATCTCGCCATCGGCGCCAAGAGCAGGGGCGGCGGCAATGTCCACCCGCGCGCGCGGCGGGGTGGGGGCGTCATTCACTTCCTCCACGGTGAAGCGGGGGGTGTCATCGGAAGTCGTGTCAGTCATCAGCCGAAGATCCTCTTCGTGCGTTCAATGCCGGCGATCAGCGCGGCAATATCGCTTTCGTCGCTATACAGGCCAAAGCTGGCGCGCGCGGTGGCGGGCACGCCAAGGTGGTCCATCAAAGGCTGGGCGCAATGGTGCCCGGCGCGGATCGCCACATTGGCCTCGTCCAGAATCGTGCCAAGGTCATGCGGGTGAACCCCGTCGATGGCAAAGCTGACGATCCCGGCGCTGTCCTCTGGGCCGAACACGGTGACGTCATTCATCGCCGAGAGCGCGCCGCGCAGGGTTTTGACCAATCCGGCCTCATGCGCATGAATGGCGGGCAGGCCGATGCTCTGCACATAATCGACGGCGGCGGCAAAGCCGATGGCCTCGATTATGGCGGGGGTGCCGGCCTCAAAGCGCGTGGGGGCGGGGGCCCATGTGGTTTTTTCAAAGGTCACGCGGTCGATCATCGATCCGCCGCCCTGCCACGGGGGCATGGAATCGAGGATTTCCGCCCGCGCCCAGAGCGCGCCGATGCCGGTCGGGCCATAGAGTTTATGCGCGGAAAAAGCGTAGAAATCGACGCCCAGCTCCGCCACATCGACGGGCAGGCGCGGCACGGCCTGACACCCATCAATCAGGATTTTCGCACCCACGCCATGGGCCAGAGCCACGGCCTGTTCCACGTGAAGCACGCTGCCCAGCACATTGGACACATGGGCCAGCGCGACCAGCTTGTGCGCAGGCGTCAGGATACGCGCGGCGGCGTCCAGATCGATCCGGCCATCATCGGTCAGCGGGCAAACGTCGATTTCGACCCCCACCCGGTCGCGCAGCAATTGCCAGGGCACGATGTTCGAATGATGCTCTAGCGTTGAGATCAGGATGCGATCTCCGGCGCGCAAATGCGCTCCACCCCAGCTTTGCGCGACAAGGTTGATCGCCTCGGTCGCGCCGCGGGTGAACACGATCTCGTCCTCACGCCCGCCGATGAAACCGGCCACTTTGCGGCGGGCCTCTTCATAGGCCAGCGTCATATTGGCGCTGCGGGCGTAAACGCCGCGATGGACGGTGGCATAGTCGCGGCCCATGGCGTTGACGGTGGCGTCGATCACGGATTGCGGCTTTTGCGCGGTGGCGCCGCTGTCCAGATAGTGCCAGCCACCTGCCAACCCCGGAAAATCGCCGCGGATTTTCGCCAGATCAAGGGTGAGGGTTTCCACGCTCACAGCAAAGCCTCCAAAGCGGCCTGTGCCTGCGCGATCAGATGGTCTTCTTCGCCCGCCCCGTCAAAGGCTTCGGCGATAAAGGCCTGCAGCATCAGCGCCTTGGCGCGGGCCGGTTCGATCCCGCGCGCGGCCAGATAGAACAACCCGTTGGCGTCCAATTCGCCAATCGCGCAGCCATGGGCGCATTTGACGTCATCGGCATAGATTTCCAGCTCGGGCCGCGCATTGGCCTGCGCCGTGCGGTCCAGCAGCATCGCGCGCACCGATTGTTCGCCATCGGTGCCATCCGCGCCCTGCGCCACATAGACCTTGCCCAGAACGCTGGCCGTCGATGTGCCGCCCGCGACGGAGCGGATCATCTGATGGCTGGTCGCGTTGGGTTCGATGTGGCGGACGGTGGTAACGATTTCGGCGGTCTGGTCGCCGCTGCTCAATTGCACGCCGCCCAGTTTGAAATCGGCGCCTTCATGCAAGGTCACTTCGATTTCGATGCGGGCATAGGCATTGGCGGTGTTGAGCACATGGACCGCCGCCTGCGCTCCGGCCTCCAGCACCAGGTTTAGTTGCACCACGCCGCCCTTGTTGACGATGGCGCGGGCAAAGCTCTCGCCCGCCGCCACGGTGACCTTTTCCGCCGCGGGCAGGGGCCAGAGCTTTTCCAGCGCGGCCAGATCGGCATAGCGCCAATCCTCCGCCTTTCTGGTGGGCAGAGTGCTCATGCCACGACGCCTTCGTAGCCGCCTTCTTCGAGTTCGAGCGCCAGTTCCGGCCCGCCGGTCTTGATGATGCGGCCCCCGGCCAGAACATGCACGAAGTCGGGCTTCACATAATCGAGCAGGCGCTGATAATGGGTGATCAGCAGCACGGCCTTGTCAGGCTTGCGCATGATGGCGTTGATGCCCTCGCCGCAGATGCGCAGCGCGTCAATGTCGAGGCCGGAGTCCGTCTCGTCCAGAATCGCCAGCTTGGGGTCGAGGATGCCCATCTGGACCATTTCGGCGCGCTTCTTCTCGCCGCCCGAAAAGCCCACGTTGACCGGGCGCTTCATCATTTCCATGTCCATCTTGAGCAAGCCAGCCTTTTCCTTGGCCAGCTTGAGGAACTCGCCACCCGACAGCGGGGGCAGGTCATGGAACTTGCGCTGGCTGTTCAAAGCCTCGCGCAGGAATTGCAGGTTCGACACGCCGGGGATTTCGACCGGATACTGGAAACCCAGAAACAGGCCCGAAGCCGCGCGTTCATGCGGATCGAGCGCGAAGAGATCCTGCCCGTTGAACGTGGCCGAGCCTTCGGTCACTTCATAGCCCGGACGCCCGCCCAGCACATAGCCGGTGGTCGATTTGCCCGCGCCATTCGGCCCCATGATCGCGTGCACCTCGCCCGCGTTGATGGTGAGGTTGAGACCCTTGAGGATCGGCTTGTCCGCGACGGAGGCGTGGAGGTTTTCAATGGTCAGCATACTTTGTTGTCCTGAGCGTCTGCGGGCATGGCCTCACCTCGAAACTTGGGCCAGCGATTGTAACCAACGGTGGGGTCATTGGACCGGAATTCAACGATAGCCCTACGTTCCATTTCATCGACTTCAGCTTTGCTTGCGCTTTCAGATTCCCACAAAATATCGCGGGTAATCGTAAAACTCATGCGGTCCTCACGGGCGAAATCAGCAGCGATGAGATCACTTGATGCACTACCGAAGTAGTTAATACTGTCGGTTACATCTTGCCCGATGTAGATTTTGCCGTTCGGGTAGGTGATGCGGTAAATGACCTTCACCCCACGCTCCCCTCAAGGCTGATGCCCAAGAGCTTCTGCGCTTCCACCGCAAATTCCATCGGCAGTTGCTGCAAGACCTCCTTGGCGAAACCGTTGACGATCAGGGCCACCGCGCTTTCCGTGTCCAGCCCGCGCTGCATGGCGTAGAAGAGCTGATCGTCGGAAATCTTCGACGTGGTCGCCTCATGCTCGATGGTGGCGGTGGGGTTGCGCACCTCGATATAGGGCACGGTATGCGCGCCGCAGGTCTTGCCCAGCAGGAGGCTGTCGCACTGGGTGAAATTGCGCACGCCCTCGGCATTGGCGCCGACGCGGACCAGCCCGCGATAGGTGTTCTGGCTGTGGCCCGCGCTGATGCCCTTGGACACGATGGTCGAACGCGACCCCTTGCCGTTGTGGATCATCTTGGTGCCGGTGTCGGCCTGCTGATAATTGTTGGTGACGGCGACCGAGTAGAACTCGCCCACGCTGTCCTCGCCGTTCAGAACACACGAAGGGTATTTCCAGGTGATGGCCGATCCGGTTTCCACCTGCGTCCACGATACCTTGGACCGCTTGCCCTGACACAGCGCGCGTTTGGTCACGAAGTTATAGATGCCGCCCTTGCCATTGGCATCGCCGGGATACCAGTTCTGAACGGTGCTGTACTTGATCTCGGCATCATCCAGCGCGACCAGTTCGACCACGGCGGCGTGAAGCTGGTTTTCATCGCGCATCGGCGCGGTGCAGCCTTCGAGATAGGAGACATAGGCTCCACGATCACACACGATCAGCGTGCGTTCGAACTGGCCGGTGTTTTCGGCATTGATGCGGAAATAGGTCGACAATTCCATCGGGCAGCGCACGCCCTCGGGCACGTAAACAAACGTCCCATCGGAAAACACCGCGCAGTTCAAGGCGGCAAAATAATTGTCCGCCATCGGCACCACGCGGCCCAGCCACTTTTTCACCAGTTCCGGATATTCGCGTATCGCTTCGGAAATCGAGCGGAAGATCACGCCCGCCGCTTCCAACTCCTTGCGGAAGGTGGTGGCCACCGAAACCGAGTCAAACACCGCGTCCACCGCGATTTTGCGCGCGCCCTCGACACCGGCCAGCACTTCCTGTTCGGCCAGCGGAATGCCCAGCTTTTCATAGACGCGCAGGATTTCGGGATCGACCTCGTCCAGCGACTTCGGCCCATCCTTTTTCTTGGGCGCGGCCCAGTAATAGGCTTCCTGATAATCGATCGGCGGAATGTTCAGCTTGGCCCAATCGGGCATCGGCATGGTCAGCCAGTGGCGATAGGCCTTGAGCCGCCATTCCAGCATCCATTCCGGCTCATCCTTCTTGGCGCTGATATAGCGGACCGTGTCCTCGGAAAGGCCCTTGGGGCCATATTCCTGCTCGATATCGGACACCCAGCCGTGTTCATATTCGGCCACCTTTGCGGCAGCCTCACGTGCGGCCTGATCCTTGATCTCGATATCTTCGCTCATTGCACCATTTCCACACTGTCCTGCGGCGCCATCAACCGGGTCAGGGGAACCCCCGACAAGGCCAGGCGCAGCGCCTCATTCACCACCGGCCAATGCGGGCGCACACTGCAACCCAGCCCCGGCGCGCAATCATGGCTGATCCCTTCGACGCAAGGGGTCAGCGCAATCGGCCCTTCGACCGCTTCGACAATATCGGCAAGGCTGATTTGCGAGGCATCGCGTGCCAGCCCAAGCCCGCCGCCCGCGCCCCGCGCCGAAGTCAGCAATCCGGCCGCGACCAGCCGGCTGACCAGCTTTTGCACCGTGGGGGCAGGAAGGCCCGTTTCCAGCGCCAGTTGCCCGGCATTGGAACGCGCGCGCACCTCGCCATCGCCAACGGAATCGGCACCCGCAACGCCACATTGCCGGGCCGCGGCCACCATTGCCACCACTGCGTAATCGGCCATGCTGGACAATCGCATTGTCCGGTTCCTTCTTCGTCCGTTCCTGACCCGATTCAAATAAGACCGAATCAATCCGATTTAAAGGCCCCTAGGACTTTGCCCCCGCGCGGGCAAGTGGCAAGGCGGGCGGTTTATAGGGGTGAAGCGCGTAGAGGCGGAAAAATCAGCGCGTAAAAAAACGGCCCCCCCAACGCATGGGAGGGCCGCTTGAGTTTCGAGAACTCTGTGGCAAACACCACGAGCCCTTCGGGTCGCAAGGAGGCAGTTAGAGCATTGCGCGAGATGTTAATTGTAAGATTGCGTCAATTCCGCCGGTGAATTTTAGGTAAATTTGCGGTAAAGCTTTCTGTGCAAAGGATTTCACCAACAATTGTCTGACAATCGTGCCGCGCGGATGGATCGGTTGTGGAGAATCGACAAATCCCGCGCTTCTTGTCATAGGCTCCGGCCCATGACCTATGCCCTGATCCGCAAAGCCCTGTTCTGTCTGGATGCCGAAACCGCGCATGGAATGGCGCTGGCTTCGCTCAAATATCTGCCGATTGCGGGGGCCCCGGTCGCGCCCGGCGGGCCTTTGACCAGCACGGTGGCGGGTCTGACTTTCCCCACGCCTGTCGGCATGGCGGCCGGTTTTGACAAGGATGGCGAAGTGCCCGACGCGCTGCTCGGCCTTGGCTTTGGCTTTGCCGAGGTAGGCTCGATCACGCCCTTGCCGCAATCGGGCAATCCCAAGCCGCGCCTGTTCCGTCTGGAGGAAGACCGCGCCGTCATCAACCGCATGGGCTTTAACAATGGCGGGGCCGAGGCTGCGGAAAAGCGCCTGCGTGCGCGCATGACGCGTGGCGGGATTGTCGGCATCAACATTGGCGCCAATAAAGACGCGACCGACCGCATTGCCGATTACGCCTATGGCGCGCGGATTTTTGCGCCGTTGGCCTCCTATCTGGCGGTCAATGTGTCCAGCCCGAACACGCCGGGCCTGCGTGCGCTTCAGGACGAATCGGCGCTGACCGAATTGCTCGATGGGGTGATCGCCGCGCGCGATGAAACCGGCCACAAACCGCCGGTGTTCCTGAAAGTCGCCCCCGATCTGGAACCCGCCGATGTCGAGGCCATCGCCCGTATCGCCATCTCACGCCAGCTTGGCGCCTTGATCGTCAGCAACACCACGATCAGCCGCCCGCCTCTGGCCAGCCAATATGCGGGCGAAACGGGCGGCCTGTCGGGCGCGCCTTTGCGTGATTTGGCGCAGCAGCGGATGGTCGATTTCCGCCGCGCCACAGGGGGTCAGATCCCGCTGATCGGCGTGGGCGGCATCGCCAATGCCGACGATGCCTATGCCCGCATCCGCGCAGGGGCGTCGCTGGTTCAGCTTTATTCCGCCATGGTTTATGAAGGCCACACGATTGCGGGCAAGATCGGCGCCGGGCTTTCGCGCCTGCTGACCCGCGATGGTTTTGCCAATGTAGCCGAGGCGGTCGGGGCCGATGTCCCGCTCTGAAGCAGGGCTTTTTCTTACTCCCCTTGCGACCACCCATGGCAGGGCCTAAATCAGGGCCAAGAACAGCCTGAAGCACTCCCCTGGGCAGAGGACGAATTCCTTGCGTATCGCCGATATTGAAACCAGTCCGAATCTGGTCACGCTGTTTCTTTCGCGTGCCGATTTGCTGGCCGATCGCCCGTTTCTGCATGCCAAGACCGCCGACGGGTGGCAATCCATCACCTGGGCCGAGGCGGCGCGGCGCGTGGTCCTGCTCGCGCAAAGCCTGGTCCGGCTTGGCTATACGCGTGGTGAGCGGATCATGCTGGTGTCGGAAAACCGGCCGGAGTGGTGCATCGCCGATCTGGCGATCATGGCGGCGGGATGCATCACGGTCCCGGCCTATACGACCAACACCGAACGCGACCATTTGCACATTCTGGAAAATTCCGGGGCGCGCGGGGTCATCGTTTCGACCACGAAACTGGCCAAGCCATTGCTGCCCGCCGTGCTGCGTTCGGGACAGGCCAATCACCTGATCGCGATGGAACCGCTGGGCATGGCGCAGGCCGGGGCGGTGGAATATCACGATTGGGCATCGATGCTGAGCGGCGATGCGGCGGCGGCCCGCGCCGCGGTCGAAGCGCGGATGAGCGGCATTTCACGCGCCGACACCGCCTGTATCATTTATACCAGCGGCACCGGCGGCGCCCCGCGCGGGGTGATGCAGCATCACGGGGCGATCCTGCACAATGTTGCGGGTGCGGCCCATGTCATCGTCGAGGATTTCGGTTGGGACTCCACTGGAGCGCAGCCGGAAGTCTTCCTCTCCTTCCTTCCGCTCAGCCACGCCTATGAACATTCGGCGGGGCAATTCTTCCCCATCGGGCTGGGCGCCCAGATCTGGTATGCCGAAGGTCTGGACAAGCTGGGCAGCAATATCGAGGAAGTGCGCCCGACCATCATGGTCGTCGTGCCGCGCCTGTTCGAAGTGTTGCGCACCCGCATTATGAAGCAGGTGGAAAAGCAGGGCAAACTGGCCGCCGGGCTGCTGGACAGCGCGGTGTCGCTGGCCGCGCGGCGCGGGGCGGGCAAGGGTAAGCTGCTCGATTGGCCGCTGGACAAGGTTTTGGAAAAGCTGCTGCGCCCCAAGATCCGCGCGCGTTTCGGCGGGCGGGTCAAGGCATTGGTGTCGGGCGGCGCGCCGCTGAACCCGGAAATCGGCCTGTTTTTTCAAGGCGTCGGCCTGACCCTGCTGCAAGGCTATGGCCAGACCGAAAGCGGCCCCATCGCCAGCGTTAACCGCCCCAGCACCGGCATCAAGATGGACACGGTGGGCACCCCGCTCCACGCGACAGAGGTGAAGATCGCGGCGGATGGCGAAATCCTGCTGCGCGGCGAATTGGTCATGCATGGCTATTGGCGCAACGAGGCCGAAACGGCGCGGGTGCTCAAAGATGGCTGGCTGCACACGGGCGACATTGGGCACATCGACGCGGCGGGGCGGATCGTCATCACCGACCGCAAAAAAGACATGATCGTCAATGACAAGGGCGACAATGTTGCCCCGCAAAAGCTGGAAGGCATGCTCACGCTCCAGCCCGAAATTGCCCAGGCGATGGTGATCGGCGACAAGCGACCCTACATCGTCGGCCTGATCGTGCCCGATGCGGAATGGTCGCGCGAATGGGCGGTGGTCAATGGCCACCACGGGGCCGATGTCCGCGCGCTTCAGGAATTGCCCGCCTTCCGCGCGGCGATCCGTGAGGCGCTGGACCGGGTCAATCGCGACCTGTCCGTGATCGAAAAGGTCCGCCAGTTTGCCTTCGCCGACGAGCCTTTCTCCATCGACAATGAGGAAATGACGCCCTCGCTGAAAATCCGTCGGCATAAGCTGAAGGAGCGGTATGGGGCGCGGTTGGATGGGTTGTATAAGGGGTAAGCTTGGAGGCGGGGTATTTGCCTCCGGCGGGCAAAGGGCGGGGGCCCTTTGCAAACCCGATAATGGGGTGGTGACAAGATCGCGGCGTGGCGGGTGTTAATTTTAAAGCCTGCGGCGCGGGAGCCTTGCGGCCGTACGGGTTGGCCGAAAGCATGGCGCAACGCAGACAGTAACGGGAGCGCGAGGGTCTAGCCCCTCGCATCAATCCCTATAATCGCTGCGAACAAAGAAAAAGCGGCAGTTTCCCGCCGCTTTTTCCGCATCCTCTCCAAGATGCTAATGCCTGTTGGGCTTGTTTGCCGCCCTTCTTTCTCAGGCTTGGTTATCCCGAAAGGCCATGTAACTCTTGTATGAGTTATTCGCCGTCTTCGTCACTCTTACCGTGATGCGCGATAGAAGCAAGCGCCAATTGCGGATTGCCTTCGCCCTGCAGGTAGGGGATCGGATTGACCGCCACGCCTTCGACGCGGACTTCGTAATGCAGGTGGGGGCCGGTCGAACGGCCGGTGGTGCCGACAAAGCCGATCAGGTCGCCTTTGTGGACCATCTGGCCATCGGCGACGTTCAGGCGCGACAGGTGACCATAGCGGGTCTGCATTTCGCCGCCATGTTCGATCGAGATGAACAGGCCGTACGAGCTGAACCAGTCGGCGCGGCTGACGACGCCATCGGCGGTGGCATAGACGGGGGTGCCGGTGGGGCTCGACAGGTCGATGCCCTTATGCATCCGCATACCGCCCAGAACGGGGTGGCTGCGCATGCCGAAATCGCTGGTCAAACGCAGGCCATCGAGCGGCGAGCGCGAGGGGATCGACATGGCGCGGTTGACGATGCCGGCGACGCCGCCGTTGTTGTTACCGATGGTGGCATTGACCAGCTTGTTGCTGTTGCCTTCCATCGAACGCCAGGACGAGAAGAGCTGGCGGAAATTCTGATCGCCATTGTCCTGCGAGATCGGCGCCTGGGCAGCGCGGAGCGGAGCGGCAATATCAGCATTCGCAGCGCTGTTGGCCAGAGCCGGTTGGGCCACAACGGCCGCAAGAGCGCCGAGAAGAAACTTGGCAGAGATACGAAGCGCGACCACTCCAAAATACCTTATTCTTGCGCCCTTCGACCCCCCAAATGGCCGTCAGACATGGGAAATGACACCCATGGATTTCCACGGGCAAGAAATTGTTGGAGATGGTCGGAACCCCCCGCCGTCTCGTGAGTTTGTGCTATCTCAGGTCAGTCGCGGCTGGCAAGCGCCTCATACGCGTTGCGCGATAGACCGGCAGACAGGCGCGCTGAGTCGTTGAACGGTGGCTTAACGGCGCCTTTGAAATAACGCGTAACCAGCGACTGCCACCGTTCATCGGCAGAATCGCCCTGCTCGTCTGCGACCTTGGCAAAGTGGTCGGAACCATAGCGGACATGCCGGATTTCATCGGCCAGAATGCGTTCGAGTATGCGCGCTCCGGCCTCGTCGCCCGACGCCCGAACGCGGTCCAATGTGGCGGGTGTCACGTCCAATCCGCGCGCCTCCAGCACCATCGGAACCACGGCCAGACGGGCCGCGACATCATGCATCGTCGCCTCGGCCGATTGCCATAAACCATCATGCGCGGGCAGGTCGCCATAGGCCGCGCCCATCCGCGCCAGATGCCGGTCGATGATGGCGTAATGCATCGCCTCATCCGCCGCGACGGTCAGGAAGTCGTCGACAAATTTGCGCCCGCGCTGTTCGCCAAACCGCCCGGCCATGTCCAACGCCAGATCGATGGCAACAAATTCGATATGCGCCAGCGAATGCCACAGCGCGATCCGCGCCCGCTCTGACCCGCCACGCCCGCGTTTGGGCATGCGGTTGGGGGGCAGGAGTTCGGGCTTATCCGGCCTTGCGGGGCGGTCGGGCATGGCGGCGCTGAAATTCCACGCCAATTGCCCCTTGCGCCATGCGCGCACCAGTTTGCGCGTCGCCATCACCTTATTGCGAGGGTGGGCGGTGAGTAGGGCGTTGCGGATGGATTCGGACAGGGATTGCATCGGGCGGCGTTAGAAAAGGATGATGCGAGGGTCTAGACCCTCGCGCTCCCGTTACTGTCTTTGTTGCGCATTGGGGGCGATCATGGGTGTTGGACGCACCGTCTGAATTTTAAAGCCTGCGGCGCATATCAGCGCAACCTCGCCGCGCCGCAGGCTTTCAAAACCACCAACACCGCCGCCAGATTACTCACCACCCCATTATCGGGATTGCAAAGGGAGCGAGTCCCTTTGCCCGCCGGAGGCACCCCTTCCCCCTAAATACTCACCCCTTCACCGCTTCCAAAACCTCCTGCGCATGGCCCTTGACCTTAACCTTGCTCCAGATGCGTTCGATCACACCGTCCGCCCCGACCAGAATCGTCGTGCGCACCATGCCCATATAGGTCCGCCCGTAATTGACCTTTTCGGTCCAGATGCCCAGCGCGTCGGACAAGCCGCCCTCGGCTGCGTCCGACGCGAGGGGGGCGGTCAGATTATGCTTGGCGATGAATTTGGCGTGCTTGGCCGGCAGGTCTTTCGACACGCCCAGAAGGGCCACACCGGCGGCCTCAAATTCGCCCGCAAGCGCGGAAAAATCGATGTTTTCCGTCGTGCATCCGGGCGTATCGTCCTTGGGATAGAAGAAGATCACCAGCCGCCGCCCGGCAAAATCAGAAGGTTTCACCACGCCGCCATCGGTGGCGGTCATCGCGATATCGGGGATCTTTTCGCCCACGCCGGGAAAGTTGCTCATGCTTTCAACTCCAATTGCTGGCCGCCAATTGCTGGCCAAATGTGGCGGTCCATTGGCGGGCGATGGCGGCGCGTGCGCCCTCCATGGCCTCGATCATCGCATCCCAATCGCCAAAGCCGCAGGATTTGGCAAGGCTGGCACAAGGGGCAGCATCGGGAACCGACCCATCGGGGGCCAGCAAGCGGGCGGCCACCAACACGCGGGACAGCAGGTCAAACGCACCCGGCACATCGCCCGCAACCAACCCTGCGGCGTACAGATCGCTCAACGCCCCGACCATATCCGGGCGCACCCCGGCAAGTTCGCGCAATTGCAGCGCGTGGGCGATGAATTCGGCATCGACCAATCCCCCGCGCAACAATTTGACGTCCAGCACGCCCTTGGCCGCCTTATGCGCGGCCATCTTGTCGCGCATCTCCTGAACCTCGGCGGTGACCTTGGCCTTGTCGCGTTCGGCCCCCAGAACGCCGCCGATGATCGCGCCCAATTCGGCCCGCGCCGCTTCTGACCCGAACAGCACCCGCGCGCGGATCAGGGCCATATGCTCCCACGTCCACGCCTCCTCACGCTGGTATCGGGCAAAGCTGTCGAAACCGACGGCCAGCGGTCCCTGCGTGCCCTGTGGGCGCAGGCGGGTGTCCACCTCATAGAGCGCGCCCTCCGCCGTGGGCACGGACAGCGCGGCCGAAACCCGCTGGGCCAGACGGTTGAAATAGAGCGTGGCGCCCAGCGGGCGGCGGCCATCGCTTTCGGCGGCAAAATCGCCGGTGAACAGGTACACCAGATCCAGATCGCTGGCATGGGTCAACATGCCCCCGCCCAGTCGGCCCAGCCCCAGAATCACCAGTTCCCCGCCCGGAATCCGCCCATGCGTGGCTTCGAATTCGGCAATTGTGGCGCGGGCCAGAACGTCAATCGCCGCCTCGGCCACGCGGCACAGGCCCGCCGAAATGTCGAGCGGATCCTGCGCTCCCTCGATCAATTGCACGCCAAGGGCAAAGCGCTTTTCGCCCACCACGCGCCGCACCCGGTCGAGCAGGCGCTGGTAATCGTCCCCCGCCTCCATCGCGCCAAATTCACGGGCCAGATCCTCAACGCTGCCGGGCAGGGCAAAGGCGCTGGCATCAATGAGCGCATCGAGCAAATCCGCCCGCCGCGCCAGTGCATCGGCCAAAGGCGGTGCCAAAGACAGCACCCGTACGAGAACCTCCAGCAATCCGGGGCGCGCCTCCAGCAGGCGGAACAGGTTCACCGCACTTGGCAATCGGGCGATCATCTGTTCCCATCGGATCATGGCACGGTCCGGTTCCGGCGCGGCGGCCAATGCAGCCAGCAGCGCAGGCTGTACCGCGTCCAGCGCCGCCAGCGCCGCGCCGGAACGCAGGCATCGCACGCTCCCTGAACGCCAGCCCTGAATCCGCGCGGCCAGCTCCGTCGGTTTGGCAAAGCCCAATTGTTCCAGTTCGGCGGCCAGATCGTCGCCCTCATGTTGGTTGGGGACGGCAACGGTTGTGCCTTCGCCCGCGCTGGCCGCGATCAGGCGGTCATAGCTGGCCCCCACGCGCGCGGTGATGGCCTCCAGCTCCTCGATCAAGGCCGCGCCATTGGGCATTCCATCGAGCGCCGCGACATTGTCGATGGCCGCCATGTCACGCGGCAAAGTGTGGGTTTGCAGGTCCGACACCTGTTGCAGCCGATGTTCGATCTGGCGCAGGCGGTCATAGCTTTCGCCCAGCATCAGCGCGTCGGCGGGATCGATCAGCCCTTCATCGGCCAGCGCATCCAGCGTCGCCCGTGTACCGCGCAGGCGCAGCGCAGGTTTGCGCCCGCCATGGATCAATTGATGGACCTGTGCGTAAAATTCGACCTCGCGGATGCCGCCGCGCCCGCGTTTGACGTCGAAACCGGGGCCGACGGCCTCGACCTTGCCGTGATGGGCGCGGATGCGTCGGGTCAGGCGGCCAATTTCGGCAATCGCCCCAAAATCCAGCGATTTGCGCCAGACAAAGGGCCGGATCGCGTGGAGGAAATGGTCCCCCATGGCCAGATCGCCCGCCGCCGCCCGCGCGCGGATGAACGCGGCCCGTTCCCATGCCAGAGCGCTGGATTCGTAATGCGTCAGCGCCGCATTGATGGGCAGGGCCAGCGGGCTGATCTCGCTGGCCGGGCGCAGGCGCAGGTCGACGCGGAACACATAGCCCTCTCCATCGGCCTGTGACACCAGCCGCAGAACCGTGCGGGCCACATGGAGCGCGGCCTCTTCGGGTTCATCCCGCGTGCGGCGGGGCAAAGTGTCGGGATCGTAAATCAGGATCGGGTCGATGTCGGATGAGTAGTTCAACTCCCGCGCCCCATGTTTGCCAAGGGCCAAAGCGACAAACCCCGCAGGTTCGGCATCAGGCGCGCGTGACCTGATGCCATGGGCAATCGCGGCATCCACCGCCCGGTCGGCCAGATCGGAAAGCTCGCCCGTCACCCGCGTCAGATCAAACGCCCCGGCCAGATCGCCCACACCCAGCGCCAGCGCCAGCGCCAGCTTTTCCCGGCGCAGCGCCACGCCCAGATCGGCCACACCTTCGCCCGCGCGCCGCGCATGGGCGATCGCGGCCTCTCCATCGCCCGAGGCCAGAACCGCCACCAGATCGGGCAAACGCCCCATCGCCCGTGATAAAAAGGGCGAATGCGCCTCGGCCCGCGCCAAGGCGTTTTGCCAATCTGTCATAAATACTCCTCACTCTCCGAACATGCTCATGGCCTGCTTGCGCCCCTTTTCGCAACCCCGCTTAGACGCTAAAGGCCCCGACATGACGAACTGGCGCTTCCCCCCCGAATGGCATCCGCAGGATTGGCTGTGGATCGGTTTCCCCCATGATGCCGAAGAATGGCCCGGCTTCCTTGAGGCCGCGCAAGTGCAGATGGCCGATTTCGCCAATGCCGTGGCCGAGAGCGGCCAGGAAGTACGCCTGATCGTGCGCAACGAGGCCAACGAGGCCCGCGCCCGCGCGTTGTGCAGCGAAAAGGTGATGATCGAGCGGCGCGTCTATGGCGACGTGTGGCTGCGTGATACCGGGCCTTTGGTGGTGCTGGACGGCCATGGCGGGCGGGCGGCGCGGCGCTTTGGCTTTAACGGCTGGGGCGGCAAATATCTGATGGAGGGCGATCAGACCATCGGGGCGGAAATCGCGGCCGACGCCGGGCTGGAAATCACCACCAGCGATTGGATCATCGAGGGCGGCGCTTTGGATTGCGACGGCACCGGGTTGGTGGCCACGACCGAGCAGGTCTTGCTCAACCCCAACCGAAACCCGCATCTGTCGCGCGCGGATCAGGAAATGCGGCTGACGCGCGATCTGGGCTTTGACCGGGTGCTGTGGCTGGGCGACGGGCTGATTAACGACCATACCGATGGGCATGTCGATAATCTGGCACGCTTTGTGGCCGACAATGTGCTGGCGCTGCCCATGGCGACGGGCGCGGATGATCCCAATGCCGCGATCTATGCCGACGCCAAGGCGCGGGCCGAGGCGGCGGGCGTGATCGTGCGCAACGTCCCCTCGCCCGGTCGAGTGGAGCGGGACGGACGGATCGAACCCGCATCCTATATGAACTTTGCCATCACCAGCCATCTGGTGGTCGTGCCGATCTATGGCACCGCGCATGACGCCGATGGCGTGGCCGCGATTGCCGAACTGTTCCCGGACCGCGCAACCGTGGGCATTATGGCCGACGCCATTCTGGCCGGGGGCGGGTCTTTCCATTGCTCCAGCCAGCAGATGCCGGCGGTTCGCGCAGGGGTGTTTTAACGATTCGGTGAAGTTTTTGGCGCAGGCTTTGCAATATGAGAAAAGCTCGCGCCATCGCACTCGCCGCCACTGTGGACCATGGTCTTGAGGCCATGCGCATGGCCATCGTCATCGGATGCGCTTTGGCGCTGATCGTGGCGGGGTGGGTTTGATCGGGAGGTTATAATGCGAGGGTCTCGACCCTCGCGCTCCCTTTACTGTCTGCATTGCGCGATGGGGTCGGCCTCTTGTGTCGGACGCCGCGTTGGGGTTTTTAGAGCTTGCGGCGCCATTGACGTAACTTCATCGCGCCGCAGGCCTTAACAATCATCCCCCCAACATTCGTCAATTCAGCGCAACCCCAAAATGGGATTGCAAAGGGACAAGTCCCTTTGCCCGCCGGAGGCATAACTTTTCCTCCCCCATCAAACCCCATTGCCCCGAACCCATCCATCCGCCATGAAGCCACGCTATGGCGATACTATCAGACAAATGGATCCGCGAAGCGGCGCAGACGCAGGGTATGATCGAGCCGTTTCTGGAGCGGCAGCATCGTGAGGGTGTGATCTCTTACGGGCTTTCATCCTATGGCTATGACGCGCGGGTGGCGGACGAGTTCAAGATTTTCACCAATGTCGATTCGGCCGTGGTGGACCCCAAAGATTTTGCCGCGAACAGCTTTGTCGATCGCAAGACCGATGTTTGCGTGATCCCGCCCAATTCTTTCGCTCTGGCCCGCACGGTCGAATATTTCCGCATCCCGCGCGATGTGCTGGTGATCTGTTTGGGCAAGAGCACCTATGCCCGCTGCGGCATCATCGTGAACGTGACCCCGCTTGAGCCGGGCTGGGAAGGGCATGTGACGCTGGAATTCAGCAACACCACGCCATTGCCCGCCAAGATTTATGCCAATGAGGGCGCGTGCCAGTTCCTGTTCCTCAAGGGCAATGAGCCTTGCGAAGTGTCCTATGCCGACCGCGCGGGCAAATATATGGGACAGCGCGGCGTGACATTGCCCCGGTTGTGATCGGATAAGGAGAGAGAAATGTTCAGCCATATCTTCGTCGGATCGACTGATCTGGCCCGTTCCAAGACTTTCTATGACGCGCTGTTTGCCGCGACGGGCGGGCCGGAAGGCACGCTGGACACGGCCAAGAATCGTCTGGTCTATTTTCACAAGGGCGCGGCCTTTATCGTGGCCATTCCGATCAACGGCGAACCGGCCTGCATCGCCAATGGCGGCACGATCGGCTTTGGCCTTGAAAACGAGGCGCAGGTCGATGCCTGGCATGCCGCGGGCGTGGCTCATGGCGGCACCACCTGTGAGGATCCGCCGGGCCTGCGCAAGGAAGCCAATCTCTATCTGGCCTATCTTCGTGATCCCGACGGGCACAAGTTGTGCGCCCTTTATCGTCCGGCCTGACGTGACATGATCCCCGCGCCCGAACCTTTGCCCTCCTCGCTGGACAGCGGCGGCAAAGTGTACGGGCGCGACGGATCGGTGGCGCCCGCCGCGCGGCTGTGGGTGCCCGAAGCGCCCGTGGCGCTTGAATTCAATGGCCTTTCCTATGCGGTGATGATGGCCACCCCGTCCGATCTGGCCGATTACGCCACCGGCTTTGCCATGGCCGAGGGTTTGATCACCCATGCCGCGCAAATGGGCGAGATTGGCGTGGCGCATCTGGACATCGGCTGGATTTTGCGGGCGCAGATCGACGGGCTGGACGCGGAAAAATTGTCCGAGCGGGTACGGGCGCGGGTAGCGGAAAGCTCTTGCGGACTATGCGGGATGGAGAATCTTGAGGTTCTGGCCAAACCCTTGCCGCAGGTGGCGCCGCATGATGCCATCACCCCGGCCGCGATTTTTGAAGCGGGCGAGGAATTGCGCGACCATCAGGTGCTGGGCCGAGCGACCTCGGCGGCCCATGCGGCGGCATTTTGCGCGCCCGATGGCGGCATTATGGCATGTCGCGAGGATGTGGGGCGGCACAATGCGGTAGATAAACTGGTCGGCGCGATGGCGCGTGCCGGGGCATCCATGGCGCAGGGGTTCCTGTTTTCCACCGCGCGCTGTTCGTATGAAATCGTGGAAAAGGCGGTGAAGGCGGGCGTGACGACGCTGGTGACGATTTCTTTGCCCACGTCGATGGCGGTGGCGCGGGCGCGGGCGGCGGGGTTGTCGCTCTGGGTTCTGGCGCGTCATGACAGTGTGATTTGCGTCACTTCGCGTTAGAGCGATTTCGAACCGGATGGATGCATCCGGTGGCTCGGAAATCGCGGATGACAAAAATCTGGCGCGACCGATTCGATGCAGTCGGACCGGTTTCGCGCCAGTTTGCAGGTTTATCCGGCTCAAAACGCCCATCGTCCCTTGCCGTGGCCCTATCGCATGGGGCAAGGGGATAGACCATGTGGCGCCTTTATCAATTTCCGCTTTGTCCATTTTCCCGCAAGGTCCGTCTCGTCATGGGCGAGAAGGGGATCGCCTATGAATTGTGGCGGGAAAATCCGTGGGACATGCGCGATGAATTCCTGAACCTGAACCCGGCGGGGCGGACCCCGGTGTTGCAGGAATCGGAAAAAGGGCTGGTCCTGTCGGACAGCCGGGCGATCTGTGAATATCTGGAAGAAACGGTCGAGCGCAGCCCGTTGATCATCGGCACGGCGGCGGCGCGGGCGGAAATCCGCCGTCTGGTCGCGTGGTTTGATGAAAAATTCTTTGCCGATGTCACCGGCCCCTTGCTGCACGAACGGATGGTGAAGCGACTGGTGCTGCGTCAATCGCCGGATTCCCGTGTGTTGCGAGAGGCGATGCGGCTGGCGCATGATCACCTCTATTACATCGACTATCTGGTCGATACGCGGCCATGGCTGGGCGGGGCGACGCTCAGCCTTGCCGATCTGGCGGCGGCGGCGCAGATTTCGGTCTGCGACTATCTGGGCGGGTTGGATTGGAGCGGGCATGAACAGGCGCGCACATGGTATTCGGTGTTCAAAAGCCGCCCCAGCTTTCGCCCCCTTCTGGCCGAACGGATGGAAGTGATCCAGCCGCCAAGCCATTATGCGGATTTGAATGCGTAGATGACAAGGGCGGGATCAATTCCCGCCCTTTCGTTTTAAAGCCCGCTGTTGCCACATCGCGCAGGACCATGCCCGGCCATGCGAGGAATCGGTCAGTGTTTGATCGAACAGGATGTCTGCGCATCGCGCTATCGCAACGCCATTTCTGCGCAAAAACCATTGATGTAACATAACAAAACTCCACCCTTTTGGGGTGATGGCAATGCCCGATTGTTACGGTGCAGAAATATGAACGGCTTGGGTGGTCGGCCAAGACGATCGGGGGCGATGGGGCGTTCAAATTGGCCAAATTGCAAGAATTGAACGAAAACCGTGACGACAAAGTTCAATTTGGACCATTTTCACCAAAAAAATTTAGATACATGTCCAAATATTGGAATATTATTACGCCACCCGGCAGGCTGAGAAGTCACATATGTGTCGGAATTGCAACATGCGCGCAATATTTGGCTTACATGCGTGTCAGCTTCTTTACCGCACACTGACACGGTTGCAAGTAGCCTTCATTGCTTCGCCGTCGCGTCGGCGCGTCGCGCAAATTTCCGGGGCAACAGGAAATTTGTCTGCGGTCGCATGATCCGGCGGAAGAAGTTTTCTTCGGGCTGGCCTTTGGGTCGGCCTCGCGTTCTTCGCGCGAAAAAAGGGGTGAACATGAAAACGAACCTTGCAAACGCACTTCGGCATGGTGCGGCACCGGTGGTGCTTGGCATCGCCTTGCTGGCCGGACCGGCCTATGCCCAGACCGCCAGCATCGTGGACGGCCCGCCGCCCGCTCCTGCCGCCGCGGTGGATACGTCGGCCACGATCGTCGTGACCGGTACGCGCATCGCCAATCCGAACCTGAAATCGGCCGCTCCGATCACCACGATCTCGGCGCTTGACCTCAAGGCCGCCGGCACCAGCCGCACCGAAGACATCCTCAACCAGCTACCGCAGGTTTTTGCGGCACAGTCCTCGACGCTGGCCAATGGCGCGAGCGGTACGGCCGAAGTCGACCTTCGCGGTCTGGGGCCCAAGCGTACGCTGGTGCTGATCAACGGTCGCCGTCTGATGGCGGGCGATCCCAGCCCGACCAGCAGCTCGGCTGCTGACCTTAACTTCATTCCCGCCTCGCTGATCAAGCGCGTCGACGTGCTGACGGGCGGCGCATCGGCCACCTATGGCGCGGACGCGGTGGCGGGCGTGGTCAACTTTGTCATGGACAAAGACCTCAACGGGCTGCGCTTTGATCTCAACGGTGGCATGTATCAGCACAACAATGGCTCGACCATGGTGCAGGGCCTGCTGAACGCGCGCACGGCGGCTGGCATTTCGGGCTATGACTATCCCACCGGCAACACCAGCGGCGGCGCCAGCTTTGACGGCACCATTTCCTTTGGCACCAAGTTTGCTGATGGCGCGGGCCACCTGATGGCCTATTTCGGCTATCGCAAGGCCAATGCGTTGCTCCAGTCCTCGCGCGATTTTTCGAAGTGCACGATCCAGAACCGCACCAACAACCGTTCGGGTCTGCAGTGCGGCGGTTCGGCCACTTCGGCCAATGGTAACGCGTTCTACTTCACCCCGGCCAGCGGTTCGTCCTCGACCGTGGGTACGCTGGGCAATGGCACGTTCACCAATGGCGCGCTGACCCGCTATAACTTTGCACCGCTCAATTACTTCCAGCGTCCCGATCAGCGTTACACCGCCGGTCTGTTCGCCGATTATGAAGTGAATTCGGCGCTGCACCCCTATCTCGAATTCATGTTCATGGACGACCGCACGGTTGCCCAGATCGCGCCTTCGGGCGACTTTGGCAACACGCAGACGATCAATTGCGACAACCCGCTGATGAGCGCGTCGCAGAAGTCGGAAATCTGCAACAGCGCCAATATGGTCATGGGTTATCTGGGCAATTATCCGGTTGTTCCGGCCATTTACGCCACGTTCAATCCGACCACCCAGTCGCAGGTGACGCCGGCGTCCAACACCAATACGGCCTATTTCCAGCTGCTGCGCCGTAACGTTGAAGGCGGCGCCCGCGTCAGCGACCTTCAGCACACCGCGTTCCGCACGGTGGTCGGTTCAAAGGGTGAACTGGGTCATGGGTGGGCCTATGACGCCTATTTCCAGTATGGCCGCACCAACTATAACCAGATCTATTCGAACGAATTTTCGGCTCAACGCCTGTCCTATGCGCTGGACGTTGTAACCGGTCCTTCGGGCACGCCGGTTTGCCGTATTTCGCTCACCTATCCTTCGTCGGGCTGCGTTCCCTATAACATCTGGTCGGGTACGCCTTCGGCCGCCTCGCTCTCTTACCTGAGCGCGACCGGCTTCCAGAACGGCTATACCAGCCAGACTGTGATCTCGGGCTCGTTGACCGGCGACCTTGGCACCTATGGCATCAAGTCGCCGCTGGCCAGCGACGGCGTGAACATTGCGCTGGGCATCGAACGCCGCACCGAAAAGCTGGTGCTGAACACCGACACCGCGTTCCAGACCGGCGACCTGACCGGGCAAGGCGCGCCCACCCTGCCCATCAACGGCGGCTATCACGTCACCGAATTCCTGGGCGAAGTGGCGGTGCCGATCGTCGACCGCATGCTTACCTTTAACGGCGGTTTCCGTTATTCGGATTATGCGGTCAACAATGGCAAGGGTTACAAGACCGGCACGTATAAGCTGGAACTGGACTTTACGCCGATCGAAGACATTCGCATTCGCGCCAGCCTTAACCGCGCCGTTCGCGCGCCCAACATTCAGGAACTGTTCCGCGCCAACTATGTCGGCCTCGACGGTTCGGCCGATCCTTGCTCGGGCAAGACGATCACGGCGGCTGATACGGGCTGTTTGGCACAGGGCCTGCGCGTTGGTCAGTTTGTGACGCCCAACCCGGCGGCACAGTATAACGGCTATCTGGGCGGCAATGCCAATCTGCGTCCTGAAAAGGCGATGACCAAGACGGTTGGTGTGGTCATTACCCCGCATCAGATCCCCGGCCTGTCGTTGAGCGTCGATTATTTCGACATCAAGATCAATCAGGCCATTCAGGCCTATGGCGCCGATGCCATTCTGGGTGCCTGTAATTCGGGCAGCACGCTGGCCTGCGGTCTGGTCAAGCGTAATGCGGCCGGTTCGCTGTGGCTGTCCTCGGACGGCTATGTCATCGATCTTGATAACAACGTGGGTTGGGTCAAGACGGCTGGTTTCGAAGTCAACGCCAGCTATGCCAAGAACCTTGGCGCATGGGGCCGCGTCAATGCCAGCCTGACGGGTACGGCGCTCAGCGAAAAGTCGACCTATAACGGTCTGTCGCCTGCCTATGACTGCGCCGGCTATTATGGCACCACCTGCGGCGTGCCTGCGCCCAATTGGCGCCACAAGGCCCGCCTGACCTGGTCGACGCCCAAGAATATCGATGTGTCGCTGACCTGGCGCTATGTCGGTTCGGTCAAGGTCGATTACATGAACCCCTCGGCCACGCTCTCGTCCTCGGATTACAGCCTGTATAACGCCAAGCTGCCGGGCATGAGCTATTTTGACCTGTTCCTGTCGGGCAAGGTGACCAAGAGCGTGTCGGTGCGTGCAGGCGTCAACAACCTGTTCGACAAGGATCCGCCGCTGGTTTCCTCGGGCGGGACGGGCGTGTCGAGCGCCTGCGCCTCGGTCTATTGCAATGGCAATACCTATCCGGGCGTGTATGATTCGCTTGGTCGCTATCTGTTCGTTGGCGCGACGGTCAATTTCTGATTCTTTGCGTTTGACGTGACAAGTTTGCGGCGGCTTTCCCATCCGGGAAGGCCGCCGTTTGCTTTAGATAGAAGGGGAAATGTCTTGGCGCTTGATGCTGGCGGAATGACACAGGCTGATGAAGATCAGGCCATCCGGCAGATTTTGGGCCTTGCGCGTGGCGGGCGCATGCAAGAAGCGGCCATCGCTGTGCGGCGGGCCGCATCACAGGGCGCAGGCGGGCCGGTGTTTGCGGCGCTGGCCGGGGCGGTGGAGTTTCATCGCGGGCAATTTGCCGATGCCATCTCCCATTTGCAGGCCGCCCATCGCGCACAACCGCAAGACATGACCGTGCGCGGCAATCTGGTCGAGGCGCTTTATCGCGTGGGGCGCGGGGGCGATGCTCTGGCGTTATGCGATGAAGGCGCGGCCAAGGCGGATCGCACCCTGCGTCTGGCGCGGATCGGCGGACATCTGGCGCAGGAGGCGGGGGATTTCGCGCTGGCCGCCGCGCTCTATCGTATTGCCCTGTCGGGGGATGAGCGCGACTGGACGGGGTGGAACAATCTGGGCAATGCGCTGGGCGCGATGGAGGATTGGCCCGCCGCGATTGATGCCTTGCGCCGGGCGGCGGCGCTGGTGCCCGATTCCGCGCCGGTGCGCCTCAATCTGGCCAAAACGTTGATCGAGGGCGGATTGTGGGAAGAAGGCGAGGCGATGTTGCGCGCCCTGCTGCGCGATTTTCCGCAGGAGGCCGCGCCCCATTATGCCATGTTCGATGTCCTGCGCGGGCGCGGTGACGCCGATGGGGCGCAGGCGGCGATTGCACGGGCGGCGGCTCTGGCCCCCGATGATGCGCAGATTCAGGCCGATCTGGGCCAACATGGTGCGATGATGGGCCTGTTCGATGCGGTGGAGGCTCCTCTGCGCCGCGCCTTGTCCATCGACCCGTCGATTGCGCAGGCATGGGTGGGCCTTGCCAGCCTGCTGGAAAGATTGAATCGCGAGGATGAGATTGACGCGCTGCGCGATGCGGCCGCGCCCCATGTCGATGCTGCGTCTTTGTCCTTTATCGATGCGTTGCGGCACAAGCGGGCGCATCGTTATGACGATGCCCTGAGGGCACTGGACGCATCGGGCGATGACACGGTGACGGCCAGCCAGCGACACCATTTGCGCGGGGTCTTGCTCGACCGTCTGGGCCGCCATGACGAAGCCTTTGCCAGTTTTTCCGCGATGAATGCGGAATTTGCCGGTGACATCTCCGACCCGCGCGGGCGGGGCGCGATGTATCGCGCCGAAATCGCGCAGGGCACCGCATTGCTGACCCCCGCGTGGCGGGACGGTTGGACGCAGGTGGAGGTCAAATCCACCCGCCCCGCGCCGATTTTTCTGCTGGGCTTTCCGCGTTCGGGCACGACGCTGCTCGACACAATGTTGATGGCCGAACCGCGTGTCCGCGTGCTGGAGGAAGCCTCGATCATCGCTGATATAGAGGCGGAATTGGGCGGGGTGGCGGCCCTGTCGGGGTTGAGCGCGAATCAGATAGAGGCGGCGCGTGCGCGCTATTTCGAGCGGGCGGGCCGATTGGCCGAATTGTCGGATGACAGCATTGTGCTGGACAAGCACCCGATGCATTTGCGCCACGCCCCCACGATCCACCGCCTGTTCCCGGAAAGCCGCTTCATTCTCGCGCTGCGCCATCCGTGCGATGTGGTCTTGTCCTGCTGGCTCACCAATTTCCGGCTGAACAATGCGATGGCCAGCTTCCTTGATCTGGACGATGCCGCCGAATTGTATGACGCGGCGTTCGATCAATGGGAAACCGCCCGCGCCCTGTTCAACCTGTCGGTGGGCGAGGTGGTCTATGAACGCCTTGTCGAGGATAAGGATGCGCAATTGCGGCCGATCTTCGACTGGCTGGGGCTGATTTGGCCCGAAGATGGCGTCGATCACCGTCAGGCCGCCCGCGCGCGGGGCACTGTCATCACGGCCAGCTATGCACAGGTGACCGAACCGATTTACAAACGCGCAGCGGGGCGTTGGCGGCGGTATGAGGCGCATCTGGCCCCGGTGGCGGCGCGTTTGGCCCCATGGATCGAGCGTTTCGGATATGCCCCCGCACAGGACGCCCAAGCGTGAATGCAGCGGTCGACGCCCTTGTTCGCGCTGGCGATCTGGCCGGGGCGGCGGACAGGCTGGAGGCCGATCTGGCCGGAGCAGAGCCGGATCTGACACAATATCTCAAACTGGCCGGACTGCGCCGCGCCTTGCGCCAACCGCGCCGGGCGTTGAAAGCGGTGGAGGCGGGACTGGTGCTGGCGCCGCTGGATTTCATGGGTTTGGTCATGCGGGCGGGGTTGCTGGAAAACATGGGCGACCCCACCGCTGGGCGCGCATGGGACGAAGCCTTGGCGCAAAGGCCGGAGGGTGATTTGCCGCCGCCGTTGTTGGCCGCGTTGAAACAGGGTGAAATCCTCCGCGATCAATGGCGGGCGGAGCGGGCCGCCAGCCTGTCCGCCATCACGCAAAGTATCGAGGCCGAGGCGCAGGGCGATGAGGCGTGGCGCATGGCCCGTTTCCGCAGCAACACCTTGCGCCAGACACGCGCCTATCATTGCGAACCAACCCATTTCCATTACCCCGGCCTGTCCGAACGCGAATTTCATCCGGCGCAGCGTTTCCCATGGCTGGATGAAGTGGCGGCGGCCACCGATGCCATTCGGGCCGAAATGCTGGCCGTCATGCAATCGGATCGCGCCGAATTGGCCCCCTATATCCAATATGCCGCGCATCAGGCCCTGCGTCAGTGGCAACCGCTCAACCACAATCCCGATTGGACCGCGATTCACCTGATCCGCCGGGGCGAAGTGGTGGCGGCCAATGCTGCGCAATGTCCGGCGACGATGGACCTGTTATCCCGTATGCCGCAACCCGATATTCCGGGCGCGTCGGCCAATGCGCTCTTTTCGCTGCTGGCACCCAACACCGCCATTCCGCCCCATGTCGGGGTCAGCAATGCGCGGCTACTATGCCATGTGCCTCTGGTGGTGCCCGATGGGTGCTGGTTCCGGGTGGGGGCGGAAACGCGCATGTGGCGCGAAGGCGAGCCGTTTATATTCGACGACACGATCGAACATGAGGCGATGAACCCATCGCCTCATCTGCGCGTGGTGATGATTTTCGACATCTGGCACCCGGATCTGACCCCGGCCGAGCGCGACGTGGTGCGCGCCATCGTGGCCGAGGAAAGTGCCGCCGGGTCATTGGGTTAAACAGGAGTTATGGCATGAAACAGCACTGGTTGATGGCGGCGGCGGGTCTGGCGATGATCCCGGCCGCATCGGGGGCGCAGACGGTGTTTGATGCGCCATCGCCCCTGCCGTTCCACGCGCCCGATTTCACCCGGATCAAGGATGGTGATTTTCAGCCCGCCATCGAGGCCGGCATCGCCCTGCGCCGCGCCGAAATTGCCAAGATCGCCAATAACCCCGCCGCCCCGACCTTTGCCAACACGATCGAGGCGTTGGAGCGTTCGGGCCAGATGCTGGACCGGGTTTTGCAGGTGTTTTCCGCGCTGACCAGCGCCAACACCAATGACACGCTGGATGAGGTGGACCGCGTGACCGCGCCCAAGCTGACGGCGTTGAATGATGAGGTCGCGTTTGATGCGCGGCTTTTTGCGCGGGTGAAAAAACTGCATGACAAGGCCGCCAGCCTGAAACTGTCGCCCGATCAGCGCCGCTTGCTGGACCGCACCTATGTCGAATTTACCCATGACGGCGCCTTGCTGGACGATGCGGGCAAGGTGCGGCTTAAGGCGATCAACCAGCGGATTGCCAGCCTGTCGACCGAGTTTTCGCAAAAGCTGACGGCGGGCACGCGTGAGGCGGCGTTGGTGGTCAAGGATAAGGCGGCGCTGGCCGGCCTGTCGGAGGGCGACATCGCCGCCGCCGCCAAAGTGGCCGAGGGCAAGAAATTGCCTGCCGGAACCTATGCCCTGCCCTTGCAGAACACGACCCAGCAGCCGCAATTGGAAAGCCTGAGTGATCCGGCCACGCGCAAGGCTCTGTTCGAGGCAAGCTGGAACCGCAGCGAGCGGGGCGATGCCTATGACACGCGCGCGATCGTGGCCGAATTGGCCCAATTGCGCGCCGAAAAGGCCAAACTGCTGGGCTATAAGAACTTTTCCGACTATCAACTCTATAATCAGATGGCCAAAAACGGCGCCAATGCCCGCGCCTTCATGGCCAAACTGGCCCCGGCGCTGACCGCGGCGCAGGCGCGGCAGGTCAAGGAACTGTCCGCCCTGATCGCCAAGGATGGCGGCGACACCAGCGTCAAACCGTGGGATTGGCAGAAATATGCGGCCCAAAGCCTGAAGGCCAAATTGTCCTTCGATCCCGCCTCGGCCAAACCCTATTTCGAGATCAACAAGGTGATGGAGGACGGCGTGTTTTATGCCGCCACCCAGCTTTACGGCATCACCTTTAAGCGCCGCACCGATCTGCCGGTCTATCAGGAGGATGTGCGCACCTACACCGTCTATGACAAGGACGGCAAGGAATTGGCCCTGTTTTACTGGGACCCGTGGAAGCGGGACAACAAGCAGGGCGGCGCATGGATGAGCAATTTCGTCGGCCAGTCCAAGATGATGGGCACGAAACCGGTCATCTATAACGTCGAAAATTTCGCCAAACCCGCCGCCGGACAGCCGCTGCTGGTCAGTTTTGACGATGTGATCACCATGTTCCACGAATTTGGCCACGCGCTGCACGGCATTTTCTCGGACCAGTATTATCCGGGCCTGTCGGGCACCAACACCGCCCGCGATTTCGTCGAATTCCCCAGCCAGTTTAATGAGAATTGGGCCACCGACCCCAAGGTTCTGGCCCATTATGCGGTGCATTATCAAACCCATGCGCCCATGCCCGCGGCCATGGCGGAAAAGCTGAAAGACCTGCGCCGGGTGGATCAGGGCTATGATCTGGGCGAAGTGGTGGCGGCCGCCATGCTGGATATGGATTGGCACGCTTTGCCCGCCGATGCGCCGCGTCAGGATGTCGATGCGTTTGAGGCCAAGGCCTTGGCTGCATCGGGCCTCGACACCGCGCATGTCCCGCCGCGCTATCGCAGCAGCTATTTCCGCCATATCTGGGCCAATGGCTATGCCAGCGCCTATTACGCCTATCTGTGGACCCAGATGCTGGACCATGATGCCTATGACTGGTTCGTCCATCATGGAGGGTTGACGCGGGCCAATGGTGATCGGTTCCGCGCCATGGTCCTCTCGCGCGGGTCGTCGCTGGATTATGCGGATATGTACAAGGCGTTCACCGGGCGCGATCCTTCGGTCACGCCGATGCTGCGGGCCAAGGGCCTGATCGACTGAAACTTACCTCCCCCCATCAGAAGGTTTGAGACATGACATATTCGCCCACGCTGGCCGCGCTGCTTTTGGCTGCGGTGTCTGCCCCGGTCATGGCGGCGGCGCCTGCCTTGCCGGTGGTGAAAGTGCCCCCCATCAACGTGGCGCTGATGAAGGATACGGTCAAAACGCTGGCCGCCGACGATATGGAGGGGCGCGGCCCATCCACCGTGGTTGAGCCCAAGGTGTTGAATGCGATCATTGCGCGGTTCAAGGCGGCGGGATTGAAGCCGGGCGGTGAAAAGGGCGGGTGGTTGCAAACCGTGCCCACCGTGGAAATGACCGTGACGCAGAGCAGTCCGCTGACCATAGGCGGCGTTGGTTTCGTGCGGGGCAGCGATTTTGTCGCCACCAGTTTCCGCCATGTGCCTCATACCGAGATCAAGGACAGCGATCTGGTCTTTGTCGGCTATGGCATCAACGCGCCCGAATTGGGGTGGAATGATTATGCGGGCGTGGACATGCACGGCAAGGTCGCGGTTATCCTGATCAACGACCCAGACTATGCCGCCAAGGACGAGGCGGGCCTCTTCAAAGGCCGCCGCATGACCTATTACGGTCGCTGGACCTATAAGTACGAAGAGGCCGCAAGGCAGGGCGCGCGCGGGGCCTTGATCGTGCATGACACGTTCCCCGCCGCCTATGGCTGGAACGTGGTGCAATCAAGTTGGTCCGGGTCGGAATATTATGTCGCCCGCCCCGACAATGCGATGGATCAGACCGAGGCCAATGGCTGGATCCAGATGGGCGTGGCGAAAAAGATCTTTGCCGCAGCGGGCAAGGATTTTGCCGCCCTGTCCGAGGCCGCCAAGGTCAAGGGGTTCAAGGCGGTCCCTCTGGGGCTGAAGGCCAGCCTGTCGTTTGACAGCACGATCCGCCGGTCCGAATCGCACAATGTTGTGGGGATTCAAAAGGGGCGGATCAAACCCGATGAGGTCGTGCTCTATTCCGCCCATTGGGATCACCTTGGCCATTGTCAGAAGGATTCAACCGGCGACGGCATTTGCAACGGCGCGGTGGACAATGCGACGGGCGTTGGCGCGCTGATGGCTCTGGCCGAGGCGAATGTGAAGGCGGGCCCCGCGCGCCGCAGTCAGGTGTTCGTGGCGCTGACGCTGGAAGAATCGGGCCTGCTGGGCAGCGAATTCTATGGGCAGAACCCGCTCTATCCCTTGTCCAAAACCGTGGGCGGGGTGAATATGGACGCGCTGGCCCCGATCGGACGGGCGCGCAATTATGCGATGACCGGGGGCGACAAGTCCGAACTGACCGCGATCTTCCGGGGCGTTCTGGGGCAGGAGGGCCTTTATGAAAGCCCCGAAGACCATACCGAGCGCGGCCACTACTATCGCTCCGACCACTTTAGCCTGGCCAAGCGCGGTGTGCCCATGTTCGACATCGCACGCGGACAGGATCTGTTCGTGGGCGGCGAAAAGGCTGGTGCTGCGGCCACCGAGGATTATGTCGAGCATCGCTATCACCAGCCCTCGGACGAATATTCGGACAAGTGGGACTGGTCCGGCATCACCCAGGACGTGAAGGTCTTCTACAAGCTGGGGCGGATTCTGGCCGATGGGTCGGCATGGCCCAATTGGCACAAGACCGACGAGTTTCGTGGGATTCGTGATGCGAGTTTGAAGGCGGGGAAGTAAGTTTGCCTCCGGCGGGCAAAGGGACTTGTCCCTTTGCAATCCCGTTATGGGGTGGTGGATGGCGGCTTAGTGACTGATTTTAAAAGCCTGCGGCGCGGTGAGGTTACGCGTGGTCGCGCCGCAGGCTTTAAAATTTCAACGTTGCGTCTGAAGCGCTGCGCCGAACCACAGGCGCTACGCAGACAGTAAAGGGAGCGCGAGGGTCTAGACCCTTGCATCCTTCTCTACCCCCTTCCAAATTCCAGACACGAAAAAGCCCGGCGGAGAATCCCCCACCGGGCTTTTTCCGTTCAACCCCAAGGGTTGATTAGGCGGCGACAGCGGCCTTCTTGGCCAGCTCGCGCTTCACCTTCACAGCGCGGGGGCTGAGCTTGGTGTCGTTGGTCTTCAGCAGCCAGTTATCGAGACCGCCCACGTGTTCCACCGAGCGCAGGCCGTGCGTGGAAACGCGGAACTTGAAGCTACGATCAAGACCTTCCGACAGCAGCGTGACGTTCTGCAGGTTGGGCAGGAACACGCGCTTGGTCTTGTTGTTGGCGTGGCTGACGTTGTGGCCGATCTGGCGGCCCTTGCCAGTCAGTTCGCAAATACGGGACATGGGTGTTACTCGCTCAAAATGAATCTGTTACCCCGCATATCCAGCCATTCAGTTGGGCGGGTGAGTGGGCGCGCATAACGATTCGTGTGGAAAAGGTCAAGTTGCGCTTGTCCTTTTGCTGAGCTAGCCCTTGCCTTTATGACGCGCTGGCCACTTCCCGCCCCGATGAGCCGTGCTTTTGCCGAGGCGAGAGCCGCTGCGCGCGCCGGAGAAGTGCCGATTGGCGCGGTTGTGGTCAAGGATGGGGTGATTATTTCGTCCGCCCATAATCTGCCCCGGACGCAATGTGACCCTACGGCCCATGCCGAAATGCTGGCGATTCGCGCCGCGGCGCAGGTTTTGGGCAACGAACGACTCGACGGCTGCGATCTGTGGGTCAGCCTTGAGCCCTGCGCCATGTGTGCGGGCGCGATCGTCCACGCCCGCATCGCCCGCGTCTATTACGCGGCCAGCGACCCCAAGGGCGGCGCGGTGGCCCATGGCGGGCGGATCTTTGACCAGCCGACCTGTCTGCACCGCCCGGAGGTCTATTCCGGCATGGGCGAGGACGAGGCCGCGCAAATGCTGCGCGAATTTTTCGCTGCCCGCCGTTAGAGCGGCCTGCGGCTGGTCGGGATGATGAACAGGTCGCTGCTCGACGGGGTGGGGCAGGCCTTGGGGACAAAGCTGCCTTTTTCGATGCCCTTGGGTTCGAAACAGATGTGGACCTGTTTCAGCCAGAACGTGCCGGTTTTGCCGGGGGCGGGCATCGTCTGGACCTGAATGGCGTCTTCGTGGCCTTTGAGCATTGGATTGCCCTTCACGAATTCGTGAACCACGGCGGCCGACACCATCCGGCCATCCTTGGCCAATTGATAGAGGTCGGGAATCTTGAGCGCCTTGTGCAGGGCGGCGGCCGAATCCCAATAGGCCTTGCCGCTGGTCCAGGGGCCACAGGCGCCATGCTTTTTCCACTCATGCATCTGCGTGTCGGCAGAAGGCATCAGGCACAGATTCTTTTTCATTTGCGCCAGAGTGGGGGCGGGGGCCTTGGTCGTGCACCATTGCGGCCACTTGCTGTCGTCGGTTTCGCCCCACAGGCCGTGGACCGCAAAGCCGAATGCGGGGCGTTCCTGTTCGCATTGCAACTTGTCGCCCGGATCCTTGAGCGGCCCCTTGATCGACCCGCAATAGGCGGGCGACCAGCTCAGCACATAGCTGTAAACCTTGATCGGAAATTTGGCGACCGGCTGCACCTTTTCATTGGCCGGGCGCGAGATTTTCGGCATCGCGGTCAATTGGGCGAACCGGCATTCCTCGGCCATGGCCGATGCCGGGATCAGCGCGACGGCAAGAGCGGTCAGGATCAGGCGCAATTCAAAGCTCCTCAAAATCAAGGCCGATGTCGGCGGCCGGCGCGCTTTGCGTCAGGCGCCCGACCGAGACATAGTCCACGCCCGATGACGCAATCGCGGCAATCGTGTCGAGCCGTACCCCGCCGCTGGCCTCGCAAGGGACGCGGCCCGCAACCTGCGCCACGGCGCGGGCCAGCATGTCCGGCCCCATATTGTCGAGCAGGAGATGGGTTGCGCCCGCCTCCAGCGCGGGTTCGATCTGGTCGAGGTGGTCGACTTCGCAAATGATGCTGGCGATGCCCGCCGCCTTGGCGCGGGCGACAGCCGGACCCACCCCGCCCGCGATGGCGACATGGTTGTCCTTGATCATCGCCGCGTCCCACAGGCCCATGCGATGATTGGTGGCCCCCCCCATGCGCGTCGCGTATTTTTCCAGCACACGCAGGCCGGGGATCGTCTTGCGCGTGTCGAGCAGGACAGCCTTGGTCACCCCCATCGCATCGACATATTCGCGGGTCATGGTGGCAATGCCCGAAAGGTGCTGGACCGTGTTCAGGGCGCTGCGCTCTGCGGTGAGTAGCGCGCGGCCCATGCCGGTGATGCGCATCAGATGGGTGCCGGGGGCCACGCGGTCGCCGTCGGCCACCAGCAGTTCGATTTCGGCATCGGGATCAAGATGGCGGAAAAACGCCGCCGCAATGGGCAGGCCCGCCACGGTGATCGCATCGCGGCTGTCCATCACGCCGATAAATCGTGCCTCGGCAGGGATCACGCTTTCGCTGGTCACATCGCGCCCGCCGCCGGGCCAGCCTTCGCCAAGATCCTCGGCAAGGGTGGAGTGGATGAAGGTGGGCAGGTCAAAGCCTTGGAGCGTGAAGGTCATAAGGCGGCTATAGAAGAAGGAGGATGCGAGGGTCTAGACCCTCGCGCTCCCTTTACTGTCTTTGTTGCGGGTGGAGGGCGGCGTTATGTGCCAGACGCGCCGTTTCAGGATAAAGCCTGCGGCGCGGCAAACGTATCGCTATCCGCGCCGCAGGCTTTCACAACCAATCGCGCATCGTCGCCAACCAAGCGCCACCCCATTAATGGGATTGCAAAGGGAAGTCTTTGTGGTCGCATCGCTGATGCCAAAAACCGGTTCCCACTTTTTGGCGCGATGCTCAAAGGCCCTTTGCCCGCCGAAGGCACCTTTAAAAATCAATGCACAAACCGCGCCACCACATCTCGGTACGACCGTGACACTTTCACATCCGCGCCTGATTCCAGAACGAGGAAACATTCGCCATTGGTGTGTGGCTTGACCTGACGCACGAGGTTCAGGTTGACGATCCACGAGCGATGCACCCGCTGGAATACGCGCGGATCGAGGCGGCGTTCCAGATCCTTCATCGTTTCGCGCAGGATCATCGAATTGTCGGCGGTATAGATGACCATATAGTCGCCCGCGGCCTCGATCCGTTCGATGGTGTCGACATCGACGCGGAAGATTTGCCCGCGATCCTTGATGTTGAGCAGCTTTTCATAGCGGTCCGCGCCCGTATCGACGGGTTCGTCCTCCATCGCGTCCATCGCATCGGGCGCCACTTCGGCCAGCACGTTCTTCAGCTTTTCGGCTTCTTCCGATGCCCGCTTGTCGGCAAGGCGTTGGCGCACGCGGTCGAGCGTGTCGGCCAGGCGGTCCTCGTCCACCGGCTTCATCAGATAGTTCACGGCATTGGCCTCAAAGGCGCGCACAGCGTGTTCCTGATAGGCGGTGACAAAGACGAAAAGCGGCGGTTCGATTTCCATCACGCCCTTGACCACGGCAAAGCCGTCAAAGCCGGGCATTTGAATGTCCAGGAAAACGAGGTCGGGCTTTTCGGTCTTGATCTTGCGGATCGCTTCACGGCCATTGTTGCACGTGTCGATAATTTCCACATCGGGAAATTTCTGAAGCCGCAATTGCAGGCCCTGAATGGCCAGCTTTTCGTCATCGACGAGAATGGTGCGGATGGTCATGCAATTGGATCCTGCTAATTGCCGCGTTTCGCGGACCTTGAATCGTTATAACGGCGTTCCATTCACACGGCCAAGGCTGAACGTGGCGTGACCGGTGAAGGTGCAGGCGACGGTTGGCGCTTTTCAAACGGTATTTCGATGGTGACGGCAAAACCCCCTTCGGGTGGTTCATACATGTCAAACCGGTGATTTGTTCCATAGGCCTGAACCAGACGGTCACGGATATTGGCAAGGCCAACGCCGGTCGACACCTGTTCACGCCCGTCATAGGATATGCCGCTGGAGCGGTTTTCGGCATTTTGCGCGTTCATGCCCGGCCCGGTGTCGGACACGGTGATGCGCAGGTTTTGCCCGATCAACCCGGCCGCAATGGTGATTTCGGCGCCTGATTCCTGAGGTGACACCGCATATTTGATCGCGTTTTCGACCAGAGGTTGCAGCAATAGCGAGGGCAGCAGCCCATCCTTGCACGCTTCATCAATGCGGAATGTGGTGCGCAAACGTTCCTCAAACCGCATCAATTCGATGCCCAGATAGAGTTTGAGCGTCTCCACCTCCTGCGCCACGGTCACGCGGCCCGTGGGCGGATTGATCAGCGTATAGCGCAGGAAAGAGGACAGGCGCGTGAGCATCGCGTTCGCCTGATCGGTCTGTTTGAGCAGGACCAGCGTCGAGATCGAATTCAACGTATTGAACAGGAAATGCGGGTTAAGTTGATAGCGCAGCATGGCCAGTTGCGCGCTGGTCGCCTGATTTTCCAGCCGCATCAACTGGTCATTCTGCTCCTCGATCCGCAGGAAAAAGTTGATCGCGTAATAAAGCGCCGACCATGCCCCCAACAGCGTCGCGTCCAGATAGAACACGCCGATGAACAATTGCGCGAAACTGGTGATGCTGTCGGGCCGGTAAAGCGCGATCACCCAGCCATCCATAAAGGCATAGAGCGACACTGCAAAAGGCAGCACCACCATCGTCACGCCCCATGTCAGCAAGGGTCGTTGACCGATCAGTTGGTGATAGACCACCGCCAGCAGCAGCGAGATCGAAAAACCCGTGATCGTGGCGATCAACACCATGACCAGAAAGCTGGCCGGTTGATTGTTGGCCAGACTGGACATCGCGCGAAGCAACATCGCGCCTGACCAGCCCAGCACTTGCAGTCGCCAGAACGCCTTGTTCTTGTTGGCAAAGAAGGGTGAGGGGCGAAAAGGAAGCACGGCCATGATGCGCGTTTATCGCAGATGCGCGCGCGCAGGGGAAGAGGCCAGCAAAATCAGCCTTTAGCCCTGTTCTTTGACCGCTGCGGCCAGAGTGTCATAGCCGACCGCCCCGCCAAGGATCTTGCCGTTCGCGATCCAACTGGGCGTGCCGCCAAGGCCAAGGTGGCGGGCCAGCGCCAGATTGGTTTCGATTTCGGCCTGTGTGGCGGGGTCGGCAATGACCTTTTGCGCGGCGGCCATGTCGATACCGGCGGCTTGGGCGGCGCTGGCGATGGTTTGGGTGTTGGGGCGGCCTGCGGCATACATCGCCTTGTGGAAAGCGGCAAATTTGCCCTGTTTCGCGGCGGCCAGCGCCATTTTCGCTGCATCCGTGCTTTCCGGTGTCAGGATAGGCAATTGGCGCAAGACCACCTGCGCCTGCGGATCATTGGCCACCAGTTTGGCCACGTCTTCCTCGCTGGCCCGGCAATAGCCGCAGGCATAGTCCATGAATTCGACCAGCACATGCTTGCCATTGGGGTTACCGATCACCGCGCCGGGAAAGGGCTTGAGCGCCTGCGGGGCGACCTGCGCCAATTGCTTTTCCGCGTCCGATGATTTCAGCTTTTCGGCCGCCTCGCTCAGGATTTCCGGGCGTTCGAGCAAGGCCTCGCGCACAGCGCCCACCTGTGCCCCATGGTTGAACGGCAGCAAGGGGGCGAGCGAAGCGCCCACAAGACCGCCCGCCAAACCAAACAGCGTGGCCAAAGCATAGGTGCGGAACTGAGACATGGAATTTCCTTTATCGGGCGCTTTGCCGCCCCGTTATGATCGTTTTTTGGATTTGGCGAGATAGCTTCGCGCTTCCATCGCAATGTCTTCGGCGCGGATGGCGTCCGCCGATCCGACCGGCAGCCCGTTCTTGGCCGCTTCGGCATTGACCAGCGCGCCGCCCCAATTGCCCGACAGCGATGCCTGTTCCGCACTGGCCAGACGGGCGCGGGGCAGGTCGCCGTTCTTGGCATAGATGATGCCCAGCACGTACCATGCAAAGGGATTTTCGCGGTCGCGCGCCACGGCGGCTTTCAACACTTTTTGTGCCTCGTCCAGATGTTCTCTGGAATTGACCAGATCATCCTCGGCAATCAGCGCATGGCCAAAGGTGGTGGCGATCAAGGGCTGATTGCCGGTCAGGGCTGTTGCCTGACGCAGGGGGGTGATCGCTTCGGCCGGTTTGCCCGCCTCCAGCAGGATCTGCCCTTTGAGTTCAAGGAAATAGGGATCGCTTGGCCCCATGGCCAGCAGCTTGTCCGTCTCGCTCGTCGCCTTATCCAGAAAGCCTTCCTTGTGATAGGCATAGGCACGGGCGTAAAGCGCGGGAATATTGTTCATATATTCCGGAAAGGCTTTGAACGTGTTGGGCGGCTCGGCCAGATAGCCGTAAAGCTTGGCCTTCACCCGCTGGAATCTTTCCTCCAGCGCCGGATTGCTGGGGGCGTTCCACGCCGGGTCCTTTTTGTACACATCCTCCAGATAGGAGATGCGTTCATCGGTCATCGGGTGGGTGGAATAAAAGGCGGCCTCGTCGCTGCGGGTAAAGCCCGCGCGGTTTTCCATCACCAACAGCTTGTGAAAAAATTCGAGCGAGCCGCGCCCCGACATGCCCGCCTTGGACAGGAACGAAGCGCCCGCCGCATCGGCGGCTTCTTCCTCGCCGCGCGTATAGGCCAGGAATTTGCCCATCGCGGCCTGTTGCCCGGCCATGAACACGCCCATCGCCGCCGCGCCGCCGCCCGCCGCCGCGGCCGCCGCACCCAGCAACAGCGAGAGGATCGAGATATTGCCCGCCATCTTGGCCCCGCGATCATCAATCGCATGGCCGCCCACGACGTGGCCCAATTCGTGGGCAATCACGCCCTGAACCTCAAGAGCCGAAGACGCCTCGTTGATCAGGCCCGAATGGATATAGACCGCCTGCCCCCCGGCCACGAAAGCGTTAACCGAGGAATCATTGACCAGCACGATATCGACATTTTTCGGGTCCAGCCCCGCCGCGCGCACCAATGGCGCGGACATATCGCGCAGCAACGCCTCGGTTTCGGCATCGCGCAGCACCGATTGCGCCGCCGCCGGCGTCGTGGCCAACAGGCATGCGGCCACCGTCGTCATAGATCGTAAAGCAGAAGCGAGCGCGGAACGTAGGGACATGCTGGGGATCACCTAACATGTTTTCCCGTGAACCGCGCCTGAAGAATGACGCGCCGTTTATTCCGGCGTCAGCAAACGCGTGGCCCGCGTGATCAGCGCCGGATCATCGCCCAGATCACCCAGCAGCGCGATGGTGCCATCCTCCATCCGGCGGACCAGCACGACCGAATATTCCGGCCCCCGGGCGCCCAGCGTGTCCATCGCGCGCGGCGTTAACCGGTCAAGGGGATTGCCATTCTCGGCCTCATTGGCGCTTTCATCGCGGCGCAGGCGGCGTTCCTGTGCCACAACGCCCTTCAGGCCGCCGCTGGCCTGCGCCAGATGGTCGGCCAAAGTGCCCTGCGGCAGGCCCAGCCGCATCCCATGCGACAGCGCGGTGGCATATTCGGTCAGGCGCGTCTTGTCGTGATCGGCGCCAAACACCAGTTTGACAATCGGCACCAATGGCGCGCGCGGCTGGCCCACAAGCCCGGCCTGCGCCATCAATTCTTTCAATTCGACCGGCTTGTCCCGTGCGGCCAGCGCGAAGTCATAGGCCCGCCCAATCGCGGCATAGAGCGCCTGACGCGGGCGTTCCGGGTTGGTCCCGGCGGTCTGGGCCAAGGCTCGCGCCTCCATCAGCCAGTCGGCCAGCGACGCTGCGCGTGCATCGGCTTCGGCCTGCGGCCCATCGGCCCATGCGGCCCATTGCGCCACGGTCTGTTCCGGGGTCAGGCGGGGCGGTTCGCCATCCTCGTGAAAGGAGGCGTTGAATTCGCGCGCCAATTGCTCGCTCAGCGACGCATCGGCGGCTTCCTTCCAATTGACGACGCCAAGGACATAGCGGATCGGCCCGTTCAATTCCTCGGCAAAGGGCAGGAGCATGCCGCGATAGGCGATGGTCGCGCCGCGCGGATTCATGAATTCTTCTTCGAAACCGATGGGCGCCTGATTGGCGATGATCTGCATATACTGGCCGGTCAAACGGGCCAGCATGGATTGGTCGGGCACCTGATCCAGATGGGTGATGTCACGCGCCACGCCGCATTCCTGCGCCAGCTTTTCGCCGACAAAGGCGATACGCGGATCCTCGATGCTTTGCGCAAAATCGATCAGCACCGCATTGGGCGCGATATCGGGCAATTGGTCCAGCTTCAGATCGGCGATCAGCGGCAAAGTTCTGGGGCCCAGCAATTGGGTCCAATGATCATAGGCCAGAATTTGCAGGCGGCGCTCGCCCTCGGCCACCACCATGGGCGGCATGTCGAGAATGTCGTCATCATCCTCGTCCATGGCGGGATTGACCTCGGCAAACGGGCTGATTTCCGCATTGCGTTCAAAATAGCCGCGTGACCCGTCCATCCTTTTTCTCCCGTCTGAATCTGTCAGGGGGATCCTTGCGCAACTAGGTAAACGGGCCGTTAAGTTGCGCCATTCGGCGGCGAATTTAGTGCCCTGTTCCCGCTTTGAACTCGCCGATTCCCTTGTCCGTGCCGCAAATCCGGTCCCAGAATCGGAAATAGAGTCCGTAATTGGCCTTATAAATCTCGTGGTGGCGCTGATGATGGCTGGCGGTGATGATCCATTGGCCGACTCGGCCATGGACCATGGCGCGGGGAAAAATTTCCCAGCCCATATGGTTTGTCACGCCCATCACCGTCATCACCGTCAACACAACGCCCAGAGCGCCAACGTGGATCGGCACCACAAAGACCAGCAAGGGGATCACAAAGGCCTGCGTCAACGCCTCGGTCGGGTGAAAGGCCATCGCGGCCCATGCCGTGGGCGGGCGCGAAGCATGGTGGACCGCGTGAAACACCCGGAACACCCGCGGTTCATGCATCCAGCGGTGGGTCCAATAAAACCACGTGTCATGGGCAAACAGGTAAATCAGGATCGAGAGCGGCCAATACCACAAGGGCATGGCGTGGATGTCTTCATAAATTCGCGTCCAGCCATGCGCTTTCCACCCCCAAGCGACCAACCCAGCCGGAATGCCGAAAATGGCGCAGGAGATCAGCGACCAGAAGATTTCGCCGCGAATCTGGCGCGAGAGGGGCGCGTAAAGGCCCGGTTGCTTAACCCGCGTCGCCCATGCGAAACCGCCGCTGGACAGCAGATAGCGCAAGGACACGATGGCCGTCATGGCCAAGGCCGAAATCAGGGCGGAAAGGATGGTAGGGTCGGACATGAGCGCGCCTTATGCCGCCTTTGCCCGCCCGAAGAAAGGCGGCGCGAGGGGCAAAATCCATCCTCGCGCCCGCATTTCCATTTAGCTCAACGCGATATCGGGCGCGTCTTCCTGCTTCATGCCCACGACATTGTAACCGGCGTCCACATGGTGAATCTCGCCCGTCACGCCGCTGGCCAGATCGGACAGGAGATAGAGGCCCGCTCCGCCCACATCGTCAATCGTGACATTGCGGCGCAGCGGCGAATTCAGCTCGTTCCACTTGAGGATATAGCGGAAATCGCCAATCCCGCTGGCGGCCAGCGTCTTGATCGGGCCGGCCGAAATGGCGTTGACGCGAATGCCCGCCGGGCCGCAGTCATTGGCCAGATATTTGACGCTGGTTTCCAGAGCGGCCTTGGCCACGCCCATCACGTTGTAATGGGGCACGACCTTTTCCGCACCATAATAGGAAAGTGTCAGGATCGAGCCGCCATTGGGCATCATCGCCTGCGCGCGCTTGGTCACGGCGACAAGGCTGTAGGCCGAGATGTTCATCGTCATCAGGAAATTGTCGAGCGTGGTGTCGTAAAAACGGCCACGCAGCTGCGTCTTGTCCGAATAGCCGATGGCATGGACGACAAAGTCGATCGTTTCCCAACGCTCTTTCAACGCGTCAAAGGCCGCGTCCAGCGCGTCCATATCCGACACATCGCAATCGATCAGGAAATCGCTGCCAAGGCTTTCCGCCAGCGGCCCGACACGCTTTTTCAGCGCTTCGCCCTGATAGGAAAAGGCCAGTTCCGCACCCTGTTCATGCAACTTCTGGGCAATGCCCCATGCCAGCGACTTGTCGTTTGCCAGCCCCATGATCAGGCCACGCTTGCCCTGCATCAGTCCGGTCATTCGTAATCTTCCCTCATGTTCTGCGAGGCGCGGTCATCCGCCTGCCCCAACCAGTCGCGTTCTTCGGGCGTCACCGCCAGAGCCGCATTCAATTCCGCGCCTGTAACCAGTCCAAGCCCGACAAGCCAGAAAAAGAACAACGCAATCATGGCGCCAGCAAGGCTGCCATAGGTCAAATCATACATAAAAAGCCAGCGCAGCAACCATGGCAGCACCAGCGACACCACCGCCCACCACAGCGTAACCAGCAGCGCGCCGGGCCATTTGGGATAGATCCGGCCCCGATAAACGCTTGGCGTCAGGATGAAAAATAAAAGATAAAGCGCGCCAAACAACACGCCCATCGGCACCAGACGCGACAGGCTGAGATTGGCGGCCATGGCCTGTTGGCGAATCGTGCCGATGGGAATCAGTTGCAAGGTCGTGCTGATCGCCACCTGCATGTAAAGCGAGACGAGCAGCAGGATCACCGCCACCATCACCAGCCCCGTCCCGATCAACCGCCGCCGCCAAAAGGTTTTACGCGCCACCGGCGTACCATAGGCGCGGCGCAAAATGTCACGCACCGTCTCGATCAGGCTGGACACCGTCCACAATCCCGCCGCCATGCCCACCCACAGCAACCAGCCATGGCGCATTTCCACCACATCACGCGCCACCGGTTCCAGAACGCCGGATACGATTCGCGGCATCACCCGCAAAAACGCATGGACCAGATAGACCCGCTCGCTGGTTTCCCCCACCAGCGAGAACAGGCCCCCCGCCACAATGAAAAAGGGAAAGATCGCCAGAATGGCCATATAGGCCAGATTGCCCGCATGGATGAACCCGTCGCGCCACACGCCCGTCACCACGCGCTGGATCACGGTAAAGCTGCGATAGCCCAGATGGGCGCGCAATTTTTCGGTCATGTCGCCATCCAGCCGCGCGATTCGCTTGCGCCGCGCCTCCGGCGTCAGATCATGCAGATGGGTGTTAAGCACAAAACCGTTGGGCAACAGCGGGGAAGCACCGGGCTTCCCCCCGCTCTTGCCCCGGCCCGGCAAGGGCTTATCCAAACCTGGCGCGAAGATCGCGGCTGTCGCGCCACCCTTCGAGCCGCTGGGCCAGATCCGCGTCGCCTTCGGGCAATGCGATTTCCAGCGTCACATATTGGTCGCCGCGCGTCCCGTCCTTGCGGGTGAAGCCGCGGCCCTTGATGCGCAATGTCTTGCCGCTCGAACTGCCCGGCGCAACGGTCAGCATGACCGCGCCATCGACGGTGGGCACCTTGACCTTGCCGCCAAACAGCGCCTCGTCCAGCGTGACAGGGACATCGACGCGGATGTCATCGCCATCGCGCCGGAAATAGGCATGGGGCATGACGGCGATGGTGATCATCGCATCGCCCGGCCCGCCCGGCCCCGGATCGCCCTTGCCCGACAGACGGATCTGCATCCCGTCCTCGACGCCTTTGGGCAATTTGACATCCACCGTCTTGCCATCGGCCAGAGTGATGCGCTGATTGGCGCAAATCGCCGCATCGGGCAGGGTTACCGCAAGGCGATAGGCGCGGTTCTGTCCCTTGGGCGGGGCGTGACGGCCAAAGCCGCCGCCACCGAACCCGCCGCCGCCGCCGGTGCGACCGCCAAAGATTCCTTCAAAAATATCGCCAAAATCCATGCCCTCGGGGCCATTGCCGCCAAAACCACGTTGACCGCCGCCGCCAAAGCCGCCCCCGAAACCGCCGGCGCCGAAACCGCCGCCAAATCCGGCCGGATTGCCTTCGCCATCGATCTCGCCGCGGTCGAACTGGGCGCGCTTGTCTTTATCGGACAAAAGGTCATAGGCCCGCGTCACCTCGCTGAAACGCTCGGCGGCCTTGGGGTTGTCCTTGTTGTGGTCGGGGTGCAATTCCTTGGCCAGCTTGCGATAGGCGGACTTGATGTCCTTTTCGCTAGCGCCGCGCGATACACCCAGAATTGCATAAGGATCTTGTGCCATGCCCGCCTAGCTAGGATGGCAAAGGCCGCCCTGCAAGGTATCAGATCAAATGCTTGTTGCCCTTTTCGCCGCTTTCTTGATCGGGCAAACTGTCCTATCGGCGCGGAACGGCGCAAACCTGATGGGAAACAATGGTTATGAGTTCGGAATCTGACGCGATTGTCGGCGGTGATCCTTTCGCTCTTTTCGACGCATGGTTTGCCGATGCCAAGGCGTCCGAACCCAATGATCCCGAAGCCGTGGCGCTGGCGACATCGACGCCCGATGGTTTCCCTTCGGTGCGCATGGTGTTGATGAAGGACCACGGACCCGACCTGCTCGGCCCGGACGGCGGCTTTGTGTTCTATACCAACAGCCACAGCCGCAAGGGCGGCGAATTGCTGGCCAATCCGCGCGCCGCGATGCTGTTCCATTGGAAAAGCCTGCGCCGCCAGATCCGCATCGAAGGCGCGATCCATCAGGTGCCCGATGAAATGGCCGACGCCTATTTCGCCAGCCGCAGCCGCGATTCGCAATTGGGCGCCCATGCCAGCAACCAGTCCGCGCCGCTGGCATCACGCGGCACTTTCATCGCCGATATTGCCCGCGTGACCGCGCGCCATCTGATCGGCCCGGTGCCGCGCCCGCCGCACTGGACGGGCTTTTGCCTTGTGCCCACGGCCATGGAGTTCTGGATGGACCGTACGTTCCGCCTGCATGAACGCCGCCGTTTCACGCGTGAGGCTGGTGGCTGGACCAGCACGCTGCTTTACCCGTAAAAGGCGCAATCATGGCCCAACACGATCATTCCGCCCGCGACCATTCCGCGCTCAACCGCAGCGCGGCCTATGCCAGCATTTCCATGGCCCTGCTGCTGGTGGGGCTGAAAGGCTGGGCTGCGTGGAGCACCGGTTCGACCGCCATGCTGGGCAGCCTGGCCGACACCGGGCTGGATCTGGTGGCCAGTATTGCCACGCTGGCGGGGGTATGGGTGGCGGGGATGCCCGCCGATGACAACCACCGCTTTGGCCATGGCAAGGCCGAGGCGCTGTCGGCCATGTTTCAGGTCATGCTGATCGCCGCTTCGTCGGTCGCTCTGGCGGTGCATTCGGTTCAGCAATTGGCGTCGGGTGAACGCACCGGCGCGGCGGGCGACGGCATCCTTGTTTCGGCCATCGCGATTGTCGGCACGCTGGCGCTGCTCGGCTGGCAGCAATATGTGATCCGGCAAACCCGGTCGGTGGCGATTTCGACCGACCATCTGCATTACAAATCCGATCTGCTGCTCAATCTGGCGGTGATCGTCGCGCTGCTGCTCGACCAATATGCCGGGTGGACGCGGGCCGACCCGTTGTTCGGCCTTGGCATTGCGCTGTGGCTGGCATGGGGCGCATGGCACGCATCGGAAGAAGCCATCGAGCAATTGATGGACCGCGAATGGCCCGAAGACAAAAAGGCCCGCTTTGTCGAAGTCCTTGGCCGCCACCCCGAATTGCGCGGCGTCCACGACCTGCGCACCCGCACCAGCGGCAACCGCGATTTCGTGCAATTCCACGTCTGGGTCGATGGCCGCATGACCGTGACCGAAGCCCATCGCGTGATGGATGAGATCGAGGACAAGCTGCATGCCGAATTCCCCGATGTGGAGATTTTGATTCATCCCGATCCCGAAGGCCATGTCGACGAGCGCGGCGTGGCGGGGCGGGATATTTTGCAGGATGTTTAAGGGGTAAGGTGAGTTTGCCTCCGGCGGGCAAAGGGCGGGGGCCCTTTGCAATCCCGTTAATGGGTGGTGGCGGGGTGCCGGGGTTTCGTTTGGCGCGATGGTTGTATAAAGCCTGCGGCGCGGCGAACTGGCGCCGCTTGGCGCCGCAGGCTTTAAAAATCAGAAGTTTCGTCTCTGGCGCAGGGCTTCGTCACCGCCACAACATCGACAGTAATGGGATTGCAAAGGGTCAAGACCCTTTGCCCGCCGGAGGCGCCCAAACAACCCCGCGCCGCAATCAATCCTGATTATACAACTGCACAATATCGGCCAGCTTGCGCACCAGCGCCGCCCGCATCGGCCCGTCGGTTTTGCCCAGACGCACCACGGTCAGTTCCTGATCGGGCGAGACGATGACATATTGGCCAAGGTGGCCGATGGCGGCAAAGATATTGGACTTGCCCCGGCCGGGAAACAGTTCCTCGTGCCCGCTGGGTTGCGGGCGGTTGAGCCAGAGTTGCGCGCCATAGCCGGGGTTGTGGGGAGCGGGCGACCGCATGAACCCGACCCAGTCCGAGGGCACGATGCGCGCGCCATTGACCATGCCGTTGTTGCGCAGGAATTCACCGAATTTGGCCCAATCGCGCGCGGTGGCGTGGATCATGCTGCCGCCTTCCATGGTGCCGGCGGCGTCGAATTCTGGCGTGGCGCTGGGCATTCCGGCGGGGATGAACAGGCGGCTGCGCAAATAGTCGCTCATCACCTGACGGCGCACGGCGGGGTCGCGGCTGTCGGTCAGCGCACGTGCGGCAATGTCGGACAGGATGACGCTGGTGGCGGTGGAATATTCCCATTTGCTGCCCGGTTCGGCGATCAGGGGCTGGGCCTCGGCATAGGCGGCGGTGTCGTCGCGCCCGTCCAGCACCAGCATGCGCACCGTATCGGCATCGCCTGCCGGTTTCGTCGATTCGACATGTTGCAGGCCCGATCGCATCTGCAACAATTGGCGCAAGGTGATTTCGCCGCGCGGGTCGCCGGGGCGTTGCCATGTGGGCACGGGCGCCGATTCGTCCAGCGTCAGCCGCCCATCGGAAATCAGCAGGCCGATCAGCACGCCGGTGATCGTCTTGGACATGGACCAACCGATCAGCTTGGTATTCGGTCCATAACCGGGCGCATAACGCTCCGCGACGATCCGCCCTTTGTGCATGACCACCAGAGCGCGGGTTTCACCCAAAGCCGAATCGGTGAACAATTCGTCCACCGCCCGCGCCAGCGCTTCTCGCGGGGCGCCGGGACGCGGATTGATCGCGGCCATGGCTTGGGGTGAAAGCGGTTTTTCCGCCGGTTGTCCGCCACCGCAGGCCGAAAGCAGGCCCAGCGAGAGCGCGGCCAGCGCGCAGCGAGTCCCCATGCCAAGGGTTGGCAAGCGGCGCTTGGGCGCGATAAGGGGGGGGCGGCGCGTGACCATCACGATGCCTCCATGCGCAAGGTCTTCACCAATGGCAAGTTTCAAGCTCAAATGGCAACGCGAAGGCGGCGCGATAGCGGTCGGTTTTCGTTTGAAAATTGTGCTGGGCGTGTTGGGCCTTGTGCTGCTGGCCATGGCGGTGATGGGCGTGTGGAAAGGGCCGGCGCTGGCCAAGGATGCGTTGACGGGGGCCTCTTTTGGCGCGCGGATCGCCTGTTCCTGCCACTTTGTCGAAGGGCGTCCGCTTGATCAGTGCAAGAGCGATTTCGAACCGGGCATGAGCATGGTCATGCTCTCTGCCGATGAAACGGCGCGGACCGTTACCGCGCGCGTACCGCTGATTTCCGCCCAGACCGCAACCTTTCGCACGGGCGAAGGCTGCGTTCTGGAAAAATGGGAACAGTAGGTATCAGGCTGCGAAAGTTTCCTCGATCCAGCCGCCGCCGATGACGCGATCTCCGGCATAGATCACGGCGGCCTGACCGGGGGCGACGCCATATTCGGGCGTGGCGAAACGGATCGTCACATCCGCCCCATCGCCCAGCGGCCCTTCGAGCGTGATCGGCACGGGTTTGGCCAGTGAGCGCACCTTGGCGGTCAGTTCGGCGCCATCGGGGATCGCGCCGATGCGGTTGGTTTCGATGATCCGCGCCGCCGATACCGCCAGCATCGCCCGCGGCCCGACCAGAACCCGCGCGCCGGGCGCATCAATGCCCACGACATAGACTGGTTCGGCCAAGCCGCCGATTTCCAGCCCGCGCCTTTGGCCCACGGTATAATGGATCACGCCCTTGTGGTGGCCCAGAACCGCGCCGGTTTGCGCATGGACGATGTCGCCGGGGCGTTCGCCTTCGGGGCGGATCTTGCGCACGACGCTGGCATAATCGCCTTCGGGCACGAAACAGATATCCTGTGAATCAGGCTTGGCCGCGACCTTCAGGCCGAAATGATCGGCCAGTTCGCGCACCTGTGTCTTGGGCAATCCGCCAAGGGGAAAGCGCAGATAGTCCATTTGCGCCTGTGTCGTGGCGTAAAGGAAATAGGATTGATCGCGCGCGGGATCGAGCGCGCGATGCAATTGCGCGCCATCGGCCCCCATCACGCGCCGCACATAATGCCCCGTGGCCAGACAATCGGCCCCCAGATCGCGCGCCATCGTCAAAAGGTCGGTGAATTTCGGCCCCATATTGCAACGGATGCAGGGGATCGGCGTGCGCCCGTTCAGATAATCATCGGCAAAGCGATCGACCACGCTTTCACGAAAGGCCGTTTCGTGATCGTAAACATAATGGGCAATGCCCAAACGGTCGGCCACTTCGCGCGCATCGCGAATGTCATCGCCCGCACAGCATGCGCCCTTGCGTTTCACCGCTTCGCCATGGTCGTAAAGTTGCAGCGTGATGCCGATCACCTCGGCCCCGCTATGCGCGGCAAGGGCGGCCACGACCGACGAGTCTACGCCGCCCGACATCGCGACAACGATTCGTCGCGTTTTTGCCTCTCCTTTAAGATCAAACAGATCCAGAAGCGCGTCAGGGGTTAACAATGAGGGGGAATCATAGGCCATAAAGCGCCCCATACACTGACCCGACGTAAGCGCCAAATCGGCAGATTTTTGCCGCTTTGGCGCCCGCCCGGCGGCGGTAGTTTGCCGGATTGCCGGAATTAAACATGGTCACCAAGGAGTAAATCCGGCCTTTACCCGCTCTTGACCATGTTGCGCTTATACCATGTTTCATGGAACTGCGATTTGATCATGAAGACTGGCTGGCCCAGTCCTTTAGCCCCGCTTCGGCAGGGGATCGGTTGCGGCTTGACTGGCATGCTCTGTCCTCGCGTCTGGCGGCGGCGCATGCGTTTCAGCGCGGGTGCAGCGATGCCCCGGCCATGTTGGCAGGGGGCAGCTTTGACCCCCATGTCGCCCAGCTTCTGGAACATTATGCTCCGGTTTGGGACAGACCTAGTGCTTTGTGCAACGGGACTTTCCAAGATGTTAACCCTGTTTTTAGAGGGGTTCGAAAAACCATGTCAGGCATAGATTCCGGTGTTGCCGGTCCCCGTCATCCCGGCGATCGAGGAATGAAATGATCGAGAACCAGAAAATCCGTCCTGCCATGGTCATTGGCCCGCTTGGCGAACCGCTTACGCTGGAATCGCTGCCGCCGCCCAACACCACGCGGTGGGTTGTCCGTCGCAAGGCCGAGGTGGTCGCAGCCGTCAATGGTGGTCTTTTGACCATTGATGAAGTGTGCGAGCGTTACAGCCTCACCCTGGAAGAATTCGCCTCGTGGCAACGCGCGGTGGACCGTTCCGGGATGCAGGGTCTGCGCGTCACGCGAATCCAGCATTATCGCGATCTGTATGAGCGTCAGTTGAAATATTGATCGGCTGAAATACCTATCTTTTGTCCCTGAATAGGGATTGAAAGGGCGCAGGAGCATTTGGCTCCTTGCGCCCTTTTGCGTTCTGATCACGCTTTGCCGCGCATTATCTGGCCCATTGCCCAAAAAGGCCGCTTGATTGAGGTGATATACACAGGTAATACGGTGCGTGCAGCGGCCCGAAATCCCCCCAATTCGCGCGGCCATCTCTTTGGCGTGCATGGGGCGGATATCAGCCGGTGGCCGCAAGGGCGGGCCACGGTCAGGGCCAAGGGATAATGGGGTGGTGAGCGAGATGAACGTCGAGGCCAAGGTTCAGTCTGTCCAATTGGCAGAGCCGTTTGAGGCGGAGGAAATCCAGCCTTTCCCGCGCAACAAGGTATTGTTGGCCGCAGGCGCGGTGGTTTTGGCCATTGGCGGCATCTATGCCTATACCCATCGCGACGCGGCCGGGGACGGCGCGCGCGCCAACCAGGCGCCTTTGGTTTCGGTGGCCACGCCCGGCCTAACCACCGTGGCGGGCCTGATCAATGCCAGCGGCGTTCTGGCCGCGCGCCATGACATGCCCGTCGGCGTCGTGGGCGAAGGCGGCACCGTGGTGCAGGTGCTGGTCGAACCGGGCGTCTGGGTGAAAAAGGGCCAGCTTCTGGCCGTGATCGATCGTCAGGTGCAGACCCAGCAGCAGGCCAGCAGCGGCGCCAATATCGCCGTCGCCCAGGCCGATGCGCGCATTGCGCAGGCCAATCTGGACCGCGGGCTGAAACTGGTGGCCAATGGTTTCATTTCCAACGCCGATATCGATAAACTGACGGCGGTGCGTGACGCGGCCAATGCGCGCGTCCGCGTGGCACAGGCGCAATTGGGCGAAGTGCAGGCCAAGATCCGCCGGTTGAACATCGTGGCCCCCGCCGACGGCCTCGTCCTCGACCGCGCGTTGGAGGTTGGACAGGTGGTCAGCCCCGGCAACGGCATCCTGTTCCGCATCGCCGACAAGGGTGAGATGGAAATGCGCGCCCGCCTGTCCGAAACCGATCTGGCGCATCTGGCGCTGGGGCAAGAGGTCAAGGTGCGCCCGGTGGGTTCGGAGCGTGAATTCGTCGGCCACGTCTGGCAGGTGTCGCCCGTCATCGACCCCGCCACGCGTCAGGGCATTGCGCGTATCGCGCTGCCCTATGACCGCGACATTCGCCCCGGCGGTTTTGCCAGCGCGGAAATCCGCAGCGGTTCGATTTCCGCGCCGCTCCTGCCCGAATCCTCGCTTCAGGCCGACGCACAGGGCAGCTATGTCTATGTCGTGGGCGGCGATAACAAGGCCGTGCGCCGCCGGGTCAAGGTGGCGATGGTAACCGAAAAGGGCGTGGCGATTGCCTCGGGCCTGTCGGGGGCCGAACGGGTCGTGCTGCGCGCCGGCGCTTTCCTGACCGAGGGCGAAACGGTCAATCCGCGCAGCCAACCCCAGACCAAGCAACCCTGAAAGGGACGAGTTCCATGAACTTCCGTAATCTTTCAGCATGGTCGATCCGGCATCCGGTGGTGCCCATCGTGATCTTTGTGGCGATGATGCTGATGGGCGTCATCAGCTTTGCCCGGATGGAGATTCAGGACCAGCCCGACATCGAATTCCCCATCGTGGTGGTGGCCATCACCCAACCGGGCGCGGCACCCACCGAAATCGAAACCCAGATCACCCAGCGCATCGAAGGCGCGGTGCGCACGATTTCGGGCGTTTCCTCGATCAGTTCGACCGCATCGGAAGGTTCCAGCCAGACGATGGTGGAATTTCAACTGGGCGAGGACATTAACGCCGCCGTTGCCGAGGTAAAGAACGCGGTCGATCAGGCGCGCGGCAATCTGCCCGACGGTATTCTGGAGCCGCAGGTGTTCAAGGTGAACACCTCGACCAACCCCATCGCCTATTTCGCGGTGGCCGCCGATGACATGACCATCGAGCAGCTTTCATGGTTCATTGACGACACGGTGGCGCGGCGCCTGCTGGGCGTGGAGGGCGTGGCCGAAATCAAGCGCAACGGGGGCGTCAACCGCGAGATTCTCGTGACGCTCGACCCGGCGCGGATGCAGGCTTTTGGCGTCACCGCGCCGCAGGTCAATGCGGCCCTGCGCGTGCTGAACCTGAATGCGGCGGGGGGCAAGGCCGAGATCGGCGGCACCCGCCAATCGGTGCGCGTACTGGGCAATGCGCAGGACGCCTTTGCGCTGAGCCAGGCCGATATTCCGGTGGCCGGGCGCGTGGTGAAACTTGCCGATATTGCCACGGTGCGCGACGCATGGGGTGAAATCACATCCTTGGGCAAGGTCAATGGCAAGCAGGTCGTGACCTTCTCCATCGCCCGCGCGCGCGGTGCCTCGGACGTGTCGGTCTATGACAAATCGATGGTCGAGCTGGCCAAGATCGCCAAGGAGCGTCCCGGCGTCCATTTCACCGAATTGTTCAATCAGGTTTCCTATACCAAGAAACAGTACGAATCCTCGATGGAATCCATGGTCGAAGGCGCCGTTCTGGCGGTGATCGTGGTGTTCTTCTTCCTGCGCGACTGGCGCGCGACGGTGGTTTCGGCCATCGCCATTCCGCTGTCGGCCATTCCCACCTTCTGGTTCATGAAGGTCTGGTTCGGCTTCACGCTCAACACGATGAGCCTGCTGGCGCTGGGCTTGGTTGCGGGCGTGCTGGTCGACGACGCGATTGTGGAGATCGAGAATATCGTCCGGCATATGCGCATGGGCAAAACCGCCTATCAGGCCGCGATTGATGCCGCCGATGAAATCGGTCTGGCGGTGGTGGCCACGACCTGCTCGATTGCGGCGGTGTTCTTGCCGGTCGGGTTGATGCCGGGCGTGTCGGGGGCGTTTTTCAAGAATTTCGGCCTGACGGTCGTTGTCTCGGTGCTGATGTCGCTGGCCGTGGCGCGGATGATTACGCCAATGGTGGCGGCCTATTTCCTGAAAAGTCATGGGACCGCCGAACATGGCGGCGGGCGGATGATGGACTTCTATCTGCGCGTGCTGCACTGGTCGTTGGACGTGTCGGGCGCGCGGGCGCTGCGGGCGCGTTTGCTGGCCGAAAAAGGGCATTTGTCTTGGCGCGATCATCTGCGCGCCCGCATGCGCGATCATCGCATCTGGATGATCGGCGTGGCGCTGGGTTGCTTTGCGCTGACCATCGTGCTGTTCATGGCGATGCCGACCGTGATGTTCCCCGATGAGAACAGCGATTTCACCCAGATCCGCATCGAAATGGTCCCCGGCACGACGCTGGCCCAGACCGAGGCGGTGGCCGATCAGGTGGCCGGTATCGTGCGCCAGCGGCCTGAAGTCGATCAGGTTCTGGAACGCGTGAACGAGGGCACGGCCCGCGTGATGATCATGCTGAAAAAGGATCGCAAGATCCACACCAAGCAGTTCGAACGCGAAGTCACCCCCACCGTGCAGGGTATTGCCGACGCGCGCATCACATTTCAGGCCAGCAACAATGGCGGTTCGTCCACCGGGCGCGGGCTGGAAATCATGTTGTCCAGCTCGGACCCGGAACTGCTGGACAGGACGGCGGCTGAACTGGTCGAGCAGATGAAACATATGCCCGAACTGGTGGCCCCGCGGATCAGCGGCGACATGCGCCGTCCCGAAGTGGTGATCGTGCCGCATATGGATTTGGCCGCCAGCCTTGGCATCTCGACCTCCTCGCTCAGCCAGGCGATCCGCATCGCCACGATTGGCGAGATCGACCAGAACGCCGCCAAATTCTCGCTTTCCGACCGTCAGGTGCCGATCCGCGTGCGCCTGCCCGAAGAAGCGCGGCGCGATCTTTCGAATATCGCCAATCTGCCGGTGCCGACTTCGGCGGGCGGATCGGTGCCTTTGAGCCGCGTGGCCGATATCACCTTTGGCTCCGGCCCATCGACGATCCAGCGCTATAATCAGGAACGCCGCATCTTCATCGGCGCGGATCTGGCGCCCGGCATCGTCAAGGGAGAAGCGGAAAAGAAGGTCAAAGCCCTGCCCATTATGAAGAACCTGCCCGCAGGCGTGTCGAACACCGCCTATGGCGAGGCCAAGTGGCAGCAGGAGATGGTGTTCAATCTGGCGCTGGCCGTGCCGGCGGGGATTGGGTTGGTCTTTGCGGTGCTGGTGCTGCTCTATCACCGGGTGGTGTCGCCGCTGGTGAATATGGCCTCGCTGTTCCTCGCGCCTTTGGGCGGGCTGTTGCTGCTGGCCATGCTGAACATGCCGATTTCCATGCCGGTCTATATCGGCATCCTGATGCTGTTTGGCATTGTGGCGAAAAACTCGATCCTGCTGATCGACTTTGCCATCGAGGAAATGCAGCGCGGCGCCAATAAATTCGACGCAATCATCGAGGCGGGCCACAAGCGCGCCCAGCCCATCGTGATGACCACGGTGGCGATGACGGCGGGGATGATCCCGGCGGCCATGTCGCTGTCGGGTGATGCGGCGTTTCGTGCGCCGATGGGCGTGGTGGTGATCGGGGGGTTGACGCTTTCGACGGTGCTGACGCTGCTCATCGTACCGGCCGCCTTCAGCCTTGCCGACGGGTTTGAAAAACGCATCGGCCCGAAATTGCGGCGTGGGCTTTTGACCTATGAACCGGAACATGCCCGGCAATCTGGCCATGGACCTGAGGGCCGCGCTGGAGTAACCCCTGCCGAGTGAGACAAGAAAGAAGCCTGTGGCGCTGGCTGGGCGTCGAGAGCGACCTGCGCAGCAGGCAGGCCGCCCGCGTCCGCTGGCTGGCGCATGGATTGCTGGTGGGGATGGCGGCGCTCTATCTGCTGTCCCGCCATTTCGCGCCGGTACAGGCGGGCTGGGAATGGGCGCTTGCCTTTTCCGAAGCGGCGATGGTGGGCGCGCTGGCCGACTGGTTCGCGGTGACGGCGCTGTTCCGTCACCCGATGGGCCTGCCCATTCCGCACACCGCGATCATCCCGGAAAAGAAGGACCAGATTGCCGACAGCATGGCGGGCTTTCTGCGCGCCAATTTCCTGACGCCGCAGGTCGTGGCGCGTCGTCTGGCGGGGCTGGATGTGGCGGGCGCGCTGGGCGGGTTTCTGGCCGATCCGCGTGAAGGCGGAGAGCCGCGTCTGCGCAAAGGCGCGGCGGGGCTGTTGGGCGACATGCTGCAATCCCTGCCGGGTGAACAATTGGGCACGATGCTCAAATCCACGGTGCGCGGGCAATTGGAACGGCTCGAACTGGCGCCCTTGCTGGGGCAATTGCTGGAAGGGGCGATGGCGGACGGGCGTCATCGCGGCGTGATCGAGGCGATGCTGCGCTGGACCGGGATCACGCTGGAGGCCAATGAGGATATCCTGCGCAAGATGATCCATGAACGCGCCCATGCGCTGTTGCGCTGGACGGGGCTGGATGAAACGCTGGCCAACACGATTCTGGATGGGCTGTACAAGCTGCTCGCTGAATGCATCGTCGATCCCCAGCATCCGTTGCGGACGAAACTTGAGGATCTGCTGGCCGGATTGGCCCATGATCTGCGCCATGATCCGGTGACGCAGGAAAAGGTCGCGCGGATGAAGGCCGAGATTCTGGCCAATCAGGCGATGGGCGCGTGGATCGATGGCCTGTGGGAACGCGCCCGCGCCGCCGCGATCGATGCGCTCAGCCATCCGGGCGGTTTGCTCGAAGGGCGCATGGGGGCGGGGCTGGCCGGATTTGGCGCGGCTTTGCAGACCGACGCGCGGTTGCGCCATCAGGTTAACCGATTCGCGCGCCGCTCGCTGGCCGGATTGGCGGTGCGGCATGGGGCGGGGATCGTGAAACTGGTGTCCGACACCGTGCGCCGGTGGGATGCGCGTACCGTTTCGGAACGGATCGAAGGCGCGGTCGGGCGCGATCTGCAATTCATCCGTATCAATGGGACATTGGTAGGGGGAATTGTTGGTTTGCTGCTTCACGCTATAGAAAAGATATTGTAGGAACCTAATTGCGTTTGCAGCGTTGTCAGTCGCGCGCGTATCGGCGGGAATATAGACAACATGATTAATATAGACTTAACAGATGTTCAGGCGACAGCCCATGCAATCAACTGTGATTGTATGGGATCGTGTAAACGCGCCGATGCTGTTCAATGTCTTTATTCAAAAACGCTCGATCTTCTTAGTCGTGAGGATGAAGATTGGGGCGCGCGGATTGAATTGCTGCGCCCATTGGCCATGGTGGCCGGATTTCAGAAGACGCGTGAGGGACAGCGCGAGTGCGCGGCCTATGCGACGCATCTGGCCGCGGGCGATGCGCCCGGCGCGCTGGCGGCCTGTCGCCGCCTGATCGAACTGGACGCCGAACTGGCCGCAAAATAAACGGCGGAAAGCCCGGTAAAGGACTCTCCGCCGCCTCGCCTTAATCCTATTCCATTTCCAGAATGATGTAATCCACCGGCAGGCTTTCACCCGGCTTGGCGTTGATTTTGCCGATGGTGGCCGATTTTTCGGCGCGCAGGATGTTTTCCATCTTCATCGCCTCGACCACGGCCAACGGTTGCCCCGCTTCGACCTTGTCGCCTTCCTTGACGTTGAGAGACACCAGCAGGCCCGGCATCGGACAGATCAGGTACTTCGACATATCCGGCGCCACCTTTTCGATCATGTGATCGGCCAGAGACGCAATATGCGCGGGCAGGATGTCGACCTTGTGGATCGCACCGCGCGTCGTCACTTTCAACCCGGTGCGCGTCGGCTCGATCTTCAGGCCCAGCACTTCATCACCGATTTCGGCCACGATCAGATGGTCGCCCGGCGTATATTCCATGTCCAGATCGACATCGGCACCATTGACGGTGATGCTGTTGGTCTTGATGCTGACGGCGAATTTTTCACCGGCCAATGTCACCACCCATTCGGACGGCGGAGCCAGATTGGCGGCCAGTTGCCCATCGACCTGACGCGCACGATCGGCGCGCGCCGTGGCGATAAAGCCGGAGACCGCGGCAATATGGACCAGTGTTTGCGCATCGGTGGCCGCGCCGTGGAACCCTTCAGGATATTCCTCGGCGATGAAGCCAGTGGTCAGTTCGCCGCTGCGGAAACGGGGGTGCTGCATGATGGCCGACACGAAGTCGATATTGTGGCCCAGCCCCTCAATCTCGAACTGGTCGAGCGCGGCGATCTGCTTGTCGGCGGCCTCGTCGCGGGTTTCACCCCAGGTGATCAGCTTGGCGATCATGGGATCATAGAACATCGAGACTTCGCCGCCTTCATAGACGCCATCGTCGACGCGGATGCCATCCACGCCCCGGCGGCCATTTTCCGCGCCATCGTCGGTCCAGCCCTCAACAGGCGGGCGATAGCGCGAGAGGCGCCCGGTGCTGGGCAAAAATCCGCGATAGGGGTCTTCGGCATAGACGCGGTTTTCGATGGCCCAGCCGTCGATCTTCACATCATCCTGCGTCATGGCCAATTTCTCGCCATAGGCCACGCGGATCATCTGTTCGACCAGATCGATGCCGGTGATCGCCTCGGTAACGGGATGTTCGACCTGCAGGCGGGTGTTCATTTCGAGGAAGTAGAAGCTCTCGCCACTCTTGTCCGCGCCCGATACGATCAGTTCGACCGTGCCCGCGCTGTAATAACCCACCGCGCGGGCCAGAGCGACGCATTGCTCGCCCATCGCCTTGCGCATGGCGGGCGACACGAAGGGCGAGGGGGCTTCCTCGACCACCTTCTGATGGCGGCGCTGGATCGAGCATTCGCGCTCATTCAGGTAAAGAATATTGCCGTGCTGATCGCCCAGAATCTGGATTTCGATATGGCGCGGATTCAGGATGAACTTTTCGATGAAAACGCGGTCATCGCCAAAGGAGTTCAGCCCCTCGCGCTTGACCGCCGGGAAACCCTCGCGCACGTCCTGTTCGTTATAGGCCAGACGCATGCCCTTGCCGCCGCCGCCCGCGCTGGCTTTCATCATCACCGGATAGCCGATTTCCTCCGAAATCCGCACGGCATGGTTGGTGTCCTCAATCTCGCCTACGAAACCGGGGACGACATTGACGCCCGCCGCCTTGGCCAGTTTCTTCGATTCGATCTTGTCGCCCATCGCGGCGATCGCGCCGACGGGCGGGCCGATGAAGGCGATGTTTTCGCGCGCCAAAGCCTCGGCGAAAGAGGTGCGTTCGGAAAGGAAGCCATAGCCGGGATGGACCGCTTCGGCGCCGGTCTGCTTGGCGGCCTCGATGATCTTTTCCGCGATCAGATAAGACTGCGCGGCGGGCGAGGGGCCGATATGCACCGCCTCGTCGGCCATCTGGACAAAGGGCGCGCGCGCATCGGCGTCGGAATAGACGGCGACCGTGGCAATGCCCATCCGGCGCGCGGTCTTGATGACGCGGCAAGCGATTTCGCCACGATTGGCGATGAGGATTTTCTTGAACATCGGCTTTACTTTGCCTCTTCCAGTTCGCTGCCCAGCGGCGGCATATTATGACCCAGCAGGCGCAGCATATCGGCCGCGCAATCGAGCACGTTGGACCCCGGGCCATAGATGCCCTGCACCCCCGCCTCACGCAGGAATTCATAGTCCTGCGGCGGGATGACGCCGCCCGCCACGACCTTGATGTCGGGCCGACCCGCCTCGCGCAGCAGGTTGATGAGTTGCGGGATCAGCGTCTTGTGGCCCGCAGCAAGGCTGGAGGCCCCCACCGCATCGACGCCCTTTTCCAGCGCCAGCGCGCAGGCTTCCTCCGGCGTCTGAAACAGCGGGCCGCTGGTCACGTCAAAGCCCATGTCGGTAAAGGCGCTGGCGATGACATTGGCCCCGCGATCGTGCCCATCCTGCCCCATCTTGGCCACCAGCATGCGGGGCTTGCGCTCCAGACGGCGGGAAACGGCCTCGACGCCATCGAGGATCTGTTGATAGCGGTCATCGCCCGCATAGGCCGCGCCATAGACGCCCTTGACCGGGGTGGGCACAGTGCCGTGGCGGCCAAAGACCTCCTCCATCGCGCTGCTGATTTCGCCCAGCGTGGCGCGGTGGCGGGCGGCCTCGACGGCCAGCGCCAGCAGGTTGCCGCCTTCGCGCGCGCCCTGCGTAATGGCGCGCAGGGCGGCCTGACAGGCGGCCTCGTCGCGGGCGGCCTTCACCGCCTTGATCCGGGCGATCTGGGCCTCGCGCACGACATGGTTGTCAATGTCGAGCGTTTCGATCCGATCCTCGGTGGCGAGGCGATATTTGTTGACGCCGACGATGACATCCTCGCCCCGGTCAACACGGGCCTGACGGGCGGCGGCGGCTTCCTCGATCATCGCCTTGGGCCAACCGGCGGAAACCGCCTTGGCCATGCCGCCCTCGCCTTCCACGCGATCAATGATCGCCTGCGCGGCGTCGACCAACTGCTGGGTCAGCGATTCAATGTAATACGACCCGCCCAGCGGATCGACCACATTGCACATGCCCGTTTCTTCCTGAATCACGATCTGCGTGTTGCGCGCGATGCGGGCGGAAAAATCGGTGGGCAGGGCGATGGCTTCGTCAAGCGCATTGGTGTGGAGCGATTGCGTGCCGCCCAGCATCGCGGCCATCGCCTCGATCGTGGTGCGGATGACGTTGTTATAGGGGTCTTGCTCCTGCAAGGACACACCGCTGGTCTGGCAATGGGTGCGCAGCATCTTGCTGCGTTCGTCCTTCGCGCCCAGTTTCGTCATCGCCCGGTGCCACAAGACGCGCGCGGCGCGCAGCTTGGCCACTTCCATGAAGAAATTCATGCCGATGGCGAAAAAGAACGACAGGCGCCCGGCGAATTTGTCGATGTCGAGGCCGCTGGCCACGCCATATTTCACATATTCGATCCCGTCCGCGATGGTGAAGGCCAGTTCCTGCACCTGCGTCGCCCCGGCCTCCTGCATGTGATAGCCGGAGATCGAAATGCTGTTGAATTTCGGCATATTGGCGGATGTATAGCCAAAGATGTCCGAAATGATCCGCATGCTGGGTTCGGGCGGATAGATATAGGTGTTGCGGACCATGAACTCCTTCAGAATGTCATTCTGAATGGTCCCGTCCAGCTTTTCGGTGGGAACGCCCTGTTCCTCGCCCGCGACGATGAAGAAGGCCAGGATCGGGATCACCGCCCCGTTCATCGTCATCGACACCGACATTTCGCCCAAGGGGATGCCGTCGAACAGGATTTTCATGTCCTCGACGCTGTCGATGGCCACGCCCGCCTTGCCGACATCGCCCACCACGCGGGGGTGATCGCTGTCATAGCCGCGATGGGTGGCAAGGTCGAAAGCGACCGAGAGGCCCTTTTGCCCCGCCGCCAGATTGCGGCGATAGAAGGCGTTCGATTCCTCGGCGGTGGAAAAGCCCGCATATTGGCGGATGGTCCAGGGCCGCCCCGCATACATCGACGCGCGCACGCCGCGCGTAAAGGGCGCAAAGCCGGGCAGGCCGGGATCAACGCTCACGTCTTCCGCCGTATAGAGCGGCTTGACCGTGATCCCCTCGGGCGTCTGCCAGTTCAGGTCCTTGCCCTTGACCTCTTTGGCGGCCAGCGCCTGCCAGTTATCAATGTTGGCCACGGGGCGTCTCCATGATTTCGGTGAGCTGCCCCAGCATATCCTTGGGGTGCAGGAAGAAGATGGGCGTGCCATGCGCGCCGATCCGCGTGGGGCCAAGGATGCGCTTGCCCAATGCAGTGAACCATTCGCGGGCAGCCTCGATATCCTCGACCTCATAGCAGAGGTGGTGCTGGCCGCCTGCGGGGTTCTTGGCGATGAAACCGGCGATGGGGCTTTCGGGGCCAAGCGGTTCGATCAACTCGATCTGCGTGCCCGCCGTGCCGCTCTCGCCGGGCGTGTTGACAAAGGCCACCTTCACGCCCTGTTCGGGCATGTCGAAAGGCGCGGTGATGAGGCTGGCCCCCATCACATCGCGGTAATAGGCAATGGCATCGGCCATCGAAGGCACGGCCACGCCGACGTGATTGAGACGTCCGAGTTTCATGGCATCCTCCCCGCTTAGAGCGGAATGTTGTCGTGCTTCTTCCACGGGTTCTCCAACGCCTTGTTGCGCAATTTGCGCAGGCCCAGCGCGATCCGGCGGCGGGTCGAATGCGGGTGGATCACCTCGTCGATGAAACCCTTGGACGCCGCGACAAACGGGTTGGCAAAGCGGTCTTCATATTCCTTGACCTTTTCGGCCTGCGCCTCGGCGGGCAAGCCACGGAAGATGATTTCCACCGCGCCCTTGGCCCCCATCACCGCGATTTCCGCCGTGGGCCAGGCATAGTTCAAATCGCCGCGCAAATGCTTGGAGGCCATCACGTCATAGGCGCCGCCATAGGCCTTGCGGGTGATGATGGTGATCTTGGGCACGGTCGCCTCGGCATAGGCAAACAGCAGCTTGGCGCCATGCTTGATGATGCCGTTATGCTCTTGGCTCGTGCCGGGCAGGAAGCCGGGAACGTCGACAAAGGTCAGGATCGGGATATTAAAGGCATCGCAAAAACGCACGAAACGCGCCGCCTTCTTCGACGAATTGATGTCCAGCACGCCCGCCAGCACCAGAGGCTGATTGGCGACGACGCCGACGGTCTTGCCCTCGATCCGGCCAAAGCCGCACAGGATATTGCCCGCATGGCCCGGCTGGATTTCAAAGAAATCGCCCTCGTCCAGCGTCTTGCGGATCACTTCCTTCATATCATAAGGCTGGGTCGCGCTGGCCGGGATTACCGTGTCCAGGCTGTCCTCGATGCGGTCCCACGGGTCCGAATTGGGGCGTTCGGGCGCTTCTTCCTTGTTCGACAGCGGCAGGAAGTCGAAGAATTCGCGCGCCGTCAACAGCGCTTCGATGTCATTTTCCAGCGCCAGATCGGCCACGCTGGTCTTGGTGCTATGCGTGATCGCGCCGCCCAGTTCTTCCTGCGTGACGACCTCATTCGTCACAGTCTTGACCACATCGGGGCCGGTGACGAACATGTACGAACTGTCCTTCACCATGAAGATGAAGTCGGTCATGGCGGGGCTATACACCGCGCCGCCCGCGCAAGGCCCCATGATGAGGCTGAGCTGAGGCACCACCCCGCTGGCCAGCACATTGCGCTGGAAAATCTCGGCATAGCCGCCAAGGCTGGCCACGCCTTCCTGAATACGCGCGCCGCCGCTGTCGTTCAAACCGATGACCGGGGCGCCGACCTTCATGGCCATGTCCATGATCTTGCAGATCTTCATTGCGTGGCGTTCGGAAACAGCCCCGCCAAACACGGTGAAATCCTGTGAAAACACGAAAACAAGGCGGCCATTGATCGTGCCGGACCCCGTGACCACGCCATCGCCGGGGATGGTGTTGTCGGGCATGCCGAAATCGACGCAATTATGTTCGACATACATGTCGACTTCTTCAAAGCTGCCTTCGTCGAGCAGAACCTTGAGCCGTTCGCGCGCGGTCAGCTTGCCCTTGGCATGCTGGGCATCGATCCGCTTTTGGCCGCCGCCCATCCGGGCCGCCGCCCGCCGCCGCTCCATCTCCGCCACATTCGCGCTCATCGGTTAACCTCTCACAAAACCACTTGGGTTCGCGATGGGGCATTGCGCTTGACCCGTCCACAGTAATGTTGCAAATTTGCAAAGATAGAATTTGCAAAAATTAGCGAGAGGACGGCATGAAAAGGCGGCTCTATGCGGGGCGTTTCCTCAAGGCCCTGCGTGAGGATCACGGGCTGAAACAGGGCGCGCTGGCGCAGAGGCTGGGGATCAGCACGCCCTATCTCTCGCAATTGGAAAATGACACGCGGCCCATGACTTTGGCGCTGGCCGAAAGGGTGCGTGAATTGTTCCCGGTGGATTGGGCCGATATGGCCGAAACCCCGGTCGAGCCGGTCGTCACCGAATTGCTGGAGGCCTCCGCCGATCCCTTGCTGCGTGACCTGCCCGCCGATCAGATTGAGCGCGTGGCCGATCAATTCCCGCAATTTGCCGAACAATTCGCCCACCTTTACCGTCTGCACAAACGCGATTCCGCGCGTCTGGCCGCGATGGACGAGGCGCTGGGCGCCGACAGCGTTTCGGGCGGTCGCCTGCCGTGGGAGGAGGTGCGCGACTGGTTCCATCTGGCCGACAATTACGTCCATTTGATCGATTCCAGCGCCGAGGCCATGGCGGGCGCCCTCTCGCGCCATTTGCCCACGCCCGACACTGCCCAATTGACCGCATGGTTTGATCGTCAGGGGATAACCCTGCGCCACCTGCCCGGCGCGCCGATCCGCCATTATGACGAGGCGCGCCGCGAACTGACGCTGGATGTCGGCCAACCCCATGAAAGCCTGCGCTTTCAACTGGCCTATCAGCTATGCGCCATCGCTCTGGCGCATGAAATTGCCGAGACGGTGGCAAAAGCGGGGATGCGTACCCAGACCGCGCAGAATCTGCTCTCGGTGGGCCTTACTAACTATGCGGCGGGGGCTTTGCTGATGCCCTATCGCCCGTTTCGCGATGCGGCGCGGCGGCTGCGCCATGACATCGACGGTTTGCGCCAGATCTTCGGCACCAGTTTCGAACAGACCTGCCACCGCCTGTCCAACCTGCAACGCCCGCACCAGCGCGGCGTGCCGATCGCCTTTTGCCGCATCGACATGGCGGGCAATATCACCAAGCGCCACGCGGCCAACGGGTTGCAATTCGCCCGCTTCGGCGGGGCCTGTCCGCTGTGGATCGCCCATGAGGCGGTCGCCATCCCCGACCGCATCCATCTGCAAGTGGCCGAGATGCCCGAGGGGCGGCGCTTTGTCTTTCTTGCCAAGGGGCTGGTCAAACCCTCGGACGCCTATTTCCGCCCGCCGCGCCGCTATGCGGTGGTGCTGGGGTGTGAAGTCACGCTGGCCAGCGAGTTCATCTATGCCGATACGCTCAATCTGGAATGCGAGGAGGCGGTGGCGCGGATCGGCATTTCCTGCCGCATTTGTTCGCGCCACGATTGTCATCAACGCGCCTATCCGCCCAATGACAAAGCCATCGACATCACCACCAACCAGCGCGGCTTCATCCCCTATCGCATTTTGGATTAATAGGCGGCGGTAAAACGCGCACGCGGGTACTTATGGGCCTCCAGCTCATCGACCATGGCGATGGCATAGTCGGCAAAGCTGATCTTGCTCTCGCCCGTATCATCCACGACCAGATCATCCTTGCCGCCGCGATAGGTGCCAAGGCGCGGCCCTTCGAAAATAAAGGCGGCGGGCGAGAAGAAGGTCCAGTCAATGTCGGTCACGGCGCGCAGGTCTTCAAGGAAGGTGATGCCGCCCATGGCCGCGCCCTTCCACGCTTCGGGGAAATCCGGCCCGTCGATCAAACGCTCGCCGGTGGGCAGCTTGAGGCTGGCCGCGCCGCCCGTCACCAGCAAACGCCCCACGCCCGCCTGGCGCAGCGCGGAAAGCAAAGTGTCAGCCGACACGTCGAAATGCAGCGCGCTGATCACCGCATCCACGCCCTTGATCACGTCGGCCAGCGCGGCGGGGTTCGACGCATCGCCCGCAACCGCGGTCACGCCATCGGCGGCGGGAATGGCTTCGGGCTTGCGGGCCACGGCCACAACCTGATGGCCGCGAGCGCTCAATTCCTTGGTGATTTCCGATCCGGCGCGGCCGCTGGCGCCCAACACTGCAACTTTCATTTCAACGCTCCTGCTTGATGGGTTTCTGTTGGTAACCAAGTGTGCTATGGAAACGCATCATGCAAGAGAGCACTTTTCTTTCACCTGCTTACCCCGACGTAACCACCCTGGATGATTTGCGGGATGGCGATCCGCGGCGGGGCGATGTGTTTGCCCGTAATTGTCCGACGCGCCAGTTGCTCGACCGGGTGGGTGACAAATGGAGCATCCTCCTGCTCGGCATGCTGGGCGAGGGGGAATTGCGGTTCAGCGCGCTGAAAAGGCGTGTCGATGGCATTTCGCAAAAGATGCTTGCCCAGACCTTGCGCAATCTGGAACGCGACGGATTGGTCACGCGCCATGTCGAACCCACCGTGCCGGTCAGCGTGACCTATGCGATTGCGCCCTTGGGGCGGGAATTGCTGTCGGCGCTGCAAATGCTGATCGATTGGGCCGAAACGCGGATGGGCGCCGTGGCACAGGCACAGCAGGCCTATGACCGGCGCATGGGCAATCAGGCGGCGATGGAGAGCTGATTGCGGCCATTATGCTTGGCCCGGTAGAGCGCGGCATCGGCCAAACGAAAAGCCTCATCAATCGGCAACCCTTCGGTCAAGGGCGTCAGGCCGACGCTGACCGTGGCGCGCACGATTTCGCCCACGGTTGACCGCCCCTCGCTGTCGGCCAATCTTTGGCGTACGCGTTCGCAAATCACCTCGGCCTGATCGATGTCCACATCGCGCAGCAGAACGGCAAATTCCTCGCCGCCAAGGCGCGCCACCACATCGCCCGCGCGCACCGTGCCGCGCAGCACCGCGGCAAACAGCGTCAGGATGCGGTCGCCCGTGGCATGACCGTGCACATCGTTGATCCGTTTGAAATGATCCAGATCGAACAGCGCCAGACAGCTTTTCCCGCCCCCCGTCGCATCGCGAGCCAGGGCTTTGTCAAAGGCGCGCCGATTGCCAAGCCCGGTCAAAGGATCGGTATTGGCTTCACGCGCCAGATTTTCCATCATCCGGTGGCGCACCGAATTGTCGCGGATAAAGGAAACAGTGCCATTGGGCACGCCCTGTCTGTCCAGTGTCGCGCAAAGATGGCTTTCAACCCAGACCGGCAATCCCTCCTTTGACATCAGCCGACATTCGACCGCGACATTGGATTGCGGATCGGACAGGGCCTGAAATCGCGCGTCGAACACGGCCTGTTCGTCATCGGGATGCAACAGATCATAGACCGAGCGGCCAATGATCTCATGCGGTTGATAACCCCAAAGCCGAACGGCGGAATCGGAAATAGAGCGCAATGTGCCGTCAATATTGACCCGCATGATGATGTCGCCGGTGCGTTCCACCACCAGCCGGTGCAGCGCCTCGGCATCGCGCAGGGTCTGCAACAACCGCCGCCGCGCCTCAAGTTCGGCCGCCACGGGCAGGAGGATCAGCACGACGCAGGCGAAATAGATTTGCAGCACCAGCAATTTGGTGGCCATGTCCACCGGCAACAGCACGGTCGGCCCATAGCCCGCCATGGTCCCGCCCATTCCGCCGCAAATCAGGATCAACAGCGAGGCAACCGCCCCCAGCCGTCCCAGCCGGAAAGTGGCCGCCACCATCGGCACCAATGGCACGATGACCAAAGGCACCTTGCTTTGCCCAAAAGTGATCAGCGTGGCCAATGCGACCGCGCCCAGCAGGCCGAGCCATTCGAGCAGACGTTGACGGCTGAACTTGGACGTGTCGAGCCAGCGCCTGCGCAGGATGAGAAAGATCGGCGGTGCAAAGGTAACGAGGCTGAGCGCATGGGCGCCGAACCAATTGCCCCATGCCCGGCCAAAATCAATGCCGGTGGCCGCGTGGCCCGACCACGCCCCGATAAACGCCGAGGCCGCAGGTGCGATAATCCCCGCAACCAGAAGGAAGATCCCCACATCGCGGATCGATTCGAAACGGGTAAAACGCGGCGCAAACCGGCGCATCAGGCTGGCCGCCAGCCATGCTTCGAACAGGCCCGCCAGCGTCAGGGGTATTGTGTAAATTCCGCCAAACCCGCGCAGCGCAATCGCCAAAGCGCCCGCTGGAAAGCAGAAGAGCAACGCCACTTTCCATCGCCGGCGCGGCATGATGGCCAACGCGGCAAACAGGACGGCGCCCGCGGGCCAAACAATGGCCACCCCGCCGTTGAAGCGCGTCATCTGGAGAGCGACCAGCGCCGTGGCGAAATAGAGCAGACAAAGCAGCAGGCTCTGCCTCAAATGCATGGAAACCAGGGCGCGGACTCGGGCATTCATGGTGGCACGCTGCCATGCAATGTTTAACAAAGCATCGCTGCGCCAAAGCTTTCTTTGCGGCAACACCCTTGCGTTCGGCCCCCAAAACGAGAAAGACCCCGTGGCGCGCGGGGCGCCACGGGGTCTTTGCTCAAAGGCTTTCGCCCAAGGCTTATTTGGCCTTGTTGACTTCCGCCACGATCTTCTTGGCAGCGTCGCCCAGATCGTTGGCCGCCACGATGGGCAGGCCCGAATTGTTGAGCAGGTCCTTGCCCAGTTCAACGTTGGTGCCTTCGAGGCGAACCACCAGCGGAACCGACAGGTTCACGTCCTTGGCAGCCGCAATGATGCCGGCGGCAATGACGTCGCACTTCATGATGCCGCCAAAGATGTTGACCAGAATGCCTTCGACAGCCGGGTCCGACAGAATGATCTTGAACGCCGCCGTCACCTTTTCGGTGGTGGCGCCGCCGCCCACGTCGAGGAAGTTGGCGGGGAACGCGCCGTTCAGCTTGATGATGTCCATGGTGGCCATGGCCAGGCCAGCGCCGTTCACCATGCAGCCGATGTTGCCATCGAGCTTGATGTAGGCCAGGTCATACTTCGAAGCTTCGATTTCGGCCGGATCTTCTTCGGTTTCGTCGCGCAGGGCGAACACGTCGGGGTGACGGAACAGCGCGTTCGAATCGAAGCTCATCTTGGTGTCGAGAACCAGCAGGTTGCCGTTCACGTCTTCGACCAGCGGGTTGATTTCGAGCATCGAGCAGTCGAGCGCGAGGAATGCGTCATACAACTGCTTGGCCAGAACCTGAGCCTGCTTGTTGGTGTCGCCCTTGAGCTTGAGCGCGAAAGCGATGGTGCGGCCGTGGTGCGGCTGGAAACCGGTGGCCGGGTCGACGGTGACCGTGGTGATTTTTTCCGGGGTGTCATGGGCAACGGCTTCGATGTCCATGCCGCCTTCGGTCGACACGATGAAGGCGACGCGGCCGGTAGCGCGGTCAACCAGCAGCGAGAGGTAGTATTCCTTGGCGATGTCGACGCCGTCGGTGACATACAGGCGGTTGACCTGCTTGCCCGCTTCGCCGGTCTGCACGGTCACCAGCGTGTTGCCCAGCATTTCCTTGGCGTGCGATTCGACTTCGTCAAGGTTGAAGGCCAGACGCACACCGCCCTTGGCATCAGCGGGCAGTTCCTTGAACTTGCCTTTGCCGCGGCCACCGGCGTGGATCTGCGACTTGACGACATAGAGCGGCCCGGGGAGCTGCTTGGCGCCGGCGACGGCTTCTTCAACGGTCAGGGCCGCATAGCCCGCAGGAATGGCGACGCCGAACTTGGCCAGCAGTTCCTTGGCCTGATACTCATGGACGTTCATCGGTGCTTCTCGCTATTGCAAGCCTAATGGCCCTTTGGTTGGCGGCGGGCTAAGCACAGGTTTCGGGCGATGGGAAGGGAAAGATGTGCTAATCATTCTTAATTGCAAATTTTCCCAAAGGGCGCGTTGACCATGCTCGACCGTGCCCGCCTTGAGGCCATCATTCGCCGCGCCGGAGAGATCGCCATGTCGCAATGGCCGGTCGATAATAAAGCGTTGGAAGTTTTTGGGAAAATGGACGGAACGCCGGTATCGGCGGCCGATTTGGCGGTCGATGCCTTTCTTCGCGGCGAGTTAACCCGTCTCCTGCCTTGCGCCGGATGGCTGTCTGAGGAAACGATAGATGCGCCGAATCAGCGGGCCGGAGAACTTGTCTGGCTGGTTGATCCCATTGATGGGACGCGCGATTTCATTCGCGGACGCACGGGTTGGGCCATTTCCGTGGCCTTGGTCAGCAACCATCGCCCCTTGATATCGGTGCTGCACGCGCCCGCGCGGGACGAATATTGGCAGGCCGAGGCCGGCCATGGCGCCTTTCGCAACGGAGAGAAATTGGTTGCATCGCGCCGGGATGTTCTGGCCGGTGCCCGCGTGCCGACCCGCGCCCTGCCCGCCGAAGATGCGGATATGGAGATGGTGGAGCAGCCCAATTCCATCGCCCTGCGCATTGCCATGGTGGCGGCCGATCAGGCCGATCTGGTGGCGACTTTGCGCTGGGGCTACGAATGGGATCTGGCCGCCGCGGCCCTGATCGCGCGTGAGGCGGGGGCGGCAATCAGCGACGCCTTGGGCGGCAAGCTCAATTACAACAAGCCCGATCCCCGCGTCTTTGGCGTGGCCGTTTCGGCGCCCGCCATCCATGCCGATCTGATCGCGCGTCTGGCCGAACGGGCCGCGCGCCTGGCGTAATCTTGGCGGCCACAAAAAAGGCGGCCCGTCGCCGGACCGCCCCTTTGTTCGGCCCCAAAGGGCCAACAGCCTGAAAGCGATTAACGCTTCGAGAACTGGAAGCTACGACGAGCCTTGGCGCGACCGTACTTCTTACGTTCAACGACGCGCGGGTCGCGGGTCAGGAAGCCAGCGGCCTTGACGGCGCCGCGCAGGGCGGGCTCGAACTTGGCCAGAGCCTGGGCGATACCGTGCTTTACAGCGCCGGCCTGACCCGAAAGGCCACCACCCTTGACGGTGCAGACAACGTCATACTGACCCGAACGATCAGCCACGCCGAAGGGCTGGTTGATCACGAGGCGCAGGGTCGGGCGAGCGAAGTAGGTTTCCTGATCGCGACCGTTGACGGTGATCTTGCCGGTGCCGGGCTTGATCCACACGCGGGCCACGGCGTCCTTACGACGGCCGGTGGCATACGAACGGCCCTGTGCGTCGACTTCGCGAGCGCGCAGCGGGGCGGCGGGGGCAGCAGCAGCCGGAGCGGCGGTGCCGATTTCGGCCAGAGCGGAGAATTCTTCAGACATTACGCACCAACCTTGTTCTTGCGGTTGAGGGCGGCGACGTCCAGCGGCTGAGGCTGGGTGCCGGCATGCGGGTGCTCAGCACCAGCATAGAGGTGCAGGGCGCGCAACTGCTGACGGCCGAGCGGGCCGCGCGGAATCATGCGTTCCACAGCCTTTTCGATCACGCGTTCCGGAAAACGACCTTCCAGAACCTTGGCCGCCGTCACGGCCTTGATGCCGCCGGCGTAACCGGTGTGCTTGTAGTACACCTTGTTCTTCAGCTTGTTGCCGGTCAGACGCACCTTGTCGGCGTTGATGACGACGACATGGTCGCCGGTGTCAACGTGGGGCGTGAAGGTGGGCTTGTGCTTGCCGCGCAGGATGTTGGCGATGATGACGGCAAGACGGCCGACCACCAGACCTTCGGCATCGATCAGATGCCACTTCTTTTCCACCTCAGCCGGCTTGACCGACCGGGTGACCTTGGTGAGAGCCTTCATGGCTTTGGTTCCCGTATAAATGACGACCCCGCCACGCGGTCGCGGCGGGGGGTGTGGCGGGCCTAATGTTGCAAACGGCCCCAAGAGTCAAGCATTCTGCGGCTTTCTGGGGCGGTAAAATAATACCGTGACGTTGCGTAGTCAGTCTTTCGCCGGGTCCAGCGTCCAGATTTCGCGTGTTTCGCGCATCTGGCCGCCGATCACGGTCTTAACCTTGCGCTCCAACTTCTTCATCAGGCTGCACGGCTTGGTGGATTGGGCGGAAATGCTGATGATGGCCATTCCGCTTTCGCTGTTCGTTGGCGGGAGTTCACGCTGAATCTCGGAATTGAAAGGCCCCGGTCGGAATAGCGAGGCGGGCCAATGGCTGATTACCGGGCCGGTTTGTTTGGCCACTTGGTCCAGAAATTCGATGGCCTGGTGTTGGGCGTCCGGTTTTAAGGCGGCTCCGTCGATCAACTGTCTGGCGGCTTGGGCTTCACTTTCGTTCAGCGCGGGCGATCGGTGATTTTCGCGAGACATGATCATGCCGGCATGATCCAGTTGGATCGGAAAAATACTGGTAGTCGCCCTGGCTTTTTCTAAAGCGGCCAGATTGGCAAGACGTGGCGGGGCATCAACATCGGTCGACAGCCATTCCCCTTCGATCAGATAGCCTTTTGTATTGGGCCTGAAATTGACGCGATAATGGCGCGTGACCACCAATTCCTTGCCGTCGGCCAGCGAACGGTGGACCTGGCGCGACAGGACCATCGGGTCGGCGGGCGCATGAAATTCGCCTTTGCACGAGCTTTGGGCCGAGGCGGCGGGGCTGAAAGATACCGCGATTGCCCCCGTCATCAGCGCAGGCCCCTTCAATGCGTGGAGCAGCGCATCGTATTCGATCTTCTTACCCATTTTTTATCCCACCAGTTTGGCGAGCCACCCAATGGTTTGCGGCAAAGAGGCGGGACATTCCCACGCCAAAATTGCCGGTTCACTATAAGGATGCAGCGCAAGGAGGCGCGTCATACATCTGGAATGAGCTTGAACATTGCTCTTGAACAAAACGCCGACTTCTTGTGCCTCATGAATTTCATCTTGCCACGAATAGATGGATTGCATCACGGGCATAATATTGGCGCAAGCCGCCAGAGATTCCTCGACCAGCACTCTTGCCGCCTTTTGCGCGCTTTCCACATCGGGAAACGGGCACCAGATCAACATGGGCGCGGGCAGATCGTTCATGACCAGCGTTCGCTGCCCAAAGCATGCATGCCCCAGACCGTGGCCAGCAGCAGCAGCGCCCCCACCAATTGATGCGCCACGGCCAGCGGGATCGACACCCCGCTCATCACCGTGGCGATGCCCAGCAGGATTTGCGTGCCAAAGGCCGAATGAATGGCGATCGAGGGTTCACGCAGCCCCCGCTGTTTAAGCGCGCGGGCCAGCACGATCAGCACGCCCACCACCACCCATGCCCACCAGCGGTGGATGAAATGGACAATGGCCGGATCGCCGGTGACGGTCTGAATAAAACTTTGCCCCATTTGGGTCGGGCCGGGCCAGATATGGCCGTTCATCAAAGGCCATTCATCGGTGACATGCCCCGCGCGCAACCCCGCCGTGAACGCGCCCCAGATCAATTGCAGCGCCAGCACACCCCCGGCCATCAGGCCCAGCGGTGTCATGCGACTGCGCTTCTGCCCCCGCGCCAGGGCTTGAAGATCCAGCGCGGTCCATGCCAGACCTGCCAGCGTAAAGAGCGCCACCCCCAGATGCGTGGCCAGCCGCAGATGGCTGACCTTTACATCATGGGCGATGCCCGATTTGACCATCCACCATCCCACGGCCCCCTGCAAAGCGCCCAGCGCCAGCAGCGCGAACAGGCGCAGGTGATAGCCAGCCGGAATCTGTCGCCGGACCCAAAAGATGATGAACGGCAACGCAAAGACCAGTCCGATCGTGCGGGCCAGCAAGCGGTGGACCCATTCCCAGAAAAAGATGGCCTTGTATGTGGCCAAGGTCATGCCTGCGGGGCCGTTAATCAGAATATATTGCGGCGTGGCGCGATATTTGGCGAATTCGGCCTCCCACGCGGCCTGGGTCAGGGGGGGCAGGGCGCCGCTGACGGGTTTCCATTCGGTGATCGACACGCCCGATTCGGTCAGGCGCGTGATGCCCCCCACCACGACAATGCCCACCACCATGGCGGCCACAACCCACAGCCAACGTGCGATCTGCAACGGGCGGGCGCTGGAAGAGAAACCCATCTTCATGTCCTGTGTTCTTGGTCCAGCCTCTTAAGGGGAGAGATCCGACATCGCCTTGATCCAATGAATGCAATCATATCGCAAGTTTAATTCCACGGAAGGGCCGGGATCGGGGTTGAAAAAATGTAACCTCTTGCCACATGATACATTATCACATATCGGAGCGCTTATGTTCACCCCCGCACTTGCCTTGATTCGCGCCAAACTCGATCGACTCGGCGTTGCGCTTTCGGCGCTTTGCCTTGTGCATTGCGTGTCGGGCGTGGTGCTGGTGGGATTGATGGGCGTGGGCGGCGGCGTGCTGCTGGATCCGCATGTGCATGAAATCGGGCTGATGGCGGCCATTGCCATTGGCGCGCTGGGGCTGGGCTTTGGTCTGGCGCGGCATGGGCGGCGTGAACCTTTGGTGCTGGGCTGCGCCGGGCTGGTGCTGATGGCGGCGGGGCTTGTGGTCCCGCATGGCTTGCCAGAGATCGCGCTGACGGTCCCGGGCGTCATTCTTCTCGCGATTGCCCACATCCGGAACTTGCGCCACGCTGCATGACGCGCCAATAGCGCCAAGCATGAGCGAAACGATCTCCCTGACTGTGAATGGCGAACCGCGCCGGATTGCCCATGGCGCCAGCGTGGCCGACCTTGTGGCCGACATCGGCCTTAATCCGGCGAAAGTCGCGGTGGAGCGCAATGCGATCATCGTGCCGCGCAGCACGCTGGCCGATGTGGCATTGGCCGATGGCGATGTGCTGGAGATCGTGCATTTTGTAGGGGGTGGTGACGTGAACGCAGATGACACATGGACCGTTGCGGGTCGCACTTTCCGTTCGCGCCTGATCGTCGGCACCGGCAAGTATAAGGATTTCGCCCAAAATGCCGCCGCGCTGGAGGCGTCGGGCGCGGAAATCGTGACGGTGGCCGTGCGCCGCGTCAATGTGTCGGACCCCAAGGCGCCGATGCTGACCGATTTCATTGATCCGAAAAAGATCACCTATCTGCCCAACACCGCCGGCTGCTTTACCGCCGAGGACGCGATCCGCACGTTGCGCCTTGCGCGTGAGGCGGGCGGTTGGGATCTGGTCAAGCTCGAAGTGCTGGGCGAGGCGCGCACGCTTTATCCCGACATGCGCGAAACCCTGCGCGCGACCGAGGTGCTGGCCAAGGAAGGCTTCCTGCCGATGGTTTATTGCGTCGATGATCCGATTGCGGCCAAGCAGTTGGAAGAAGCGGGCGCCGTGGCCGTGATGCCGCTGGGCGCGCCGATCGGTTCGGGCCTTGGCATTCAGAACAAGGTGACGATCCGCCTGATCGTGGAAGGCGCCAAGGTGCCGGTTCTGGTCGATGCGGGCGTGGGTACGGCCTCGGATGCGGCGGTGGCCATGGAACTGGGCGTGGACGGTGTATTGATGAACACCGCCATTGCCGAAGCCAAGGACCCGATCCGCATGGCCCGCGCGATGAAACTGGCGGTTCAGGCGGGGCGCGATGCCTATCTTTCGGGCCGTATGGCCACGCGCAAATATGCCGATCCGTCCAGCCCGCTGGCCGGGATGATCTGATCGGATTTGGCATCATCTAAACAAATCGGACGGGGACGCTAAAGGGCGTCCCCTATGACTTTCTTTAAGATGGTTAACGGGTTTTCAAGACCTTGAAGGCAATTTGTGACCGAGGCCGGGAATCATCCGGGCCGAGGGATCACGAAGATGGCACAGACAGGAACTGCCACGCTTGCAATCGCCGAACTGCGCGAATTCGCCGGTTTTACGTCTTGCGAACAGCGTTATATCAAGCGCAGCCTCGATGTTGGGTTGGGGCGTCAGGACGCTTTCAAGCTGTGGGCGCGTGATGCGGCGGAAAATGCCAGCATCCGCAGCCAATATGTCATCTATCAGGAGTTAAAGGCTCTGCGCGGGGAAAAGCCCAGCGAGGATTGCCTTGACGCGCTGGAAAGCTTTCTGGGCAAGCTGGTGCGCCTGACCGCTTTCGATCTGGCGCAGGAAAAGTTGACGGGCTTTTCCTCGTACCGTTTCCTTTACGAACGCCTGTTGGGCGCGGATGTGCGGCCCTGGTTGCCTTCGGCCTTCTGTGCGGCGGCGGCTCTGCCCCAGATCCGGCCCGAGCGTCGCAAGAAGTTGCTGCAATCGATCAGCGAGGCCGCGGCCACCGCGCCGGGCTGGTCCACGCGTGAACCGGCCTTCTATCCCGAGTGGGTGGATAAAGAAGCGGCCTGATACCGCTTTAACGCAGGGAAAAGGCGCGAAGGGCCCGGCTCTTCGCGCCTTTCTCTTTGTCTTGAATATGGGCGGGCAAAACAAAAGGCGCGTGAGGATCGCTCCCCACGCGCCGTTGTTATGAAATCGGGTCGATCAGGCCAGAACCGGTTCGCCCAGCAGCTTGCGCGCCATTTCGCGCACTTCGGCGCCCATATCTTCGCGCGCCAGCGACAGGGCCAGCGTCGCCTCGACGAAGCCGACCTTCGAGCCGCAGTCATAGCGCTTGCCTTCGAAGGTCACGGCGTGGAACGGCTGCTGGCCGATCATCTGGGCCATGGCGTCGGTCAACTGAATTTCACCGCCCGCGCCCTTGTCCTGCGTTTCCAGAACCTTCATCACTTCGGGCTGAAGGATGTAGCGGCCCGAAATGATCAGGTTCGACGGCGCTGCCTCGACCTTGGGCTTTTCCACCAGGCCCGTCACTTCGGTCAGATTACCCTCGGCCTTGCCCGGCGCGATCACGCCATAGGACGACACTTCCTCACGCGGCACTTCGAGCACCGAGATCAGATTGCCGCCGGTCTGGTTATAGGCTTCGACCATCTGCTTGAGACAGCCCTTTTTACCGACCATCAGTTCGTCGGGAAGGATGATGGCGAAAGGTTCATCGCCCACGATTTCGCGCGCGCACCACACCGCATGGCCAAGGCCCATCGGCACCTGTTGGCGCACGGTGACCAGATTGCCCGGCTTGATCCGTGTGTCGTCCAGCACGTCGAGCGATTTGCCGCGCGCGGTCATCGTCGCTTCGAGTTCATAGGCCGTGTCGAAATGTTCAACGATTGCCGTCTTGCCGCGGCCGGTAATGAAAATAAGCTGCTCGATGCCGGCCTCGCGCGCTTCATCAACGGCATATTGAATAAGCGGGCGGTCAACAATGGTCAGCATTTCTTTGGGCATAGCCTTTGTCGCAGGCAGAAAGCGCGTGCCAAGGCCTGCTACGGGAAATACCGCCTTGCGGACGGGCTTAATTTCTTGCGAATTAGTCATCATACCTCGCTTCCATTCCCGACTGCTCACAAGAGCTAGACGTAAATCTACCTAAATTGCAAGTTCTACAACTTGGTTAATATTTCTCGGCCAGCCTTTCATAATCCGCCCATTGCCGAGCGCGAAAATGCCCCCTAAACGGAAGCGATGGACAAGATCATCATTCGCGGTGGCAAGCGACTTTCCGGAAGCATTCCGGTGTCGGGAGCCAAAAATTCGGCCCTCACCTTGCTGCCCTGCGCGCTGCTGACCGAGGAACCCCTTACGTTGCGCAACCTTCCGCGTCTGGCCGACGTGGATGGATTTCAACATTTGCTCAATCAATTCGGCGTTTCTACGTCCATCGCCGGGACAAGGCCAGAGGATTTTGGTCGAGTTATGACCCTTCAGGCCACGCGCCTGACCAGCACGACGGCGCCGTATGAACTGGTGCGCAAGATGCGCGCCTCGATTCTGGTGCTGGGGCCGTTGCTGGCGCGCGCGGGCGAAGCGACCGTCTCGCTGCCAGGCGGCTGTGCCATCGGCAACCGTCCCATCGACCTCCATCTCAAGGCGCTTGAAGCATTCGGCGCGACGATTGAATTGACGTCCGGTTATGTCCGCGCGGTTGCGCCCGATGGCGGCCTGCCCGGTGGGCGCTATGCTTTCCCGGTGGTGTCGGTCGGGGCCACCGAAAACGCGCTGATGGCGGCCAGTATGGCCAATGGCACGTGCCGTTTGCACAATGCCGCGCGCGAACCGGAAATCGTCGATCTGTGCAACCTGCTGGTGGCCATGGGCGCCCAGATCGAGGGCATTGGCACATCGGAATTGACCATCCACGGGGTCAAGCGTCTGCATGGCGCGACCTATCAGGTCATGCCCGATCGTATCGAGGCCGGTTCCTATGCCTGCGCCGCCGCGATCACGGGTGGCGAGGTCGAATTGCTGGGGGCGCGCGCGGACGAAATGGACGCGACTCTTGCGGCTTTGCGTGAAGCGGGCGTGTTTGTCGAACCGCGCAAGGACAGCATTTTCGTTGCGGCCAATGGTCCAATTCGGCCCGTTACGGTTGAAACTGCACCCTATCCCGGCTTTGCCACGGATATGCAGGCCCAGTTGATGGCCATGCTGACCCGCGCCGAGGGCACCAGCGTGTTGACCGAAACGATCTTTGAAAACCGTTATATGCACGTGCCGGAACTGACCCGCATGGGCGCGCGGATCGAAACCAAGGGCCGCGTGGCCATTGTTCATGGCGTGCCCAAGCTGACCGGGGCCGAAGTGATGGCCACCGACCTTCGCGCATCGATGAGCCTGGTGATTGCCGGGCTGGCGGCAGAGGGGGAGACGACGGTCCACCGCCTCTATCACCTCGATCGCGGTTATGAGCGGTTGGAAGAAAAATTCGCGCTGCTGGGCGCGGATATTGAGCGCGTCGGCAGCGACTGACGCCCTTGATCGGGCCATGACCCGGCGGCTGGATTCGCCGCCGGGTCAGGTTCGTTGATTAGCGACGCGCCTCGACATAGCGGCAGCGCTTCTTGGCCGTGATCGTGCGGTCAATGGCGCGACCCGCAAAGGCGCCGCCCACCGCGCCCGCGACCATGCCCACCGGCCCGCCCAGCGCCGCATGGCCCAGCAAAGCGCCGCCCGCGCCGCCCGCGATCAGGCCGGCCGTACCGCTCGACTTGCGGCATACCTTGACCACGCGCTTGGCAGGGCGCGCTTCGGCCGCAATGGGCGCGGCCACGACGGCCAGAGCCGACGACATGGCGATCAGCTTCAAATAGTTTCGCATATGGAATCTCCTGTTTTGATCAGCGTGGCGCCTATCAAGCACCAACGCAGTTCAACTCAAGATGAACAACTTTTGCGACCAAGTGTTCCATCGTGTTGAATGAAGCCGATCATGGACGGACCGGCGTCTCCACTTCGCGGCAGCGCTGCTTGGCGGTGATGGTGCGTTCCAGCGCCTGTCCGGCGAAGGCCCCGGCCACCGCGCCGCCCGCCGTGCCCAGAATGCCGTTGTCGACGACCTTGTTGCCCAAAACGGCCCCGACGGCGGCTCCGGCCACGGCGCCGGTTGTGGCGCCGGTATGGTCGCAAACCTTGGTCTTTTGCATGACAGGCGCGGGACTTGGCACAGGCGCGGGCTTGGCCGCAGCGACGGCCTTGGGCTTGGTGCTCTTTTTCTTGACCGTGGCCGACAGGCCGGGCTGGGCGCAAAGGGCAAGGGCGATGAGGCCAAGTCCAAGGCCCGACATGTTTCCGATTTTACGCATGGAAATTTCCCCCTCCAATGACGGCCCACACCGAAGTTTCGAAAAGCGGATGCTTTCGAAACGTCATTGACGGCCAATTAGGGGGATTTACTCTAAGCCGGAGCGTGTATCAACTGCGACGAATGGTTGACAGACCAGCCATATTCTGACCGCTCCCGCCAGCCCCGGAGGTGTGTCGCAGGCAATCCGGTCCGCATCGATTCGCGCCACCAATGCGTTGACCGAAACCCCTTCCTTCGCCGCGGCATCGCGCAGCATGTCCCAGAACAGCGGCTCAAGGCTGATCGACGTCTTGTGTCCGGCGATTTCGACCGAGCGTTTGACAGGGGGGTGATAGGGGATGGGCATGCTGACGGTTTTACGGGAGATGAGGGGTTAGGGATAGGGGCCTCCGGCGGGCAAAGGGCGGGGGCCCTTTGCAATCCCGTTAAGGGGGGGCGCATGGATGGCGGGGTAGTTTGATGCAATTTAAAGCCTGCGGCGCAATGAACTCGCCCTATCCGCGCCGCAGGCTTTCAATTGTCAACGTCGCGTCCGACACAAAGTGCCGAACCCATGACGCAACGAAGACAGTAAAGGGAGCGCGAGGGTAATAACCCTCGCATCCTTCCCTTTCCCTTTTTCCCAAACAAAAAAGCGCGAGCCTTTCGACCCACGCCCTTTTGCCATCAGTATGATCGAGATCGATCAATACATGTGCTGACCGCCATTGATGCTCAGCGTCGAACCGGTGACGAAACCGGCCTCTTCGGAGCAGAGGAAGGCCACGCCGCGCGCGATTTCCTCGGCATGGCCAAGGCGGCCCACCGGGATCTTGGCGACGATCTTTTCCAGCACGGGGGCAGGAACGGCGGCCACCATTTCGGTGTCGATATAGCCCGGCGCGATGGCATTGACGGTCACGCCGAACTTGGCGCCTTCCTGGGCCAGAGCCTTGGTAAAGCCATGGATGCCCGATTTGGCGGCGGCATAGTTGACCTGGCCATACTGACCGGCCTGACCGTTGATCGAGCCGATGTTGACGATGCGGCCCCAACCGCGTTCGCGCATGCCGGGGAACGTGGCCTTGGCCATATTGAAGCAGCCGCCAAGGTTGACGCGGATCACTTCGTTCCAGTTGTCGAAGGTCATGCGGTGCAGCACGCCGTCGCGCGTGATGCCGGCATTGTTGACCACGACATCGACCGGGCCCAGATCGGCCTCGACCTGCGCCACGCCGGCCAGCGTTGCTTCGTGATCGCCCACGTCCCACTTATAGGCCGCGATGCCGGTGGCTTCGGTAAAGGCCTTGGCCTTTTCTTCATTGCCCGCGTAATTTGCGGCAACCGTGTATCCCAGATCCTTCAGTGCGAGGCTGATCGCCTCGCCAATGCCCCGCGTACCACCTGTAACGATTGCCACCCGCGTCATGCAATTCCTCCAAAAGATGTCGGTATGCAGAGTGCTATCGGCGCAATGCGACAGAGGCAAGTAAGTTGCGCGGCCCGTGAGCGTAAAAATTGCGTAATTTGGCGCTATTGTGGAGGGAAGTTACGAAAAATGCTGCGATTGCGAAGTTAATTATCGGTTTACGCAATTGCAGCAATGTATGGCACACATGCAATATTGCTCCGTAAATACCATTATAATGCGGCAATTGTCTGTCAAATTACAGTTCAGCTTTTGACCAAACCCGTCAGAACCGAAATTGAGTCCCGACAAAAACCGCCTGACTGTCCGATTTGGCGTCACTGGTTGGTTTCAACCTGTCGCGGTCCTGAGAATAGCGCACGCCCGCCGTCACGTCGAAATTGCGCGTAACGCGATAGGACCCGCCAACGTCAACCGTCTGTTCGCCATTGCTTTCCAGCGTGCGCGGCGCGCGGCCTGCGCGTTCACGATCGACCAGTTGAATATGCGGCGCCAGCCGCGAATCGCCGCTCGTTTCGATCCGTGGAAAGGCGGATAGATCGGGCAGGTCATGCTTGGTCCGGTCATTGCCCGGCAGCGAATAGGTCGAGGTCAGCGTCGAAAAACCCTGATACCCGCGCGACAGGCCCAGATTATAGGCATTGGGCGCCACGCGCTGGTTCGGGCCGGGGTTCTGGATGCGCGGCGCATTGATGGATGGGCCGCGCACGACAATTGCCCGCGCGGTTTCCGCATCAACCCGCACCGCCACCGTCACCGACCGGTCCGGCCTTGCCGCCAATCCGGCGGGGGTGAAATGGAACAGCTCCTCCTTGCCGCGCATGAATTGCGCCTGTTGCCGCGCAGCCATGGCGCGGGCGGCTCTGGGGTCCATTTCGCTGGGGGAAAAATCGCCCTGATTGGAATCTGCACTGGCGTTTTCGATCACCGTGTCAAACCGCGTCGAAAAGGCCAGAACCGCGCTGGGCAAGGCAAGCAGGGCCACAGCCCCGGCCATGACCAGAGAGGGCATTGAGTTGCGCGGTGCCAAAGGAAGCGTTGCCTGCATGGTCGATTCTTGAATCACGGGCCGGACTTGATTCCGACCGAAACCTTATAGGCGTTGAATCATAATCGCGCCATGCTGAACCTTGGCTGCACGGCGTTTGAATGTTCAGCCAAGGTTCACCCCGTCACCGGCCATGAAAAGACATTGCCCATCGCCCCTTGTCGCGCGCTTTTTGGCGGTTATAGAGACTTGCCATTCGTTGCGCGCGTAATGAGCGGACCGGGCGGCGATGACCAGTTTTTTTGGGGCCCAAGCATTTTGGGTTTTTGAGACGGAAAGTGCAGAACCGATGATGGCCAGCAAGGCTCCTGCCCGTAAGTTTATCAGCCCGATGCTGCGTGGGGGCGCGGTCGCTCTGGCCCTGTTGGCGCTGGGCGGGTGCAAGATCGGCGGTATGCGCGTGCATAATCCGATCCATATCAAACATCACCGCGTGACCCGCAGCACGGTTATGCTGCCGCCTTCGAATTTGACGACGATTGGCGTGAATGCCTATCTGTGGCGTGCGGCGCTGGAATCGGTGTCCTTTATGCCTCTGCTGCAAAGCGATGCGAACAGCGGCGTGATCGTGACTGACTGGTATTCGAATCCGTCGAATCCGGGTGAGCGTATGAAGCTGACCATCGCGATTCTGGACAAGGATCTGCGTTCGGACGCGTTGCGCGTGACGGCTTCGCGTCAGGTTTCCAAGGATGGTTTCTGGGCCGATGCGCCGGTGGCGGCCGCCACGGTACAGCGGCTTGAAGACGTTATTCTGACCAAGGCGCGCGACCTGCGTCAGGCCACGCTGATCAAGTAAACTTCAATTCTGACCGTTTGCCTCCTGCCTTGCCCCCATATCGGCAAGCCGGGAGGCTTTCTGGTATAAAGGGCCAGCAGGCATAAAGGGTATTTGCAATGAGTGAGCGTTTCGATTCCAGTGTTGCCGATGGCAAGTGGCAGCGCGTGTGGGACGAGAAGCAGAGCTTCCGGGCCGATGACAAGAGCGCCAAGCCGCGTTCTTACGTCTTGGAAATGTTCCCCTATCCATCGGGGCGCATCCATATCGGCCACGTGCGCAATTACACGATGGGCGACGTTCTGGCCCGCTATAAAAAGATGCAGGGCTTTGAAGTGCTGCATCCGATGGGCTGGGACGCGTTCGGCATGCCGGCTGAAAATGCCGCGATGGAAAAGGGCGTTCACCCCGGCGGATGGACCCGCGACAATATCGCCAACATGAAGGCGCAGTTGAAGCGCCTTGGCTTTGCGCTCGACTGGAGCCGCGAGATCGCCACCTGTGAGCCGGAATATTATGGGCAGGAGCAGTCGCTGTTCCTCGACCTGTACGCCGCCGGACTGGTTTACCGCAAGGAATCGACGGTCAACTGGGACCCGGTCGACAACACCGTGCTGGCCAATGAACAGGTGATCGACGGGCGCGGCTGGCGCTCGGGCGCGCTGGTGGAAAAGCGCAAGTTGAACCAGTGGTTTTTGAAGATCACTGACTTTGCCGACGAATTGCTGGAGGGGCTTTCGAGCCTTGAGCATTGGCCGGAAAAGGTGAAGCTGATGCAGGAAAACTGGATCGGCAAGTCGCAGGGCTTACAGTTCCGGTTCAAGCCGATGCCTCCGTTCACGGACGATATTGAGGTCTACTCGACCCGCCCGGATACGTTGTTCGGTGCGAGTTTTGTAGCGATCGCGGCGGATCACCCGGTTGCACAGGCTCTTGCCAAGCAATCGCCCGAGGTGGCTGGGTTCATCGACAAATGCAAGCAGGGTGGCACCACCGCTGCTGAACTTGAAACCGCTGAGAAGCTGGGCTTCGACACCGGGTTTGAAGTGTTGCATCCGCTTGATGATGGTTGGACGCTGCCGGTCTATATCGCCAATTTCGTGCTGATGGATTATGGTACGGGCGCGGTCTTCGGCTGCCCCGCGCATGATCAGCGCGATATTGATTTTGCCCGCAAATATGGCCTGCCCGTGACGCGCGTGGTGGCCGATGGCGACAACACCGCGCCCGTTTTCGAGGGCAATGAAGCCTATACGGGCGCGGGCACTCTGGTGAATTCGCGCTTCCTCGATGGCATGGAAGTCGAAGCCGCCAAGGCCGCCGTCATCGCCAAGGCCGAGGCCGAAGGCTGGGGCGAGGGCAAGACCGTTTGGCGCCTGCGCGACTGGGGCGTTTCGCGCCAGCGCTATTGGGGCACGCCGATCCCCTTCATCCATTGCGAGGTTTGCGGCGTGGTGCCGGTGCCCAAGAAGCACCTGCCCGTCACCCTGCCCGAGGATGTGACCTTTGACGTTCCCGGCAACCCGCTGGATCGCCATCCCACGTGGAAGCATGTCGATTGCCCGCAATGCGGCCATGCCGCGCGGCGCGAGACGGACACGCTCGACACATTCGTCGACAGCTCGTGGTACTTCCTGCGCTTTGCCAGCCAGCCCGATGATGCGCCGTTCGATCCGGCGGAAATTGCCCGCTGGCTGCCGGTGGGGCAATATATCGGCGGGATCGAACATGCGATCCTCCACCTGCTCTATGCCCGTTTCTGGACCCGCGCTCTGGCCCGCATCGGCAAGATCGATGTGAAGGAGCCGTTTGCCAGCCTGTTTACGCAGGGGATGGTGACGCATGAGACCTATAGCCGTGTCGATCCGTCGAACGGCCAGCCGATCTGGTATGCGCCCAGCGACATCACCCGCACCGGCGAAGGCGCGACTTTGAAGGCCGATGGAGGCCCGGTCGAAATCGGCCGCGTCATCAAGATGTCGAAGTCCAAGAAGAACGTGGTGGACCCCGACGAAATTGTCGCCACCTATGGCGCCGACGCGATCCGCTGGTTCATGCTGTCCGACAGCCCGCCGGAACGCGATCTACCGTGGAGCGAAGCCGGGATCGAAGGTTGTGCGCGTTTTGTGCAGCGCTTGTGGCGCCTGTTCGCGCAATATGACGCCGCCGCAACCGGCGAGGACAAGGCCGTGGATCGCAAGACCCATCAGGCCGTCCATGCGATTGCCGCCGACATTGAGGCTTTGAGCTTCAACAAGGCCGTGGCGCGCATCTACGAACTGACGGGTGTGGTCGAAAAGGCCGCGCCCAGCGCCAGCCGCAGCGCCGCGATCAAGGCGATCCTGCTGCTGATCGCGCCGATGATGCCGCATCTGGCCGAAGAAGCGTGGGCAAGCATCGGTGATGATCTGATTGCCGACGCCGCATGGCCCGCGGTCGATCCGGCGCTGTTGGTCGATGATGAGGTGACCATCGCGATCCAGGTCAAGGGCAAGCTGCGCGACACGATCACCGTGGCCAAGGGCCTGCCCAAGGATGAATTGGAAGCGCTGGCCTTGGCTTCGGCCAATGTGCAGCGTATCCTTGAAGGCGCCGAGGTCAAAAAAGTGATCGTGGTGCCTGATCGTCTCGTGAATCTGGTATTTTGATGATGCGTCGCTTCCTGCCCCTTTGTGCTCTTGTCCTGCTTCCCGCCTTGCAGGGCTGCGCCTTGCAGCCGCTCTATGCGGGCGGGAGCCAGGCGTCTGTGGCGCAGGGGCTGGGCTCCATCTCGGTCTCGCCCATTCAGGGCAAGGCCGGGTGGCTGATGCATAATGCGCTGGTCGACCGGCTGGGGGCGGAACCGGCCTCGGGTGAGGCGCGCTATCGTCTGGATGTAAAGCTGGATGACAAGCTGCTGGGCCTTGGCCTGTTGTCGAACAACACGGTGGGGCGTGAACGCCGCATTCTGCGCGCGCGCTATCAGTTAGTTGATGCGGCCAGCGGCGATATCCTGCTGGACGCGACGGCGGGATCGGACGCGGGGTTGGACGTGGTCTCGTCCGAATATGCCACGGTTGCGGCCGAACAGACCGCTCTGGAGAACCTGACCAAGGTGGTGGCCGGGCGCATCGTCACCAATCTGGCCGTCAAGCTGCGCGCGAGGCGATGAAGGCCACCCAGCGCGATTTCGCATCCATGGCGCCCAGAGCGGCGCAGAGCATGCGGATATTCTTTCTTTGCGGCACCGATGATGCCAGCGTTCAGGATGCGGCCTTTCGCATTGCCTCGCTCTTGCCCGATGCGGGTGAACGCGTGGAATTTTCCGGCGCCGAATTGAAGCGCGATCCGGTGCGGTTGGGGGATGAGGCGCGATCGACGTCGCTGTTTGGCGATACGCGCCATATCTGGGTGCGCTGTTCCGGGGACGAGGCGCATGACGCGGTTGAGAACTTGCTATCCAGCGATGTCGCGCCATGTCCGGTCATTATTCAGGCCGCCAATGCCAGCGACAAGTCGCGCACGGCCAAGCTGCTGGAAAAGCGCGAGGATGCGTTGGTGGCGATGTTCTATCCGCCCGATCTGGGGTCGGTAACGGGCACGGTGCGCCAATTGGCCGATGCCGCCGGCGTGCCAATGGACCGCGAATTGGCCCAGCGTATCGCAGCTGCGGTAGGGTTGGATACAAGGTTGGCGGCGTCTGAAGTTACCAAACTGGCGCTCTATCTGGACGCGACGCAGGAACGTCCGCGTGCCGCCACGCGTGAAGCCTATGAGGCAGTGGGCGCACGGACCGAAGAGGATGGTTTTACCACTTTGGTAAATGTTGTCCTGGGCGGGGATGCGGCCAAGTTGAATGCGGAGCTTCGCCGAATGGCAGAGCTTGAGTTGAACCCGGTCGGCCTGCTGCTGGCATTCGAGCGCCGCGTTGCCCAATTGGCACAGTTGGCGAGTCGCATGGGAACCAACGCGGATATTTCGGCCTTTATGGAGGCGGAAAAAGCATCGCGTCGGGTGTTTTTCAAGGATGTTCCGGACCTTACGCGTCAATTGCGCATATGGCGGGGGCGGGCTTTGGCCCGACTCGCCCAACGACTGATGGTTCTTCATCGCAGCCTGATGGCGAATAACCATAGTGCTGAATTGCTGCTTGCCCAGGAATTGGCGGAAATAGTTCGCTACGCAAAAACTCGTTTCTAAACGCCGGTTTGCCGAACCAATTTACAGAGACGTTAGATATCTGAACAAGGTTTGAGCAAATTTTTATTTTGCTGCAATGCAGCGGCGTGTTAGGGTTTTTACCTAAGGGTGGCCAGATCGGAAGTTAACAGGACTTGCGCCTTTTTCGAACCGACGTTGATGCGGCAAAATTAGCAGGGTGGAGCAAGCATGAACGCGCCAGTAGCACGTGTTTCCGGTTCGTTGCGGAAACGAGCCAAGGCAAGAGCCAAAGCATTGCGTATGCCGTTGATGCCTTCGTTGCAGCAACGACGCTTGCAATGCCACCTCATCTTCATGCTGGGTGACATTCTGGCAATTTTTGCGGGGTTTGTTTGCGCCGGTTATCTTCGCCAGGACGCTTTAACCGAATCGGCAACTATTTTGCCGCAATTGGTTTTGCCGGTCTATCTGTCCATTGCTCTGTACAATGACGCCTATTCCCTCAATTCTTTGAGCAGCACGAGCCATAGTGTGACGCGGGCGCTTTTGGCGCTGGGTGTGTCCGTTGCTGCGGTAACCTTCATCACGTTCTACGCCCGCTCTGCGGCGGAGTATTCGCGCAGCTTGTTCACCATTGGCGTTGTGCTGTCGGCTCTTTTTGTACTGGTCAATCGCGTGCTGATGCGGCGTGTGGTGCGCTGGCGTTGCGGTGTTTCGGTGATCAACCAGTTGGTTATCGACGATGGCGGCCCCAATATTACCCTGCCCGGCGCATTTCACGTATCGGCCCAGAGCTTTGCACTGACGCCCGCGTTGGATGACCCCAACGCGCTTGATCGTATCGGAATGATTATTCGCAATGCGGACCGTGTTGTGATCAGCTCGGTACCGGAGCGGCGCGCCTGTTGGTCGATCATCCTGAAGGGGGCCAATGTCGCTGGTGAAGTGGTGGATGACACTGTGCTTGAACTTTCGGCACAAGGCGCAAGAATTGCCAATGGCCACGGGTTGCTGCTGGTTTCAGTAGGTCCGATGGGGCTGCGCGATCGGTTGCAGAAGCGGATGCTGGATGCCTTTGTCGCTGGTTCGGCGCTGCTTTTGCTTTCGCCCATTCTGCTGTTGGTCGCATTGGCCATCAAATTGGAAGACGGCGGTCCGGTATTTTTTGTTCAGCGTCGCGTTGGGCGTGGTAACCGCTTTTTTCCGATTTTCAAATTTCGCAGCATGAGCGTGAACAGGGTTGGGCGTGATGGTACGCAATCGGCATCAAAGGATGACAAGCGTATTACGCGGGTGGGCAAGATCATCCGTTCGACCAGCATCGATGAATTACCGCAGCTATTGAATGTTTTGCGTGGGGATATGAGCCTTGTTGGCCCGCGTCCACATGCCACAGGTTCATTGGCGGGGAAGAAATTGTTCTGGGAAGTTGACCCGCGTTATTGGGAGCGACACGCGCTTAAGCCTGGATTGACCGGGCTGGCTCAGGTTCGTGGCTATCGCGGTGCGACCGATTGCGAAACCGACCTGACCCAGCGGCTCTATGCCGATCTTGAGTATTTGCATGGCTGGTCGCTCTGGCGTGATATTTGGATCATGTTGATGACCATTCGGGTGGTTGTCCATTCACGGGCTTTTTGAGCGATACAGGGCGGATCTGCGTCGGATACGTATTTGCATGGGTGCCAAGGTGGCGAAAATGGCAAATGCTAAGCGGGAAATTGGGTTGCATGCGATGACTATGACAGCGCGAACGGCACTGTCATGCTGGACTTGTTTTCTCGATATGTGTATTCACTAAGTGCTTTTGCGGGTATTCCTTCGTCGGTGGAAGGTGGCAATATTTATGACGCCTTTCATGGCTAATCGTATCAAAGTGCAGCGATTTTTTGGCGCAATCTGTTTGCCATATCGGTTGGCTTTTGTGACGAATGGGTGTTTCGCGCCGACATGTGCAGATACCGGGGAGTAGCCAGTGCGTAACCTCCTCGTTAATCAAGGTCGAACGGGATTTCTGGCGGCGGCCTGCTTCCTCGTGTTGTTGCTGGCGGGGGGCGGCGGGGACGCAGCCCCTGCTTTGGCGGGCGTTGTGCAGGCCATTGTTGCTATAATCGCGATGGTCTGGCTTATGGCCATGCCCCGCGATGAAGGAACACCGCCGCTGACGGCTTACGCGATCGCGGCTCTGGCCATTGCGGTTCCGGTTCTCCAACTGGTGCCGCTGCCTTCTGCGGTTTGGCAGGCCTTGCCGGGGCGCGAATTGATGCGCGAGTCCCTGACATTGGTGGCTGCTGCGAATAGTTGGCGTCCGTTGAGCCTGTTTCCTTTTGAAACTTTGGCTGTTCTGATGACGCTTGTGCCAGCCGCGATCATGCTTTTGCTGGCGTCCTCGCTTCGTTCATCGGGACGGGTGCTGCTTTTGATCCTTCTGGTTCTGGTGTCTCTGCTGGCGTTGGCGGTTGGTGCGGTCCAGGTATCGGGTGCTGATGGCAATCCATTGCGGTTCTACAATCCGAATTCGGCCATTCTTTCCGGTTTTCAATCCAATCGGAGCGGGCAGGCTGATATCTTTCTGATTGCGATCGTCTGCGTCGGCGGCATCACTCGCGAACTGTATCCCAAGGCGGCGATAGCGAACCGTCGCTGGCGCTTTCTGCTCCTTAATGGAACCATCGGCTTGCTCTTTGCGCTTGCTGTGGTGCTGACGCGTTCGCGCTTTGGCATGATGATGGTGCCTTTCGCGCTTTTGCTTCAATTGGCCTTTTTGCGACCCGCGCTGGGCATGTCACGCCGGGCCATGGCGGTCGGCGCCGGGTTGCTTGCGTTGATCATCGCGGGTGGGGTGGCGCTGATCGGCAGCATTCCCAAGGTCAGTTTGGCCTTGAGCCGCTTTACCACCACCACCGAATTGCGGCCCGAAATCTGGAAAGACACGCTCTATCTGATTGATAAATACTCTCCGTGGGGCACCGGGATGGGCACGTTTGAGCCTGTTTTTCAACTTGATGAACGGCTTGATTGGCTTGGCTATCGCATCATCAATCGCGCGCATTGCGACTTTCTGGAACTCTATCTCGAGGGTGGTATTCCCGCCTTGGTCATTTTGGCTGTTATTGTCGCGATCGTGGTCGGGGCGGCCGTCAAGGGTCTGCGCCAATCCTCTGGGCCCGGCAAATGGCAGATTTGGTGTGCGCTTTGGGGCCTGTTCCTGATTGGAGCACATTCAGTGTTCGATTATCCATTACGCTCTATGTCTGTTGAAGCTATATTTGCGGTGATGGTTGCGATCATCCTTTGTGGTGCGCGACAAAAGACAACTCGTTCCGAATTGGAAATATAGGTATGAAGATGGTGGAACGGCGCGCAATTGGGATCGTTTTGGCGCTCTCTTTGGCTGGTTGCGGTACGGTGAGGCCGAATGCGGCCATCCCGTCCGGCAATGCGGCGTATCAGTTGATCCCTGCCACAGAGAATGGCTTTGATCCTGGCGCTATTCAGCCGGGAGACAGGCTTGCGATCCGTGTCGTGGGCGAACCTGATCTGAGCAATGAGCAGTATTGGGTCGATGGCGCGGGCCGGGTTCAGATGCCGCTGGTGGGCGAATTTGCGGTGGTTGGGCGCAATACCCAATCCGTGCGTGAGGAAATCGAAAAGCGTTTGGCTGTTTCCTATATTCGCAACCCGCTGGTTTCCATCAGCATTGTGGAACACGCCAAATATGGCCTTACCGTTGAAGGTGAGGTGCAAAAAGCGGGCCGTTTCGAAGCATCGCCGGGCATGACGCTGTTGGGTGCCATCGCCTTGGCCGGCAGCCCGACCAAGGATGCCAAGCTTAACGAAATCTACCTTTTCCGGGAAAGAGGCGAGAAGCGTATAGGCGCTCGCTTTAACCTGTCAGACATTCGCAATGGCCGAAATCCCGATCCGCAAATCCTGCCCGGAGATGTGGTTGTGGTGGGCCGTTCCGCCCTGAAGGGAACCTGGCATGAGGTTCTCGCCGCGGCGCCCTTTGCCAATATCTATTACAACGTAGCGCGTTGAACCGTTGTCGGATCAGGCACAAGCATCAGGAAATTTGACCTTGTCTACAGCTGCTGCACCCGAAAATCCGGAACAGGAAAACCCCTTTGGCCAAACGGGAGGGGGGCTGAACTTTCGCTATATTTATGCGATGTTGCGGGCCAATCTCACCTTGGTCGGGTCGCTGTTTTTCGGGTCGATACTTATATCAGTAGCCGCAACCTTGTTGCAGACGCCGATCTATACCGCGCGCGGCACGATCCAGATCAACAGCGGCGCCAATCGCGTGCTGTCCAAGGATAATGACGAAAGTCAGGGTGAAGATGCTGCCGCGATGCAGGATGCGGACCGCTATCTGAAAACGCAGGTCGACATTCTCAAAAGCCGATCTCTGGCCTTGCGTGTGGTTGATGCGCTTAAATTGGTGGACAACCCTGCATTCTATACCGCCATGCGCGGAAAGCCGCCACGTGCGGGATCTACACGTACGCAGGCATCGTTGGGGGCTGCCAGCCTCGTGATGAAGTCGCTCGACGTGACGATTCCGCGTGACAGCCGAATTGCGACGATTTCGATTGAATCGGCCGATCCTGTGCTGTCGGCAAAGATTGCCAATGCCTATGCTTCTGAATTTATTCAGTCGAACCTTCAGCGCAAGTTTGAAAGTTCGGGGTATGCACGCGAATTTCTCGCCCGGCAATTGGTGCAGGTGAAGGACAAGTTCGAACAATCCGAACGTACGCTCAACGATTATGCGCGCTCGGCCGGGTTGATTCACTCGGGCAACTCCACGCCGGGGGCCAACGGCCAGCCCGGCATGCAGAGCACGTCGGTCATCGGTGCCAGCCTTAATCAGTTCAACCAGTCGGCCAATGACGCAAAGGCCCGTCGCATCGCCGCTGAATCGCGTTGGCGCGCGATCAACGCCGGCCCCCTGCTCAACGCATCGGAAGTCGTGACCAATGCCGCGGTTTCTTCGTTGCTGACCCAGCGCGCGACGGCATTGGCCGCTTTGGAAGAAGAGCGCGCGCGTCACCTTGATGGCTATCCCACCGTTGCGGCCAAACAGGCCCAGGTCCAGGCTCTCAACAGCCAGATTCAGACCCTGGCCAATAACGTGCGCAACGCGGTTCGGATGGAATATGAAGCTGCGCTCAAGTCTGAGGTCGAGCTCAATTCGCAGGTTGATCGGCTCAAGGCCGATACGCTCAATGAGCAGGATCGCTCTGTTCAATATAACTTGCTTCAGCATGAAGTCGAAACGAACCGCCAACTCTACGACGGCCTGCTCCAGCGCTACAAAGAGCTGAACGCTTCGGCAGGGATCAGCACGTCGAATATCTCGGTGATCGATATTGCCCAGATTCCCTCGCGGCCCAGCTCGCCTGATATTTTGCGCAACCTCCTGTACGGCTTGGCGGCCAGCATCGTGCTGACCACCACCATTCTGCTGATCAAGGAGCAGTTTGACGATTCAGTGCGCATTCCCGAGGATATTGAGAGTAAGCTTTCAATCCCGCTTCTGGGCGTGGTTCCGGTGTCCAGCGGTGATAATCCGGTCATGGATCTTGATGATCCCAAATCCCAGATATCCGAAGCCTATAACTCGCTGCGTGGCTCTCTGCTCTTTGCGACACCCAAGGGCTTGCCGCAGCTGATGATGGTGACCAGCGCGCAGCCAGCCGAAGGTAAGTCCACCAGCAGCTATGCCATGGCGCGAACTTTGGCGCGAATGGACAAAAAGGTTCTGCTGGTTGACGCTGACTTGCGTCGCCCGTCACAGCATCGACATATCGATTATGACAATCAAAAGGGCTTGTCCGATGTGTTGACTTCGCGCGCAACCATGGCGGATCTGGCGCAGCAGGCGCCCCAATCGACCTTGTGGCTCCTGACTTCCGGCCCCATCCCTCCCAGCCCGACCGAACTTTTGTCGAGCCTGCGTATGCGTGAGGCGTTGGAGGAAGCCAAAGCCGTCTATGATGTGATCATCATTGACTCGCCGCCGGTTCTGGGGCTCGCGGACGCGCCGATGATTGCCGCAATCGTTGAAGGTGTTGTGTTCATTGTCGAATCCGACCGCAGCCGGCATGGCGCGTTGAAAACGTCCTTGCGTCGTCTGCGCGCGGTGCGTCCCAATATTTTGGGCGGCGTGCTGACGAAGTTCGATCCGCTCAAGAGCGGCAGCCGCTATTCGTCCTACTATGGCTATGAATATTATCAGTATCAGTACAGCTACGGCCAGCGTTGATCCATGAGAGTGGGGCGACCGCAGAGCACGATGGGAATGGTTCCTTGTTAACAAGACCTGTTCGATGGGCTGCGGCCACTTTGGCTGGCGCTTATGCGCTGTTGGCGCTGGTTGTCGGCGCCGACAGGGGGGAAACGGCCGGCAAGGTTTTGCCTGCCGCGATACCCTCTGCGCTGCGAGTGAATGCGCAGCTTGCTGATCTGCGTTCTGCTTTAGGTCGAAATGATAATGCATCGGCCGTTGAATACGGGCGTGAAGCGATACGGAATGTGCCGCTGGATCCAAGGCGCCTTGGACTTTATGCCACCGCACTGAGCCGCAAGGGGCAGGGGGAACAGGCCTATCAGGTATTTCTGACCGCCGGAAAAATGGGCTGGCGCGATCCGATCACGCAATATTTCTGGATGCAAACTGCGATGGCGCTGAACGATGGCCCAATTGCGGCTTTGCGTCTGGATGGGATGTTGCGGACCTGGCCCAGTTTTGCGTCGAACGCGGAACTGACGGCACCCTTTGAGGCCAACCCGCAATTTGGCGATGCATTAATTGCGCGCATAAAGGCGCAGCCTGAATGGGTGCGCGATTATGTGGCCAGTACCAGATTGCTCGAGGGGCAGCGTCTGGCCAATCGGCTGGGGCTGCTGCACCGACTTGCCGATAGTGGAATGAAGGTCGGTTGTGCGCAGATCGCTCAGGTTGTGGAACCTTTGGCGCGCAGTGGCCTGATCAATGACGCCTTTAACCTGTGGCGCGACCATTGCGACGATAAGCCGGCCGGAGCCATCATGGATGGCAATTTTGACGCCTATAGTCCTGATTATGAGGAAACCGTGCCGTTCCGTTGGCGCGTGCCGGCATCGGGCGATTTGAACGTTGAAGGTCAGCGTCAAAAGGCGGGCGGAAAATTCCTGACGATGCGCAATGTATCGCCAATGCCCATGGTTGCGGCCAGTCAGATTGCGATGGTTGAGTCCGGCATTTACCGGATTACGTGGATGGCCAAGGATGAAGATGGCAACACCAGCAACGCGCTGACCCCTCAATTGTGGTGTTCGGATGCCAGTGAAATTCTGCCGACCAAGAGCACGGCTTTGCCGGGAGGGCGTTGGCAGGCGGATTTGCGGATCGGGCAAACGTGCAAAGCATGGACATTGCAATTTACGCTTCAGCCAACGCCGCGTCCGATTGTATTTGGTTCGGTGTCGTTGATCAAAAGTGCCAATTAATAAATTTCAGGGGCGATTTATGCCCTTCGGTATCGGCGCTGGAATTCGGTCATTGGCAATGCAAATGGTGAACAGCTTACAAATATTTTGTACAGAACGACGTTTTTATGGGTTTATGGCGATTAACCTTCCAACGAAATTGGAACTGGGCTAAACTCTTACTACCTTAGGGGTAGGGTAAATTATGGGTAAATTGCGGCCAAAGCGGTTGGCGTTGGTTTGGAGCCAGTTTGCCGCATATCATGTTGATCGTTGCGAAGCATTAGCCGCATTGGCGGCGGAGATGGCAGAAATTTATGCGATAGAGGTAGCGACCTCATCCAAACTCTATGCTTGGGCGCCGTCAGGATCTGTTGCCGGGGCCAAAAAAATTACGCTTTTTCAAGATAATAAATTTGAAGAAGTGTCCTCTTTGCGCCGATTTGCCAAACTCTTTTCCCAGTTGGTGCAATGTGATCATGTGTTTATGGGCATCGGTTATCATGAACCGGAAATTATCCCTTTGGTTTGGATATTGCGCCTTTTTGGCGTGAAGACATATTTGATGATTGATTCCAAATATGATGATTCACCAAGAAAGAACTGGTTCGAATTTTTGAAGTCTGTTGGCCTCTCAGCCTATTCCGGGGCGCTGGTCGCGGGAAGAAGACATCGTGAATATGTCCAATTCCTTGGATTTCAAAATAGGCCGGTACTGCTCGGCTACGATTGCGTCAGCATCGACCGGATGAAGAAAATTGCTGTTGGCGATCATCATGTGGTTTCATGGCATGAACGCGATTTTCTTTTTGTGGGTCGCTTCGTGGCCAAGAAGAATATTCTCAATATGCTTGACGCCTTTCACAGGTATTGTGAGCAAGCAGCGAGCAGTTCCCGGCGGTTGATATTGATGGGAGATGGGCCGCAGCGCGCCGAGATCATGGGGCGGATTAGAGATCTCGGGTTAACTGAAAAAGTAATAATGACTGGATTTCTACCTATTAATGAGGTAGCCACAGCCATATCCAAATCCTTGGCTTTGCTTTTGGTAAGCGATGAAGAGCAATGGGGGTTGGTCGTAAACGAGGCTGTCGCTTTAGGGATTCCCGTCATCGCGTCGGCCAGTTGTGGGTCAACTGATCTGTTGGTTCGTAATCTCGTTAATGGCTTTGTTGTTGAGGCACGTTCCGCCGAAGCAATTTCTGCGGCCATGTTGAAAATGGTCCAGTCCGAGGATCAATGGCGCGCTATGGCGAAGGCTTCATCGACGTTTGAACAAATGGCGGATGTCGGCTTCTTTGCAAATTCCGTGATGCAGCTTGCGGGATTGAAATAAATAATTGGCCACTGTGGCCGAGTAGAAGAGGGAATTCTGTGCAAGCAGTCGGCTTCCTTTGGGCCCAGTTTTCAGCCTATCATGTCGACCGTTGCGTTGCCGCGGCCAGTCGCCTCGCCGGTAAAGCGCAGGTCTATGCGGTGCAGGTTTGCACCAAATCCAATCTCTATGTTTGGGAACCGTTCAAGGACGTCGAAGGCGCGACGACGGTTACGCTGTTTCCGGACACGCTTTATGAGGCTACGACGCCTTGGGCGCGATTTCGTAAACAATACAATGTCCTGCGCAAATGCAAAACTGTCTTCATCGGCGTTGCATACAGCGAGCCTGAAATCCTGCCGATGGTGCTTTTGCTGCGACTGTCAGGCGTTCGCGTCATCATGATGAGCGCCACCAAATATGACGATTATCCAAGGTCGGCATGGATTGAATTGGTCAAGGGCGCGTTACTTTCGGTCTATCAGGGCGCCATCGTCGGTGGCCGCCGACAGATGGAATATTTGCGGTTTCTGGGGTTTCGAAAAAGGCCGATCCTGACGGGTTACAACGCCGTCGGACTGGACCGCGTCCGTCAGCAGGGCGAGAAATATTTGCCGGTTGAGGGCGTGTCGTTCCGTGATCGGCCTTTTGTCTATGTCGGACGTTTCGTGCCGAAAAAGAATTTGGAAGTGTTGATAGATGGCTTTTCCCGCTATGTACAAAGCGTAGGCGCTGAAAACGCCCACAAATTGGTTATGGTGGGTTCCGGACCGCTTGAAGGTGCGTTGCGTGAACAAATCGCCGCGGCAGGCATCGATGATCTCGTGGAATTTTCGGGCTTTCTTACCGCCCCTGAGGTGGCCGGTGTGTTGGCAAAGAGCCTGGCGCTCGTTTTGGTCAGCACCGAGGAGCAATGGGGCTTGGTCGTCAACGAGGCTTTGGCCTTTGGCGCGCCGATGCTGACCTCATCGCCGGTCGGTTCCAATGATGCGCTGACGCGAAATCTTGTAAATGGTTATATCGTCGAGCCGGATTCACCAGAAGGCGTCGGTCGCGCGATGGCCCTGCTGTCTCATGACGAAGAATCCTGGAACTGCATGAAAGAAGAATCGCTCAAACGCCGTTGGATGGGGGATTCGGAGCGATTCGCCGACGCGGTCGAGGTTATGCTCTTTCCAGATTCATCTGAGGCTAAAGAGCGTGTTGCGCGGTTTATGCAGGAAATGGGAGCGACGCTCTAAGGCTTCCTGGTCGAATCGGGGATTTGATGCCTTGCCTTGTCCGCCCCTTGTCCGACCGCTATGCTGACAATATCGTTGATGAGGCGATGCAAGGCATCACGGATATAACAAGTCGCTGAATATCAGTAGAGACTCTGCGTAGCGTTGGTTCCGCCACGCAGAGTCTCTGTCGATTATCAGTTCACACGACGCAAACTTGGCGTGTACATGCGGACGGTAAAGTTGTTAGCCGCCCCGCTTGGGAACGCGAATACAAGGCTTGGCATGATATAGGCCGTGGCCCCGTTTGTTAGCGTGATTGCCCCATTCCCAAAACTTGCCACCGTAGCCGTGGGCGTGAACGCCGTCAGGATGTCGGTCAAAAGCGCGTTTGAGGAATTGTAATTAGGCAGACTGAGCGCCATGGCCCCGTTGGTGCCGTCAAAGCCCGACAGGGTGGTCAATCCCGTCAAAGACCCTGCCGTCAAAGCGATCGGCATGTAATACATCCATGTCTGGCCGCTGATGGCGGGAACGGATTTGGTCGATTCGCAATAGACAGTAAATTTGCCAGCGCTTGTGGTTGTGCCGGCGAATTGCAACTCGATAAAGCTGCCGTTACTGTCGGCACCCACTGCATTCACAGTGATTGTCAGGCCGGCCAACCCACCCGACGATGTGCCCGACCAACCCGTCGGCCAGGTGTTGATGCCGCCGCCGACCATCGTCCGATTGCGAGGCAAAAGCGGATATTGGGCCAGCGCCCTTTCTCTACCGATTCGAGCCGCGCCCGTATTTACAATCCAATCACCGGTAATGAACTGATCAGCGCTGCCCGCGGTAATCACAGGCGCTTTTACCCGGACCTGCCATGTCGATGGCGAGGCATGGGCAGGCAGGCTTACGGGCTGAATGAGGCGCCCGGCCGTTTCCGGCAAAGGAACCGTTCGTTGAAAGGCGAGCAGGTTGTTGGCATAATTGAAGACTTCGACGGTAACCTGCGACACGCTTCGGATCGGGGCTCTTTGCAATGCCAATTCCAGGAAAATAGTGCCTTCCCCGTTGGGCAAACTGGCGGCGGTGAACCCGGAAACCATGCCGCCCCCGGCCGCACCCACCGTGACCAGATCCCAATCCTGACCGCCGCTTGTATCGCCAGTACGAACTCTGGTTACCCCGCTCATCGGGGTGCGCATGATCTGGCTTACCCCGTTGAGCAGGCAGACGTTCTTCGGGTTGTCGCTGACCGGATAGAGTTCGACCCGGTTGACATCACCCGGCCAATAGCAGGCCCAGTCGCGCAAGCGGCCGCACAGATGGCTGGAAAATGCCAAGGGAACCGTCCCGCTGGCATCGTCAAACTCAAAATCGCTGTTGGTGTTTGAATAATTAGGCGATCGTCCGTTTGGCCATTCAATAACATGGGTATATTGGCCGCCGACATAGATGTCGCCGCCCATACGCATGCCGCGCAAATTGGAAATGTAGGAGCGCATAAAAGGAACATTGGGCGACGTAATTGAGGCCACTCGATTATTCTGAATGCGCAAGCCGGAGAGATAGCCGGTGTCGGTCGTGCTGGGGCGATAGGTGGCGCGATCGGTGCCGGAGGACGTGTCCTCGGTCGCGATCAGGACGCGCGGGCCGCATTGCCCCGCAACCTGACCCTCGGCGCCGAACTTATTGGCCTCGATCATCGAGCCATGGCCGCCATTCGTGTCGCCACTGTCGGACACGTTGGGCTTTAGCCAAATATCCGCTTTGGTCGGCAAACTGGCCTGGCCGATGAAGTCATTGCGCCGAATGTGAAAGCTGCCCGAAAGATAGGGGCCAACGGCGATATGATATTCGTTCGGGCCAAAGCTGTTATCCTCGATCACCATTTGATCGACGTAGCCCCCCCACGCAATCCCGACGGTCGAGTTGCCCGGCTTTCCCGCGAAAAAACAGTCCTTTACCTTGAGGTAAGGGCTGTCCGAGGAATTGTTGCTGATCGCGCATTCGGTATAGTTGTAGAACAGGCAGCGGGTGAATTGGCAAAGGTTGATGACGTTGACGGCCGTGCGCGTCGATTTGTACGCGCCCTTGCCGCCGACAAAGATGATGCCGTCGCAAACAATCGAAAAGGGTTGGCCGGTCTGCTGGCAGAAATATTTGCCATCCGGGATTCGAATCACAACCGTCCAGGGAATGCGCGCGACAAGACGCAACGAACCGTCAGTCAGCGTCAGATCACCCGCATCATAGATCCCCGGTTCGATCACGATGCCATTTTGATATTCCAACGGCCCGAGCACGCCCGTGGGGGCGGCCGAACGCGATGAAATCATGTTCAACAATGCGGCATCAAAACCGCCTTGGTCTGCGGTTCCGGACAATCCGTCCCCCACGGCACCGATTTGGGTGGGGACAATCGAGCGGGTCTGCGCGGCGCGTAAGGCAGCGGCGGCGTTGCTGGCGGCCTGCGTCGCCAATCGGCGTGAAACCAAATCAATCATTGCGCCACCCGGTAGTTAATGGTTCCCGAAATGATGGTCATGCGCAAATACAGCTGCGCTCCCACTTCGCTCTCATCCCAGATCGCCTCGCAGCAATTGGTCGAAAAAACGCCCGAAGGCGCGCCGCCGATGGTAATGGGCAAAGATGTGATGCCTCCATCGGTTGAACGTTCGATGGAAACATTCCCCTCCCATGTGCCCGAAAGAGCCAGGATTACACTGCGCCCGATGACGGGCAGATAGGGGCCAACGCTGATGCTCGAACTGGCCTGACCGGAGAGGGCCGTTGCAGGTCCGCCCGTCGTGGTCACAGGAAGAGGACTGGTGCTCGATACAAAATTCGCGGAATTATCGGGCGCCGAAAACGTCATGGCCGTGGGCGTGATATAGCCGGATGGGATTTTGATAGGGGTCAACATAGCTCGTCCTTTCGAGTCTAACTGAAAGGAGTGCTAACCATATCGGTACATGTAGGAAATGCAAAAATCCAATCTCGGGTGTTGCTGCGGATTGGGAACCGAGTGACAGGCGAGGATTTCGAGCCAAGGTTCAAATCGTTCAGTCAGCACTCACCCAAACCCATTTAGTGCTTAGGGCCATCACCCTGCACCGGGCGCAGGAAAGAAGGGACTCACCCTATGAAAAAGGCATTGTTCACACTGGGGATGCTGATGTGTGCCTCACTTCCGCATATAGGCGAAGCGCAAGCGCCCATGCCCAAGTTCGTGTGGGCCCATTATTATCCAGTCATGCCCAATGATACGCATATGCAATATGGTGCGACCTATCCCATCACGCTGATGATGCCGGATGACAAGTCAGGTGCTGACTTTCAAAATAGATTTGTTGCAATGCTCAAAAATACCGGCGTTAATGGGTTGAGCTACGAGATAAATCCGCAAATAAATGGTAAGGCGCCCGGCCTGTCTGCTTATGAAAAAATGGTAGCGTTTCTAGAAAAGTCATCCATCGCTGTCGCACCTTGCATTGATGCAGGATATTACCCCGGCATTGAAAATGACATGTTCAATATTATCACCGGCGCCTATGATATCGCCCGTAAATATTCAAATCCGGCAATTCAAAGGGACGGTCGCCTGATCGTCTTCTTTTATGGCTCGCGCGAATTGTCAGCAGATTTTTGGTCCACGCTGCGGCAACGCTTGGCCAAGGCAGGTTACAAGGTGTTTTTGGCCGGCGATATCGGGGTGGCCAATGAAGCGCCGGGACAAAAGATGGCCATTGCCTCGCGCTTAGCGCCCAATTGGGATGCTGCCTATAATTTCTCAAGCGCAGGCACGGGAAGCGCGGCTGACTCCAACCGGAATTTCTCACTGAACATTCAGAAAAGCGGAAGGTTCTGGATCAATAGTGTGATGCCTGGATACTTTCGGGGAAGTGCGCGAAATGGACAATATATCGGTTTTGGCGTGGATGCGCTGGGCACTCAAAGGCTAACCGATTATTGGAACGAAATCATAAAATCGGGATCCCCTTGGGTCTATTTTACAACCGCTAATGATTTTGTTGAACACACAAACCTCATGCCGGACAGCACGTGGGGCTACACTCGTTCCGATATCAACCTGTGGTTTTCCAGTAAATTCCTGGGACGAACATATCCATTGCGACCAGCATTTTATCTGACATCACCGCAAATTATCTATCCCGATGATAAAAGCTCGATTGAAATCGCCGCGATCAACCCTTCGACGCAGCCTCTCAATCTGACCTATCGGTTAATGGATGGGGAGGGCAACGTGCTGAAAACTGGTATATTTCGTGCATTGGCCTCGAATTTCAGCGCACTCAAAATACCCGTTATGCGTCCATCTGGATCTGCAAGCTCCTATCGCATGGAAGTACGTGGCGCAGGTGCACAAATTCTATCCGCCCCGGTTCTGTTTCACAACGGTCCGCGTGCTGCGGATCGCTCCCCCATCAATTACTATAGTGTGAGCAGTCGCGAATTTTCACCGGGCGATACTCCACTTTCTATTGACGGGCGCGCGGGCGTCTTCACGATCAAAGGTTTGAATTTATTAAATGTTCTTTCCGCAGATCTTTTGATGAACGGTAATTTGATCGATCAGGTTAAACTGCCGACGGGAAACCCTGTCTTGTCGGTTAATCGCAGGCTCTCATTCGGTCGCAATTCCAACGATAATGGCACCCGATCTGGCGAGCAAAATAAGTATGTCGTGCGGGTTGTCTATAAGAGCGGCTATATTTGGTATTCTGACGCCTATTTCGACAAGCAGGGGTAATGGAGAAAGTTCACCTTAATTTTTGTCCAAATACGCCTGCGTTTGGCATTGAGCGTCCAATTCGTTCATGGGCCATCGGCGCCGAAATATAGAAAAATTCCATTTCATTCAAATCTCTGGATCGACTTTTCAAACTTTCCCCGCACAAAAATATATATTTTGCATAGAGTTTTGTTGCAGTGCGAAATCAAACCTCGACTCTGCCCTCCACAGTGTGCTACTGGTTTACACCTAACTAGGAGAAAGCTCAGATGGCTACTAACATGCTTGTGGTACTCGCCGCTGCCGGTTTGGTGGCCGGCACGCCCTCTCAAAACACGCAGGTTCGCTCGTCGGCTGCCATTCCGGCTGCTGCAAAGAGCCAGTTGGTTAACGCTGCTCCCAAGCGTAACCTGGGTGCATCGTGCCTTGTCTCGGCAAAGCGGGTTGCTGGTAAGAATGCAGCGACGCGTTGCGTCGAAGCTCAGGCCACTCAGGCCATCAGTCTGGGCGCTTGGAACGCAATGTCCAATTTCGCCTTGCCGATGGTTGGTGCGATGGCTGGTTCGTTCATCGTAACCGAAGTGATCAATGACAATAACGGCAATACGACAGTCGTGATTTCTTCGCGCTGATTTGTTGCTTTAAGCCTACAGCTTAGAAAGCCCCTCCTATTTTCAGGAGGGGCTTTTTTATTGTGCTTCTGACTTGCCCCCCGAAAGTTCCCTCAATCTGACGTAGAGTCTGCCACTGTAAGGAGCAGACGCATGAGGAAGAGCCGTTTCACCGAGGCGCGGATTATCGGGATGATCAAGGAGTGTGAGGCGGGACTTCCGACTGTGCCGGTCACTTATCTCACTATGCCACCTTGGCTTCGAATGCGCGCGGGCTGATGCTCCGTCCGGAATATCGCGGAAGAGCCAGGATTTCCTGGCTGTTGCAAAGATCCTGATGTCGCGTTCGAGAAGATTGTCGTCGATCGCCATCCTGGCGTCTTGGGCATAGCACCTCACTGCCCACAATCCCCTCGTGGACACAATCAATCATGTCGACAGCGCTGAACAGGTGCAACGCTTTGCGCGCTTAGGCTGAAGCCACAGAGCCATTGCCTTCCAACGATTTCCCAACAATTGGGTAATAGACCTGATTCAGCCCTTCATCGGCAGAAGATGGTGCAATGTCACCGCAATCGACATCAGACACAGGCCCAGCAAGGGCAAGGCATGCGCCAATGAGATGTTGCTGCGGCCACATGTCTTGCTGGCTGCGATCGTGAATGCGGCCAATATCATGGGCTCGCTATAGCGTTGATAGGCGGCATACGTCAGCATGAGTGCGCAAAGAAAGCCCGCCAAGGCCAAGATTTCGGACGGCAATTGGCCCGCAGCTTTCAAATCCAGTGCCATCAGCAGCAGAGTCGTCGCCCCAGCCATGGCCATGATCAACACTGCCACGGAATGATGTCCGACCAGGCCGATGCGCGCGAGGCTCCATGTGATCGAGCCAAACCGCCCGGCCTCTGGGATCGGGTCGGTTGGTACGACCGACCACAGGGCCAAAACCAAGAGATTGAGTGCGATGAACAGGACTTGATTCCTGCGCTCGCGGCCGAGGGTGATCCATTGTTGAAAGCGTAACGCACCAAATCCAACGCCCCACATGCCCGCAACGCCCAGATGACCGAGCAGGGCATAAGGGAACAACCCTTTTGGGTTTAAAGCCGCCACCATGCCCGGCGGCGTCAGTCCACCCCATTGCCGGATGTAAACCGCCAGCATCAGCACGGCGGGCAGCGCCGCGATACCGACGGCGAGAATCTTGGTCACAGAACGTGTGGCCAAGGCCCGAATGCCATATAACAGTCCGACAAACGGTAATAAAAGGTGCCGCGTGCCCGCAATCAGCAGGAGTTGCGCCGCTTGGGCGATCAACCCCGACCTTTCCCACCCCAACAAGGCGATGAGCACCAGCGTCAGTGCCGGACCATCAGTCCCGAAATAGACCGCCCCGGAAATGACATACCAACAGGCCGTCAAAGGCAACGCCAGCAGCAGAGCCATGGCGGGGTCGGCATGACGGCGCAAATGACGGATCAGCAAAAGCGGACCCGCAGCGCTGATGATGAAATGGGCCAGCCGTACCACAAGGGAGGAATTGTCCACCGTGGCCAGCCCCGCAAGATGTCCGATCACGCCCATAAGCGCGTGGTACAAAGGCAATGTGGTTGCCGTTGCAGGATAGGTCAGCAGATCGCCGGGGTGGTTCAGGAAATAGTTGATCTGGGGCAGATGGAATGTGACAGCATCATAGGCCAACCCATCATGTCCGGCATTGCCCGACAAAACGATCGGCAAGGTCAGGCACAGGAACAGTCCGAACGCCCATCGCGCATCCATCACGCGCCTGATAATTCCAATATCAGCCATTGCTTTGCACCATATCTGTTGGCGCGCTCAACTCGACCCAGCTTCCGTTGGCCTGCTGTATGCGCCATCCGGGCAAGGCCATAGCCGCCTCGCGCGGCAGCATCAGGTTGACATGCCAGGCCGCCAGCTTTGCCTGTGTGTCTGCGTCAATCAGACCATGCCGCAAACCATTCAGAACATTGCCTATTGTCGCATTCCGCTCCTGCTGACGGCGGATGGCATCGGGCGAGGACAGGTAATAGACATTGCCATCAAGGCCGCTTTTGCGTGCGATCGTATTCCACGGCGCCAAGACCCAATTCATTTTGGGCGACACGATCAACAACCTGCGATCCACCCGGTCGCCGCGAATTGTCGAGAGCAGCCCCAACGCATCGGCAGGAATGGATTGATCGACAAAGCCCAATTTGCTGTCGAGCCGATAGACCGTGCGGTCGCCCGACAGGTTGGCCGCCAGAAACAGGCCCAGCCCCACACCCAGACCGGACATGGCAAGCGGCAGGCTTAAAAAGTCGCCCAGAGCAAAAATCTTGACCCCGCGCCTTTGCGCCAAGGAGCGCAGGGCGCGCAGCACAAGCATGGCCACCGCAATCACCAGAGCCAGCTTGATCCACTTGCCATCACTGGTGACTTTCAGGACGATCAGCGCGACCAGCAGCATCGCGCGTTCCAGTCCATTGAGCCATTGTGTGTCCTTCAGGCGGATGAGCGCCAGAACGAAGAAAATCAAACTTGCCGTTTCCAGCCCCCGGGCAGGGCTGAGCAGGACGGCGACCGGGATGGGCGCGATTTTCCAGCCCCAGGTCAGATAGAGGCCGCCCGCCAGCCAGATCAGCATGCTGCCCAGAAGGATGGCGCCAATGGGAGCCTTCAACGCCGGGGACAGTTTGCGCCATTCCAAAAAGGAGAAAAGCATGGCGCCCAAAAACAGCGCGGTTTGCAAAATGGGGCCGGCAAAAGGATTGTCTTCCAGCGGGTAAGCCTGAAGCAACACCCGCGTCATCATCATCTTTTCATCCGGCGTCATCGGCTGGATATTGTGCAACGCGCTCCACCCGGGACCGGCCATGGACAGCAATAACAGCCCCCATGCGGCCGGAGATGTCGAGCGCATCGCCAACAGGGCCAGTCCGGCAAAGCCGACCAGCGGCCAGCCGACCTTGAGCGAAAGCAGATTGATCGGGATGAGCAGGGCGGTCATGGCCACCACCCGCCGCTCGATCAGAAAACAGACAAACCAAGCCCGAAGCGCCAGCGCGATGAAGGTGAAGGAGAAATTATGTTCTTGAAGCCAAGAGGCCTTGTTGAACTGGATCAGTTTGAAATCGATAAACGCCAAAGCCACCAACAAGGTCAGGCGCATTAACGGATCGGTGACGCCAAAACTGTTGCCCAGCACGCGCCAGATCGCCGTCCCTGCCAAGGCGCCCGTAGCCAGATAGATTGTGACCAAAATCCCCGGTTGGGTAACATCAAGATGCAACCATCCCAGCAGCGCCAGCAATGGTGTCGATCCCGAAACCATGGAATGGGTGACGTAATCGTCCAGCCCATAAAGTGAGGGATCAGCGGCCTTTTGCAAAAAGGGCGCTACCACCGCGTCAACCGCGGTGAAACGCGCATAAAGCAGCAGCAGGACAGCAAAGCCCAGCATGGCCACAAGGACAGGCGCCATACGGTCAGAAACAGAATGAGCCTTTGTCACGCCACGGCCCCTTTTAGGTTGATTTTTGTCGGAGAAACAAACGTGTCAGCAAGAAATTGACGACAAAGGAAATACCCGCCGCGCCCACCAGCACGATCAGATCCGCCTGCGCCATACCCGCCAGAAGGCGTCCCAGCAGCCATACACAGCCCAAGCGGACGATAATGGCGCCTTGCGATGCGGCATAGGCCTTGCCCAGCCGCAGCCATGTGAGGCGGCCATGGCGAAACACCCAGAATTCAAACAGGACATAATTGAACGCAACACCCACCAGAAAACCCAGCGCGGCCCCAGCGACAAGCGGGACCCCCAGCAGGCGGCGTGAGGCATAGCCGATGCCAACATCGACCCCCAGCCCCAGCACAGCCACGGCGGTATAACGCACAAGCTCCATCAAGGCTTCGCGTCTCTGGTCGGCGGGTGCGGAAATGCTCATGCCTCGCCCAGAAGATAGCGCATGTCGGCCTTGGCAAAGGCGGGATCGAGCGCGGGCATAACGTCAAAAAGGTCGTAGATGTTGTCGATCTTGCCGCCCATCACCGAGTAGAAATTCGGCCCCCGATGGTGGCGGTGCAAAAGGATCGGGCGGCCATCATCGCGTTCGTTGCGGGTCAGCACCGTCTTCACGTCGAACACCGACTTCACATACTCCAGATCGCCCGCGCAGGGCATATAGCGGCGGGTGTCCATCATCATGTGACGCCAGCGCGTGTTGGTGGACAGCCCATCGCCGACCGCATAGGCCGAGCGTCCTCCCTGGCGGTCCACCCAGCTCATATGCGGCGTGTAGCGCACATGGGTAAGCGAATAGAGATTTTCCGACGGATAAGGCATCATTGAAAAGAATGGACCGTCCATCACGGTCACGGCTTTGCCCTTCATCTCTGGCGGCGGGGCCACCAGCGCCAATTCGGCCCATTCATATTTCAGCGGCAGCGGCTCAATCCCGCTGTTCATCAGCACACGGTTCAACCCGCCATAGGTGACGTTGAACACATGCGGCGCGCTCACCACTTCGCCAGATGCGAGATGGACCAGACAGGCATCCTCGCGGAATTCCACTTTTTCGGCGGTTTGGCCATGGCGCAGCGTGATACCGTGCCTTTCCATACGCTCGGCCAGATGGTCGCGCAGAACAGACCAGTCAAAGGCAAATTCGGTGCAGGCAAACACGCCCTCGATCAATTCGGGATCGAACAGAGCGGCGTCCGACACGCTGGCCGGGGCGATAGGGGCGCCCATATCTTCGAACATGCGCAGAAAACGCGCCTTGGACACTTTGCTGCGGCGGCTGGCGATCGCATAAAGCATCTGGAAATCATCGACCACGGCCTTGCTGAAATCACGTGAAAAGCGGTGGCTCAATTCACGCGAACGCAGGGCGGTGACAAAGCTGCGTGGATAATGAAAGCCGGTATGCACCCGCGCCTGATTGACGCGCGAGGCGCGGGTGAGCAGCGCATCGCGTTCTTCGAGCACCAGAATGCGATCAAAGATCGTGCGCAGAAACAGCGCCAGCGCGCAGCCGAAAAAACCGCCGCCAATAATGACGACATCAAAATCGGGCTGTGGCTTGGCATTCATGGCTTAAACCTTTGCCTTGGGGTGATATTCGCCCAACAGCGTCGCTTTGAGCACCATCAGCAAATCCCACAAGGCCGACATGCCGGAAATCTTGGTCGGGATCGCTTCATTGGCCGGATAGATGCGGCTGGTCGCGATTTCCTTGACCTTGTATCCGATCTGGCTGGCGCGCACAGTCAGATAAGCGAGCAGTTCATAACGCGTGAAAATATCGCGGAAGGGCTGGGTCCGTTCGTCCAGCAGATAGGCGCTGGAATAGGCGCGATAGCCCTGCGTGGTGTCGGTGAACCAATAGCCCGCTGCCATGCTCAGCACCGGGGAATGGATCAGCCGGATTGCCAGCCAGCGCGAAAGCGGCGTGTTTTCCGCATGGCCGCCCTTGATAAAGCGTGAGGCCTGAACATAGCCAAAGCCTTCGTCCAGCGCCTGACTGAACAGGGGCAGCGTGTCGACGCCATCCTTGCCATTGCCATCGATGGTGATGATGCCGTCATAGCCCTCAATCAGCGCCCAAGCATAGCCGCAGCGCAATTGCGCCGACAACTTGCCCTTGCCGGTCTTGGTCACCAAAGCGCGCACGCCAACGCTGTTCAGAAAATCCGGTTCCAGCGAGCCATCGGTCGAGCCGCCGTCAACCACCACCGTATCAATTTTCGCGGTGATGCCCAGTTGGGCCATGTCGCGAAGCTGGCGCTGGATACGCTCGCCTTCGTTGATGACGGGGATGATGATGACGTGGCGCGAACGCTTTTCAAACAATGGCTCGGCGCGGAATGCTGGCACTTGCCAGCCACGCTCGGCAACGGTTTGGGCATAGGCTTCAGGCGACATGTTGTTCTCCGATGCCGTTTTGTCCGAGGGGGGGCGTATCGCCCGACATTTCGACGTTCAGGTCTTCCACCTTGTCGAAGAAATTGGTGTTCGAGATTTCGTCCACGATCATCCTTGCGCTGCCGCCGCTCAACACTTCAAGCACAGCCACCAGCGCAATCGCCAAAATCGACATGCCCCCCGCGATGAACGCGGTAGAGCCGGACTGGATGATGGCGGTGGAAAACCAGCCTTCCTGAACATGATCGCGCAGCAGGATGACGGCAATGGCATAGAAGCTGTAAAGCGTGGAGCCCGCCACCACCAGAAAGCCCAAAGCAGCATAAAGCTTTAGAAAGCGCGGCGCCCCTGCCAGCAGAATTTCCATCAGCAATTCATAGCGCTGACTAAAGCCGGCCTTGGCGCGGACGGGGGTGGTGATGTCGAAACGGTTGTAATGTGTCGGTGCGTTGCGGGCTTCGAAACGCAGATCGATGGATGCGCTTTTACGCGCGGCAATCGCGTTGAGCGGTTCGCGCGGCAAGATGATTGTGCGCGCGGCCCGCGCCGAAATCACGTTGTTCGACGCCAAAGAGAGCAGACGATAGCTCCACCCGCTGGGCGGACGCGATGGGCGCCAGCCAATCAGGATTTCGTCCCGATCCTTGGCATGACCGATTTGGGTGACCAGATCCTCAATCGGCATATCATCGGGATCATACAGGGCCACCACATCGCCGATCGCTTCCATCGTCGCAATGAGGCGCTGGCGATAGAAGCGCGTGCCCTCTCCGGTCAGAATGATGCGCAAATTGGCCAATCCGGCAATTTCCGCCGCGAAACGATCGAGTTGCGGCCGCTGGCTTTCGCGCAGCAGATAGATCAGTTCGAAATAGCGAAAATTCTGTTCCAGCGCACGCGCCACAGCGGCAAGGCGCGGGATGGTGATGTGCGGCCCCTCTTCATCGACGACCGCGACGGAAACCAGCATATCACTGCGCATGGGCTGCAATCCTTGCCGAAGAAATCGCACCGGCTGTGGCGGCCAGGCATTGATCGATAATGGCCAGTCCGTTCTCGCCCGGCGCACGCATTTCGATTGAGAACCACTTGTCATAGCCTTGCCCGATCAGGTCGGTGGCAATGGCCTGCAAACTGGCCGTATCGGCAGGCGCGGGGGCCAATTGCGGTTCGCTGATATGCACATGGCTGACCTTGCCGGCGGCGCGGCGATAAAGCGCGCCTGCCTGGTTCTGTTCTTCATTCATGTACAGCGCGCCCATGTCGTAATTGAGCGTGACGGCAGGATGATCGACCAACAGCGTGAAATCGGCCGCTGCGGCCACGGTGGTCATGAAATTGGTGCCATAGGCCGCCGGATTTGGCTCAAGCGCCAAAAGCGTGCCTGCGGCCTGCGCTTTGTCGCCAAGGCGGCGGAAAACATCCACGGCATGGGCCTGTGCATCAGCATGGGCCATGGTTTCGGGGATAACCCGATTGCCGGGTGACCCGAAGACCAGATTGCCAATACCCAGACGACCCGCCAGTGTAATCGCGCGTTCCAATCCGCGCTCAAGGGCTGCAAGTTCCTCAGCCGAGCCGAAGAGTTTTGCGCCCACAACACCGAACAGCAAAGATTGCATGGACACGCAGGAAAGGCCAAATTCGGCCAGATCCGCCCGGAATGCCGCCTCTGCGCCGGCCGATGGGACAAAGGCGTCCTCTTGGCCGGCAAAGGCGAGGCCGGGGGCGATTTCCAGTCCGGTAAAACCATGAGCCTGCATCATGGCATAGACGCTGCGCGCATCCTGAGGCGCCCATGCAATGTTCGAGATTGCAAGCTTCATCGGCCGGATTCCGTGGCGAAAAACGCCTTGAGATCGGCAAGCACGCTGGCTCGATCAAACAGATAAGGGCCGGTGCCGCCAAATTTGTCTGCGTGAATGCTGCGCATGTCCTCGATCCAAAGCGGGGGCGCGGAATTGACGAATGTATCGCCTGTCAATTCCTGACAAACCTCGGCTGCCGAAAGCGGTTCGGAGCAAACGTTCAGCGTATCGATACCGGTGGCAATCACGGTATCAATATTGTCGGCCAGGCGCTCCATATTGTAATATTGGAAACGCGTTTCACTGTTGGTGAAATTGCGAGCGACGAAATTGATCTGGTGGAAAATCGCATTCACATTCTCACGATCTTGCGAAACGTTGAGCGTGGCACGGTCCAGCCCCCACATCCCCAGCTTCTCATCCAGCGCATAATAGCGCGAGAGCAGGGCAGCCTCGGCGCCGGCAAGGCCCGCAAGCGTCTTTTCCCAGACGTCCGGCTTGATGAAGGACGGGGCGGGGTTCATCAGGTCGAACACAAAGTTCTTTTTGATGCCCGGACCGAACAGCGCGGGAAGGCGCATGATATGGCTGTTGGCGAAATGGCCTGCGACCCGCTCTTCCAGCTCGCGCCGGTGGAGGCCATAGGCTTTTTCAGCTTCGAAGGCGGCATTGGTTTCGGTATAACCGGCAGCGGCATTGTCGAGTACGGCAATGGTCGAGATCAGAACGAAATGTTCCGTTTTGGCCTGACGCAATGCGGCAAACAAACCATCAAGATTGGCCTTGTCGGCGGCGGGGTTCTGGTTAGCGGCCCACATTGTGGCGGGCGCAGCCGCGCAAACCACCGTGTCATAGGATTTTCCCGCGATATCGCCGATGTTGCGCGAATTGTACATGTCATCAAATTCGCGCGCACGGGTCAGGGTGCTACCTACAAAGCCGGTAAAGCCAACCAAAGCGGTACGCATAAGCCGATCACGGTCCTTAAATTTGATGTCAGGCGGGCGGAACGCATGCATTCCGCGACTGCGAGAAGTATTCTATTCAGGCCCTAGGGACAACACCTATTACGCGCTTATCCAGTATCGAAATTGGTCAATCATTTCGGAAGAAATTCGTTTGAAAGCCAGCGCCGAACTTGATTTGTGTTCTGTTCCGTCAATCGCGCAAATATCCACGCAATGGCGTAAAGTATGGCGACTATCCCTGCCAATATCACGGCATTCCAAGACATTAACTCGAATCTGCCAAGGTGGCTCGGGACGAGCATCGCTGTCAAAATTACGACGATGGGCATGTGGATTGCATAGAGCGAGTAGGTGCATTCCGAAGCGTACGATAATTTGTCCAGCGCCCAAGAAGGCTTGTTTTGGTCCTCGCCAAAAGCGAAAATGGCAAAGGTGGCCGCAAGGCCAAGTGCCAGAACGGTGTACCATGTGCCTTCAGACTTGGCGCGGGCGGCGGCCATGACGACCGGATTGTCCAATGCGGATGATGCATAAGCGGCGGTTGCGGCTGCGGAATGAGAAACCTGGCTGTAATCGATGTAAAATGACATACTGATATGGCCACACACGACGATCACGATTTAACAAGGCGCGTAAAATTCAAGTATTGATTGGCTTGAACAGGCTTTTTGCAGGCGATCATGGGGGAGACAGCATAAAATGGACTAGATGTTTTTTAATGTAGAAGTTTTCTTGCGGTTTGATAAATACAATGCAATTATATAGGAAAATAAAAGCGGTCTAAAGAAGTTTCTTAATGGGTATGTTCCGCCTTGTATAAGAAAGAAAAGTACGGTAGCGCTCAGTATAAAATACAAAAGTCCAATTTTCTTTTGGCTCAATAATATCTTGCGCATCAAAATTGCCACAAAGCCCCATAGAAATATGAAGTATGCAGGGCCAAACGCAATAACTTCTGTATAGCCACTCATTGGAACGAAAGCCGAAAGCGGCATCGCATATTGTTCTCTATAAGTTTGGAAATTGTCGATCGCGCTGGGGAAGGGCGAAAATGAGAGGATCTTGTAAATCGCGGGGAAATCCGCGCGGAATTCATTGCCGTCTCCGGTAATGAAAACGCCCTGAAAAATGCTGCCTACCACTTCAACCGCGCCGTTGCTCTCGCCTTCGAATGGCGCGCTCAAAATGGTTGGGATGGACCCGAGGCCGAATTCACCAATCCCTCGTCCGGCAAGCGCGCAGAAGAGCAGATAGATGGCCGTGGCAGTCAGAATGAGCGTGCGAACATTGCTCTTTTTGTCGCTGATCAGATGCATAAGCAGCGTGAAGACCATCAAGATGGCAAAGGATGCACGAGAGCAGGCGGCCAAGGAAAAGCAGATATTCCACGCAAACAGGATCGTCCACACGAATGGTTTTGGACCACCGCTTTGCGAAAGATTGTTCGCCAAATAGAAGGCGGAGATAAACCCTGTCATCCCGGCAAGACTTTGAATGGCAACAACGGCAGGGCCTTCGATCCACATGCTGTCTTGCCCCGTCATCGCCAGATATTGGTTATTGTGCCAGGCAATGGACCAATTAAGAAATATCCATTGTGCGCCAATAATAGAGCCGACCAGTACTTTGAAAATCGTATCATATTTCCGCGCCTGATTGCGCAATGCGTTCAGGGAATCGCTGATTCCGGCCGTCGTGCCGGTCAGGCGGCCAACCCCGATCGTCGAAATCCAAAGGATCAGTATGATCGATCCATAATAGATAATCTGGCCTTCTGGATGGTGCAGATAGCTATAGGTTTCCCAGCCGCTGGGGTTATATTGCGGCCCATAGATCCAGTCGCCGTTCAAATACACAACCTGCGAAAGCCACAAAAACCATCCGAACGCTTCTTGGGGCGTGAATCCGCGCATCCTGTACCGCATCTCGGCCAGAACCAGCAGCTGGATCAGAACGGCTATTATCAGCATTCAGCTTCTCTCTATCTGCCTAACCGGCCATCTTGCGCTGTTTCAGCCTAACCGCAGGGTTGCCGGAATAGACGCCGCCACGGGTTAATTCACGCATCGCCACACCACGCGCGCCCAGAACCGCATAATCCGCAATCTTGACGCCCGGGCCGACAAAGGCTTCCGCAGCGATCCAGACATGCTCTCCGATGGAAATGGGCCGCGTCACCAACTGAAAATCGGGATCGTCATACAAATGCGATCCTGCGCAAAGCGATGCGTCCTGCGAGATGATGCTGTAGGCCCCGATGCGAATGGGCGCTTGATTATAGCAACGCACGCGCGGCCCCAATGTTGCGCCTTCACCCATTTCAAGAAAAGGGGGATACCAGATGCGCGCGCTGGAATAGATATTGGCGCCGGGAGCGATTTTGGCGCCAAACATACGCAGGACTACCCGCCGCCACGCCCGCATCTGTGGTGGTGTCCAGCGGGCCAGCAGCAACCATCCGACCATAAAGGCCAAACGCTCCAGCCGGATGCGCAAGGAAAAGCTGGCGCCCCCCTGGCGCGATCCGCTTTCACCCGCTTGCAGAACATGCGGAGAATGATCCCTCATAGCCGCAATCCCGTAGCCGCAGCCAAGGCTGCGATGCGATCTTCGCGGGAATGGGCATCCTGCATGACTCGTTCCAGCTCCACAATCTTGGCGTTGACCAGAAAGCGATACCAGAAACCTTGCAGGAAATGATAGATCAGGCCCGTCTTTCCGTCCAAAAAGCCCAATTGGATGACATAGCGGTACAGGAAATAGGCCAGCGGCCCGGTGCCAAAGGGCATATTGTTAAAGATGCGCTCTTTGACGAAGCGTTTGACGCGTGCCTGGCGCCCCATGTTATGGGCCGTATCATGCGCAGCATCGGCAAACAGGCCATAGCGGGCGTTGAGAACCTCAATCGCCTCTCGCGTGGCATAGGCATTATGCTTGGCGGTAAAAAATGTCAGATCCATCAACGAAGCATCATCGAATTGTCCGGGCATATGGATGATCCGGCCTTCGTGGATGACCACATGTTCGTCCATCCAACGGTCCTCGACCGCGCCCTTGCCGTTGCGCCACAGGCGCAACAGGCGCAGCGGGTAACGACCTCCATGGCGGACCCACCGCCCCATAAAAATGTGGCGCCGGTCAAATGTGACGCCGGTCACATCGCCCGGCAAGCCCGCCAGATCACCGTTGATGCGTTTGGCCAGATCGGCACCAATGATTTCGTCGGCGTCCAACCGCAAGATCCAGTCGGTTGCCACTTCGCCATGGTCCAGCGCCCAATTGAACTGTCGGGCCTGATTGACGAACTTGTTCTGCATTACGCGCGCGCCGGCGGCCTTGGCGATTTCCACGGTCCGGTCGGTTGAAAAGGAATCCACCACCAGAATATCGCTGCTAAACGCCTTGGCGCTGGCGATTGAGCGGGCAATATGGATTTCCTCGTTAAAGGTGAGGATGATCGTTGTGACGGACGCGCTCATCGATGTCCCTCCGTCTTGGCGATGGCGGCCTCATAGGCCTGCCCCCATTGCGCGGTAACAGCCGTGGCTGAAAACACCGATGCCGCCAGCTGTCGCCCTGCGTCGGCGCGCGAATGCCAATCGTCATGGTCCATCGACCATGCTTGTGCCAAGGATGCGGCAATAGAAGGCGCGTCAAAGCCGCATTCCAGCGCTGCCCCCGATGAAAAGCCCATGTCCAGATTACATTCACGGGTCATAATCGTCGGCATGCCCGCGGCCCAGGCCTCCAATATCGCCATGGGCAGCCCTTCGGATAATGAGGGCAGCACCATAAAGCGAGCCTCGTCGAGCAAGGCCTGTTTATCGGGGCCAAACACCGGGCCAAGGAACTCGACTCGGCCGCCACCCGCGGCAATGGCGGATTGCAGCGCGGCCACATCCTGATCATCGCCCCATCCTGCGATTTTCAGCACCGCGCCTTGGGGATGTTCCATTCCGTGCCATGCCTGCACCAAGGGAAGCAGGTTTTTCTTGGTATGGATTCGACCGATATACAGCATGACCGGCGCGCGCGCGGTTGGGGAAATGGCCGACACTGGATCCGGGCCGGGGTTGGGAATAATCAGACTGTCGCTGCGACCTGTGCGGTTGGCGATGTCGCGTGCCTCACGCGCGGTCAAAGCGTGGATCGCGCTGGCGCGTTGCCAACTGTCCTTTTCCCATGCCCAACGGGCCAATCGCTTTTTCCAGGGGCTGCGTTGAAAGATCCATGGGTCCAGCATGCCATGGGGGGAAACGAAATAGGGCTTTTGGGTGATCGCCGCCCAAACGGCCCCGGCGCGCGATGGATACATCCATATGCCGTGCAGGTGCAGGCAATCAAGGTTTTCGGCCAAAAGCGCCTTGACCAGTTCGGGCGCATAGCCAATCTGACGCGGACCTTTGCCCGTACAGGCGATGACCTTTGTCGGGCCAAAGCGAGCGCTGTCCTGCTCGGTATGTTCATCGGCAATGGCAAAGACCACCGCCTCTCCGCCCAGCGCGCGGATCATTTCGGCATGGGCCACGACGGCTTCAAACACGCCGCCTGCATTGCGCGATGCCGATACGATCATCAACCCGATGCGCCGCCCGGCCAAAGGCCCCCCAATTTTGAGCCCGTCGCTCACGCTCACTTCTTTCCCTTGCCATGCAGGCGTTCAGTTGCATTACGGACGGCGGGTTTGACCATGTCCCACCGGATCATGCCGCGTCTGATGGCCATGCGCCACACCCACGCCGCCATCACGATTTCCTGCGCGACCATGGCCATGCCCATGCCTTCTACGCCATTATGGCGAACGGCCAAAGCGCCCAGGGCCACCGACACAAGGCTGCAAAACAGATAGAAATAGGTGAACCGCGCATGTTCATTGATCGCACAGATCAGATTGGACATGGGCACCCATAATCCGTTCAGAACCATGGCCGCAAGCATCAACCCCAGCAGCGCGGTCGAGGGATGGACAACGCCATGGGTCCAGATCGCGATGATCGGTTTTCCCAAAAGGAACAGCACAGGCGCCGCGGGCAACAGCAACAAGGCTGCAACGGCCAGATTGGCCAGCACCAGCATCGTTTTGCCCGCTTCATTGCCGGTTGCGTGATGCACCGTGTAGCGCGGCATAGACGCAAAGTTGAAGCGATAGGTGAATTGCAACGCTGTGCGGCTGATGGTGCGCAATGTCGAAAAGGCGGGAACAGCCGCCGGACCGGCCATGGCGCCAATGACCATGACCGACCCTTGCAAGGTTACGCCTTGGGCCGCGGGCAACATGAAAGCGGCCACGGCAGGTTTGATCAAACGCCTGATTTCTTCGCTGTCAAAGCGCCAGCCGGCCAATGCGCTCCAGGGCGCGATTCTGCGAAGGAACAGGCCCAGCAAGCCAGAAAAAAGCGCGCGGCAGGCCAAATAGGTCAAGGCCACTTCTTCAGGCCCATATCCAATCGCCGCCACCGTCAGAGCGGCAAGCGTTTCGGTCAAAAGGCAGGTGTCATAGACCGTCTGCCAGGTGGCAAAAGCGTCTGCGGCGCGAAATCCGGCGGCGGTCACGGCATTTTGCATCGCCAGAACGGTATAAGCCAGCATAGCCAATACCGTCACCCAGGCGCGGCCATGGGTAAATGGCTGGGCAAAGTCGAGCGTCTGCGGGCGCAAACCCAGCACATAGATGCCGATAATCGACCCCACCGTCAGCGCCATCAACAAGGATGTCCAGCGCAGGCTGGTGTGAATGCGAGCAGCTTTTTCGAAATGGCCCTGCGCCGTTGCCGACGTCATGGCATTGGCGCCTGCCGCCGTCAGGCCCAGGTCAGCCATGGCCAGCATTTGCGGAACCGTGAACAGCAGCACCCATGCGCCATATCCGGCCAGCCCCCAATGGCTGGTCAAAACCGGCACGGAAATCAGTTGGATGGCCAATTGGATGAATTGGGCGTAAATGCCGGCCAATGTGCCGCGCCCCAGCCGTGAAAACAGCGCCTTGCGCAACTTTCCCGGTTTTGGCGCCGCGCCATGTGGTGAAACGCTTGATGCCTCGCCAGAGGGCATGGCGGGGGTTGTCACCTTTGGCCTCCGCCCACCAATTGGGTGGCGCGTGCTTCTAGGCGGCCGATGATGGATTGCATCGACCATCGCTCCACCGACCGTTCGCGGCCGACGGCAGCCATGGCGGCGCAGGTTTCCGGATCATCGGCCAAAGTGACGATGGCCTGTGCCAAGGCGGCGGCATCGCCGGGCTTGGTGCAAAGTCCGCAACCATCCACTTCGTCATACAGACCTGTGCCCTGTTCGGTCGTGGCGACAACCGGGCGCCCGGACGCCAGCATATTGGTCAGCTTTGATGGCAAAACCAGATCCGCCGCGCCCGGAATTTGGGGCAGGAGATGAATGGTGGCCAGACCCAGCAATTCCCCCATGCGCGCCGAGGGTTGCAGCCCGTGAAACTGGATATTGCGCAAGCCTTGGGCCAATTCCTGCAATCTTGCGCGGTTGGGCCCGTCGCCACAGATGACAAAGGCAATGTCATCGCGGTCCTGCAACTTGCGGCTGGCCTCGATCAGGATGTCGATGCCCTGTTTGTTGGCGATATTGCCCGAATAGAGGCAGACTTTTTTACCCTCCAGCCCCCACTCGGCGCGATAGGCGCCGCCATGGCTGGGATCGGGCTGGATCGTGCTGTCGGCCCAGTTGCGGATTTCGATGGTGCGCGCAGCAGGGATGCCTTTTTCATGAAGTTTGGCAACCATCTGTGGGCTGATCGAGGATACAATATCGGCCAGCCCCAGCAGCAAGGCTTCGGCCTTGGCGCCCCATTTGGCCAAGCCGCTCTTTTCCTGCACCAAACCGGTGGCAAAGGCAGCCTCGACCTCGAAATCCTGAATATGCACCCACAATTTCGCCCCCGACATACGGGCCGCGATCCAAGCCACCGGCACGCTGAGAAGGGCAGGGGCGATGCAGAACACCACCTGAGGGCGATTCTTGCGGGCCAGACGGATGGCAGGGCCAAGCGCGCTCAAAGCGTAGCTGGCCAGATGGATGATACGCTTCAGTCCGGTGGGTTGGGCCGGGACATAGAGGGGGCAACGGGTGATCGACACCCCGTCCTCGACCGACTTGCGCCAGCCTCCGCGCCATTCCTGCGGAACATGCCATGCCGGATAATAGGGCTTGCCCGAAATTACCGAAACCGAATGTCCGCGCGCGGTCAACGCACGGGCCATGTCGGCGGTGTAACGGGCGATGCCAATTTCCTCGGGCGCATAATTCAGCCCGACGATGGCGAGCCGAAGCGCCTCAGCCATCAGGCAATCTCTTGCAGAAAGTGGCTATAGGCGTCCGCAATACCCTCTTTCAGCCCGATCTTGGGCTTCCAGCCCAAATCGTGCAGACGGGTGGAATCCATCAGCTTGCGCGGTGTGCCGTCAGGCTTGGACAGATCATGGACAATCTCGCCTTCATAACCGATGACTTCCATCACCAGTTGCGTCAGTTCGAGGATCGAAACATCCGAGCCGAAGCCAATGTTGACGTGTTCCTGCGCCGAATAATTCTTGAGCAGATGGATGCAGGCATCGGCGCAATCATCGGCATGCAGGAATTCACGCCGCGGCGTGCCGGTGCCCCATACCTCGACCGTACCGCCGCTTTGCTTGGCATTGTGAACCTTGCGGATCAAGGCCGGCATCACATGGCTGGTTTCAAGGTTGTAATTGTCGCCCGGACCGTACAGGTTGGTGGGCATGCCGCTGATATAATCGGCGCCGTGCTGGACCCGATAGGATTCGCACAGCTTGATCCCGGCAATTTTGGCGATCGCATACCACTCGTTGGTCGGTTCCAACGGGCCGGTCAGCAGCGCATCCTCGGTAATCGGCTGGGTCGCAAATTTGGGGTAAATGCAGGAAGAGCCAAGAAACAGCAGTTTGCCCACATCAACCCGATGCGATGCCTCGATCAGGTTCGCCTCGATCATCAGGTTATTATAAAGGAAGTCAGCCGGATAGGTGTTGTTGGCCATAATGCCGCCCACCTTGGCGGCGGCAACCACGACCACATCGGGCTTTTCCTTCGCCATCCAGCCACGCACGGCGGCCTGATCCATCAGGTCCAGATCGGCGCGTCCTGCGGTGATGACTTCGCAATTTTCGCCGGCAAGCCGCCGCACCACGGCGCTGCCGACCATGCCGCGATGGCCGGCAACGAAAACGCGCTTGCCCGAAAGATCAAACATTGCGCTTCCTTACTGGAACTTGGCGATGGGCGCGTCGCGCATGACTTCAAGATCGGCCTGAACCATTTCGCGCGCCAGTTCGCGAACGGTGGTCTTATGCGTCCAGCCCAGCTTTTCCTTGGCCTTGGCCGGGTCACCGATCAGCAGGTCCACCTCGGTCGGGCGGAAATAGCGCGGGTCGATTTCAATGATGACCTTGCCGGTCTTCTTGCAGATGCCCTTTTCCTCGACGCCATCGCCGGTGAATTCCAGATCAATGCCCACATCTTCAAACGCCCAGCGCACAAATTCGCGCACCTCGGTTGTTTCGCCCGTGGCCAAAACGTAATCGTCGCCTTCGTCCTGCTGCAACATGCGCCACATGCCTTCGACATATTCGCGTGCGTGGCCCCAGTCGCGCTTGGCGTCCAGATTGCCCAGATACAGCTTTTCCTGACGACCCAACGAGATCGCCGCGGCCGCACGGGTGATCTTGCGCGTGACAAAAGTTTCGCCGCGCAGCGGGCTTTCGTGGTTGAACAGGATGCCGTTGCTGGCATGAATGCCATAGGCCTCGCGATAGTTCACCACGATCCAGTAGCCATAAAGCTTGGCCACGCCATAGGGCGAGCGCGGGTAGAAGGGCGTCGTTTCGCGCTGAGGCACTTCCTGCACCAGGCCGTAAAGTTCCGAGGTTGAGGCCTGGTAGAAGCGCGTCTTCTTTTCCAGCCCCAGAATACGGATAGCTTCGAGCAGGCGCAGCGTGCCGATGGCGTCGGCATTGGCCGTATATTCGGGCGTGTCAAAGCTGACCTGCACGTGGCTCTGTGCCGCCAGATTGTAGATTTCGTCCGGCTGAACCTGCTGAACAATGCGAATGAGGTTCGTGGAATCCGTCAAATCGCCATAATGGAGATGGAAACGGGCGTTCTCGACATGGGGGTCTTCATAGATGTCTTCTACGCGGCCCGTGTTAAAAGAGGACGATCGGCGCTTAAGGCCGTGAACTTCATAGCCCTTTTCCAAAAGGAGGCGTGCCAGATAGGCTCCATCCTGGCCAGTTACACCAGTGATCAGTGCAACTTTTCCTTCGTGCGAAGCGCCTTCTAGGGTGGGGCTTGTCATTGTATCTATCGCCTCAATTTTATTCGCAGATGCAACATATCTAACCGGAGCCGTGATTTTTGCAAGCTACATTCTTCGGCGATTGCTTAAGTAAACATACTTATTCTGTGCCAAAATTGTACCTGATGGATTGGTGTTGATATTTCGCCGCTTTTTCCGATCTCTCGGCAGGCCGCGCTTGTTGATGTTGGCATCGACGACTCAGTCCAAATGATTGCCGAAAAGCCAAAAAGGCATGGCATCTCTATTTGCAAAGGGCCATTTTGGTTGGCGCGCGCGCTTTGCAATATTCCGGGCTCAGTACAAAATCTGGCGTCGATAGGCCCGTTCCGCCATGCGCTTGGCGGACGCCAATTTGACCCTATCTGGGAAAAGCGTGAAATATTGCGAACCAAAATATCGGTGTTCGCCCGGTGCCACAGGGATGCTTATGGTGTTGTCGCGTTTCGTTTGGCGACCGTAAAGCTGCCCGTCACGCGGCCGCCGCTACTCTTGTCGCCCGACCCCGAAGACGCGCCCACGAAATTGGAAATGTGCCGATCAAGGTCGATGACCAATCTCTCACCCTTGCCATTACCGCGCGCATTTTGAAGCCGCACATTGCCCACCACCGTGATCACGCGCCGGGAAAAATCATAGGTTGCCAGATCGCCCCAAACGCGATCGTCGCCTTGTGTGATTTCGACGTTGCCGGTGGCATCGATCCGCTGAATTTTTATATCATTTTTGTCGGCACCCTGGCTGTCATAGGCCACCGTCGTGCGCGCAGAGCGCATGCGCAGATCTTGCTGCGTAATATCGACATTGCCTGTCAGCAGCACGCGCTTGGCCTTATCCTGCACCTCGATCCGGTCGGCGGCATAATCAACGGGCTTGTCGCTGTCGTACCGGGCCGCGCTTTGGGCGAGCGAAGTGCTTGCAGGTCCGCCCAGCGCAACGCAAAGCGCGCTCAAGGCAAGGAGGCGGTGGTAAGGGGCAAGCTTTGACATATTAGGCATGACCTGGCTCTTAGCCCAAGGCTGGCCCTGGGTGAAGCCACGTTTGCGCCGCGGCTTCGTGAAATTGGAAATTAGTGCTAATCCCTTATTGGGGAATCTTCATCTTGCTGGGCGTCATGCGCAATCTTGCCCGCCCTTCCAGAACGATCTTTCGCTCCGAAATATCGGCTGACATGCGTTCTGCGGAAAATGTGCCGGCCGGCACCGTTCCCGTTACGCCGCCGGTGGCGGTTGCCCGACGATTTTTGAGGTTGATGGCGACATCGCTGGTTTGCATCCGATAGCCATCGCCTTCGGAAAGGCGCACGGGACCGGCAACCTGCATCACCTCGCGGTTCAGATCATAGCGCGCCGATGGGGCCTCGACGATTGCGGGGCCATCGGCCATGCCCAGGCTGGCGTTCAATTGGCGCATTTCGACAATCGGAACCTGCGCCGAATGCTGCACCGCCTGCCCTGCGTTCAATTCAAAGGCGCGCCCCTTGTCATCGGTCCCGCGATAGCTGGCCGCCGTGACGGCAAGCCGCTCCTTGGCAATCGCCACTTTGTTGCGGTCAAGCAGGAACGAAACTTCGCCATGGGGAAAGATCGGGCTGACCACCATGACGGCGGTGATCATGCCCACGCCGATGGGCAATGCCGAAAACAGGAAACGGATCATGCGATCATGCGCTCCGCCGGGCGCGGCTTTGGCGCGGCGGCGGTTGCGCAGAAGATCGGCACCGATGGTCAAGGTGCTAACTCAAGCCGACATGTGGCTGAAGATGTCGTGGTCGGGCCACCCGGCCAGATCGAGTTCCGCCCGTGCGGGCAGGAAGTCAAAGCAAGCCTGCGCCAGAGCGGTGCGCCCTTCACGTTCCAAACGCGTGACCAGAATGGCATGGGCCGCGTGCAGATAGCGCACGTCGCTGGCCGCATATTCGCGCTGGGCATCGGACAGTTCCGCGCCGCCCCAATCGCTCGACTGCTGCTGCTTGCTCAATTCCTTGCCAAGCAATTCGCGGACCAGATCCTTCAGGCCATGGCGATCGGTATAGGTGCGTACCAGCTTGCTGGCGATCTTGGTGCAGAACACCGGGGCCGCCACCACGCCCAGATAGTGCTGGATCGCGGCAATGTCGAAACGGGCAAAGTGATAGATCTTGACCCGCTCCGGATCGGCCAGCACCGCCTTCAGATTGGGCGCGGCATAATCGCTGCCCGGTTTGAAGCGGACGAGATGTTCATCGCCCTTGCCATCGGCAATCTGGACGACGCACAGCCGGTCGCGGGCCGTGATAAGGCCCATGGTTTCGGTATCCACCGCAATCGGGCCGGGAGCCAGCACGCCTTCGGGGAGATCTTCTTCGTGGAGATAGACAGCCATTGTGCCAAAATGCTTAGGACGAAGCGAGCTTTGTGAAAAGCCCTGAATAAGGCAGGAAGGCAGATTATGACGGCCAGTGACGCAGTTCCCACAAGTTGGCGTGATGCGCTGGCGCCTGTGCTCTCGACGCCGCAGGCCGGATCGCTGTTCGATTTCCTGCAATCCGAAGAGGCGGCGGGCAAGGTGATCTATCCCCCGCGCGATCAGCGTTTTGCTGCGCTGGAATTGACCCCGCTGGATGCGGTCAAGGTGGTGATTCTGGGGCAGGACCCCTATCACGGCCCCGGTCAGGCCCATGGGCTGAGCTTTTCGGTGCCACGTGGCGTGCGGATCCCGCCCAGCCTTGCCAATATTTACAAAGAGTTGAAGGCAGACGTCGGTTTTGTCCCGCCCGCCCATGGGGATCTGTCCGGCTGGGCGCGGCAAGGGGTGCTGCTGCTCAACAATGCCTTGAGCGTTGAGCAGGGCAAGGCCGGATCGCATCAGAAAAAAGGCTGGGAGGCGATCACCGATGCCTGCGTCGCGGCGGTGGCGGGGGGGCGGCAACCCTGCGTCTTCATGCTGTGGGGTAGCCATGCGCAGAAAAAGGCCGCGCGCGTGCCGGGCTTGCTGGACGGGCGTCATCTAGTGCTGAACGCACCCCATCCCAGCCCGCTGTCGGCCTATAATGGGTGGTTTGGCAGCGGTCATTTTTCAAAGGCGAATGAATTTCTCGTTTCTGTGGCGCGCGATCCGGTGGATTGGGCTGCGCAATGATTTTTGGTGAATATGATGTTTCCTAAATTGCCAAAATGGTAAACATAGGTTCCCTTTTTTAACGAAAGGGGATTTATGACCATCACAGAACTGCAAAAAGCCATTGGCGTTCACCCGGATGGCCTGTGGTGCAACCTCTCTCGCAAAGCCTTGCTCCACACTTTCACCAGCAGCAATACGGCAGCGTTGAGTGCCGATCAGGCCAGCCTGATCGCCAAACGCTTGGGAGTCAGCGCCAAGCAATTGTCCGCCGTCGGCAAGGTCGAGGCCGCCGGCAGCGGCTTTGACAAAGACAAGCGCCCTAAAATCCTGTTTGAACGCCACAAATTCCACAAATACACCGGCGGCAAATATTCGATCAGCAGCTTCAGCAACCCGCAGTCGGGCGGCTACAATGAAAACAGCTGGGAAAAGTTGCTGGATGCTGTCGTGACCGGACAGGTCGATGCTGCCTTCATGGCCTGCTCATGGGGAAAATTTCAGGTTCTGGGCGAGTATTGGGACGATTTTCACTTCGCCTCCCCCTTCGAAATGGCGCTATCAACCGTCGCATCAGAGGCCGGGCATTACCAATTGCTGGCCTATTACGTCGAAGCCAACAATTTGCAGGACGAGATGGCGGCGCTGTCCACCAATGCGGAAACCTGCCGCGCCTTTGCCAGAGCCTATAACGGCCCCAAGTACGAGCAATTCGACTATCACAACAAACTGGCTGCAGCGATGAAGCAGGCGGCGGGTTCTTAAAGCCTATGCCAGATGGCCACGGCAATGTCGAAAAATGTCATACCCGCGATGGGCGCCACGAAAAGCAGCAAGAGATTAAGCCCGACAAGTGAAATGACCATTTTCTCCCTCGGACGGCTCAGTTGCGGTTTTTCGCGCCGTGGGGCCGGGCTCCAAGGTTCGTGAGGCGGCCAGGGATCGCTTGTGTCGAGGAACATGGGCATCGACTCCGGTGAGTTTTGCCCATTCTACGCCAACATCCCGGCCAGCCAAGCGACAGGCAAAAGAAAAAGCGCTGACAGGTCGGCCCCGTCAGCGCTTAATTCTTGCACTAATCGCGCTTGATCAGCGCGGCAGTTCGGTCACGCCCATCAGCGCTTCGTCCACCGCGCGGGCGGCCTGACGGCCCTCACGGATGGCCCACACGACCAAGGACTGACCACGGCGCATGTCGCCGCAGGCAAAGATCTTGTCGTCGCTGGTGCGATAGGTGTTGGTGTCGGCCTTCACATTGCCGCGCGCGTCCAGCGTCACGCCGGCCTGATCGAGCAGACCCTGCTTGCGCGGGCCGACAAAGCCCATGGCCAGCAGGATGAGGTCGGCCTTGAGCGTGAATTCGCTGCCCGGCACTTCGACCATCTTGCCGCCTTCCCATTCGACGCGGACGCATTCGAGGCCGGTGACGACCCCGTTTTCGCCCACGCAGCGCTTGGTCAGCACGGCAAATTCACGGGCCACACCTTCTTCATGGCTGCTCGACGTACGCAGCTTGAGCGGCCAGTTGGGCCAGCTCATCGCCTTGTTTTCCTTCACCGGCGGTTCGGGCATGATTTCCAGCTGCGTCACCGACAGCGCGCCCTGACGGTTGGACGTGCCAACACAGTCGCTGCCCGTATCGCCCCCGCCGATCACCACGACATGCTTGCCCGTGGCGGTCAGGCTGCCACGCGGCGCGGCGCGGATTTCATCGTCGCCCGCAACGCGCTTGTTCTGCTGCGTCAGGAATTCCATCGCAAAGCGCACGCCGGGCAGTTCATAACCCGGAATGTTGAGCGGACGCGGATCTTCCGCACCGCCCGCCAGCACGATGGCGTCAAAGTTTTCCTTCAGCGATTCCACCGAAACATGCACGCCCACCTCGACCGAGGTGCGGAATGCCACGCCTTCGGCTTCCATCTGCACCATGCGGCGGTTGATGAGGTGCTTTTCCATCTTGAAGTCGGGGATGCCGTAACGCAGCAGCCCGCCGATGCGGTCGTTCTTTTCAAACACCGTCACCGAATGACCGGCACGCGCCAACTGCTGGGCCGCGGCCATACCGGCCGGGCCCGAACCCACCACGGCCACCGACTTGCCGGTCTTCTTGGCGGGCACCTGCGCGGTGATCCAGCCATTGTCCCAGCCCTTGTCGACGATCGCACATTCGATCGACTTGATCGTCACCGGCTGGTCAATGATGTTCAGCGTACAGGCCGCTTCGCACGGAGCGGGGCAGATGCGCCCCGTGAATTCCGGGAAGTTGTTGGTCGAATGCAGCACTTCGAGCGCATTCTGCCAGTCGCCTTCATAGACCAGATGGTTCCAGTCCGGGATGATGTTGTTCACCGGACAGCCGTTGTGACAATAGGGAATGCCGCAATTCATGCAGCGCGAGGCCTGGCTTTTCAGCGCAGGCTCGGCATGCGGGATCACGAATTCCTTGTAATGCTTCACGCGCTCCTTCGGGTCCGCATAGGTGCGGTCCTGACGGTCAAGCTCGAGAAAGCCGGTTTCCTTGCCCATGTGTAATTCCTTCCTTCTCGAACTTATTCTGCGGCCACGGTTTCGGCGGCCAGACGCTCAGCTTCAAAGCTGCGCAGCGCCTTGGCATAATCACGCGGCATGACCTTGACGAACTTGGTCAGCGCGTTGTCCCAATCTTCCAGCAGATCGGCGGCGCGCTTGCTGCCGCTGTGGAGCTTGTGACGTTCGAGCAGAATGCGCAGACGTTCGGCATCGTGACGCAGCATGTCGCCCATGCCCAGATCCTGAACCGAGACGGTGCGCTGCTGCGGACGGCCTGCGCCGTCCTCTTCATCACGCGCCGCGCTGATCGGCAGGATGTCGACCTGTGCCGGATTGACCAGATCGGCAAAGTTGCCAGCCTCGTCATAGACATAGGCCACGCCGCCCGACATACCGGCCGCAAAGTTGCGCCCGGTCTTGCCCAGAACGACCACCACACCGCCGGTCATATATTCGCAGCCATGATCGCCGGTGCCTTCGACAACGGCGATTGCGCCCGAATTGCGCACCGCGAAACGTTCACCCGCAACACCGGCAAAGAAGGCTTCACCGCTGATCGCGCCATACAGCACCGTGTTGCCCACGATGATGTTTTCGGTCGGCTCGCGCTTCACGAAATCGGGCTGCTTGACGATCACGCGACCGCCAGACAGACCCTTGCCCACATAGTCATTGCCGTCGCCCGTCAGCTCCAGCGTCACGCCATGCGCGAGGAAGGCGCCAAACGACTGACCCGCGGTGCCGGTCAAGGCGATATGGATCGTGTTGTCGGGCAGGCCCGCATGACCATAACGCTTCGCCACCTCGCCCGAGAGCATCGCGCCGACCGTGCGGTTGACGTTGATGACCTTGCGCTCGATGCGCACAGCCTTGCCCTCGATCAGAGCGTCGCTGGCCGCAACGATCAGATCATTGTCCAGCGCGCCGCCCAGACCGTGGTCCTGCGTCTCGCTCCAGTTCAGGCTGGGCGAGATGCCATCGGGAACCTTGTGCAGCAGGCGCGAGAGGTCGATGCCTTCGGCCTTCCAGTGCGCGATGGCGCGCTTGGGTTCCAGACGGTCCACGCGGCCGACCATTTCGGCGATGGTCTTGAAGCCCATCTCCGCCATGATGGCGCGCAGTTCTTCGGCCACAAAGAAGAAGTAGTTGATGACATGCTCAGGCTGACCCGTGAAGCGGGCGCGCAGAACGGGATCCTGCGTTGCCACGCCAACGGGGCAGGTGTTGAGGTGGCACTTGCGCATCATGATGCAGCCCGCAGCGATCAGCGGCGCGGTTGCGAAACCGAACTCGTCAGCGCCCAGCAGCGCGGCCACCGCCACGTCGCGGCCCGTGCGCAGGCCGCCGTCGGCCTGAACACAGATGCGCGAACGCAGGTTGTTGAGCATCAGCGTCTGCTGCGTTTCGGCCAGACCGATTTCCCACGGCGAACCGGCATGCGTCAGCGAGGTCAACGGCGAAGCGCCCGTCCCGCCTTCATAGCCCGAGATCGTGACATGGTCTGCACGCGCCTTGGAAACGCCCGCGGCCACCGTGCCCACGCCCACTTCCGACACCAGCTTGACCGAGATGCGCGCGCCGGTGTTCACGTTTTTCAGGTCGTGAATGAGCTGCGCCAAGTCTTCGATCGAATAGATGTCATGGTGCGGCGGCGGCGAGATCAGGCCCACACCCGGGGTCGAGTGACGGGTCTTGCCGATGGTCTTGTCGACCTTGTCGCCGGGCAGCTGGCCGCCTTCGCCGGGCTTGGCGCCCTGGGCCATCTTGATCTGGATGTCATCGGCATTGACCAGATATTCGCTGGTCACGCCGAAACGGCCCGATGCCACCTGCTTGATCGAGGAACGCAGCGAGTCGCCATTGGGCAGCGGCTTGAAACGAACCGGATCCTCGCCGCCTTCGCCCGTGTTCGACTTGCCGCCGATACGGTTCATGGCGATGGCCAGCGTGGTGTGCGCTTCCCAGCTGATCGAGCCATAGCTCATCGCGCCGGTGGCGAAACGCTTGACGATTTCGCTCGCCGGTTCAACCTCGCTGATGTCCAGCGGCTTGTCGGCCTTGCGGAAGTCCAGCAGGCCACGGATCGTCAGGTTGCGCTGCGACTGATCGTTGATCGTCTCGGCAAATTCCTTGTACTTTTCAGGAACATTGCCGCGGACCGCATGCTGCAGGCTGGCGATGTTGGCCGGCGTCCAGGCGTGTTCTTCGCCGCGGATACGATAGCCATAGATGCCGCCCACATCGAGCATGTTCTTGTAGATCGGGTTGTCGCCATAGGCCGCCGCGTGGCGACGTACGGTTTCTTCCGCGATCTCCTTGAGACCAGCGCCCTCGATGGTTGTGGCCGTGCCGGTGAAATAGGCGTTGATGAAGCTGCTCGACAGACCGATGGCGTCAAAGATCTGCGCGCCGCAATAGGACTGATAGGTCGAGATGCCCATCTTGGACATGACCTTCAGGATGCCTTTGCCCACCGCCTTGATGTAGTTCTTCTTCACCGCCTTGGCGTCGAGCGGGATCTCCTTCTTCACGCGGATATCTTCCAGCGTTTCAAAGGCCACATAGGGGTTGATCGCTTCGGCGCCGAAACCGGCCAGAACGCAGAAGTGATGCACTTCGCGCGCTTCGCCCGTTTCCACCACAAGGCCCGCCTGCATACGCAGACCCTGACGCACCAGATGGTGATGGATCGCGGCCGTCGCCAGCAGAGCGGGCATCGGGATGCGATCGGGGCCCTGCGCACGGTCGGACAGGATCAGGATGTTGTGATCGGCCAGCACCGCTTCGGTGGCCGCCCAGCACATTTCCTTGATCGCCTGTTCCAGACCTTCTGCGCCTGCCTTGGCGTCCCAGGTGGTGTCGACCGTGGCGGTGCGGAACGCGCCGTCAAGCGCGGCTTCAACGCTGCGGATCTTGGCCACGTCTTCGTTGGTCAGGATCGGCTGGTCGATTTCCAGACGCTTATGCGTGCCCGCTTCCTTGCCCAGCAGGTTGGGGCGCGGACCGATCATCGACACCAGCGACATGACCAGTTCCTCGCGGATCGGGTCGATCGGCGGGTTGGTCACCTGCGCAAAGTTCTGCTTGAAGTAATCGTAGAGCAGACGCGACTTGCGCGAGAGCACGGCAATCGGCGTATCGGTGCCCATCGATCCGATCGGGTCATCGCCATTGCGGCCCATCGGTTCGAGGAACTTGGAAATGTCTTCCTGCGTATAGCCAAAGGCCTGCTGACGATCGAGCAGCGTGGTGGTTTCCACCGGCAGCTGGGCCAGTTCGGGTTCGACGACATCAAGATCCTTGATGTTGTACTGGGCCGATTCCAGCCATTCTTCATAAGGCTCGGCATTGGCGAGGCTGGCCTTGATTTCCTCGTCCTCAATGATGCGGCCCTGTTCAAAGTCGATCAGCAGCATGCGGCCCGGCTGCAGGCGCCACTTTCGCACGATCTTCTCTTCCGGAATCGGCAGAACGCCGCTTTCCGAAGCCATCACCACGATGTCATCGTCGGTCACAAGGAAGCGGGCCGGGCGCAGACCGTTGCGGTCCAGCGTCGCGCCGATCTGGCGGCCATCGGTAAAGGCCACGGCGGCCGGACCGTCCCACGGCTCCATCAGCGCGGCGTGATATTCATAGAACGCGCGGCGCTTGGCATCCATCAGCGGGTTGCCCGCCCACGCTTCGGGGATGAGCATCATCATCGCATGGACCAGCGGATAGCCACCCGCCACCAGCAGTTCGAGCGCATTGTCGAGGCTGGCCGTGTCGGACTGACCATGCGGAATGATCGGCCACATCTTGTCGAGGTCGGGACCAAGCAGTTCCGACTGCATCGAGCGGCGGCGCGCGTTGATCCAGTTCACATTGCCGCGAACCGTGTTGATTTCGCCGTTATGCGCGATGAAGCGGAACGGATGCGCCAGCTTCCAGCTGGGGAAGGTGTTGGTCGAAAAGCGCTGGTGAACCAGACCCAGCGCCGAAACGCAGAGCGGGTTCGACAGGTCCGGATAGAAGCTGCCGACCTGCGTGGCCAGCAGCAGACCCTTGTACACGATGGTACGGGTCGAGATGCTGGGCATATACAGTTCGGTCAGGCCCGGCAGACCATGCTTTTCGGCCAGAGCGGCCAGCGGGTTCTGCGTCTGCTTGCGGATGGCCAGCAGCTTGCGTTCAAAGGCGTTCTGGTCGGCGCAATGTTCACCGCGTCCGATGATGCACTGGCGAATCACCGGCATTGATTCCATTACGGCCTTGCCCAGACCATCGGTGTTCACCGGCACATCGCGCCAGCCGATCAGGGTCTGACCTTCCTTGGCGATGAACTTTTCAAAGAATTCAACCACGAAATTGCGGCTGGCTTCATCACGCGGCAGGAAGCACATGGCCACCGCATAATCGCCCGGCTGAGGCAGGGTCACGCCCGCGCCCTTGGCCCAGTCGCGCAGCAGCGCATCGGGGATCTGGATCAGGATGCCCGCACCGTCGCCCAACAGAGGGTCGGCGCCCACCGCGCCGCGGTGGTCGATGTTTTTCAGAATTTCCAGTGCCTGCGTAATAATGGCATGGCTTTTTTCGCCTTTGATATGCGCGACAAAACCCACACCGCACGCATCGTGCTCGTTACGCGAATCATAGAGGCCCTGGGGCTCTGGAAATCCCATCGATTGTCTATCCCACATTTCGCGCCCTCTGCCGTCTCTATGGCAGGGCGCAACCTGAACCCGTGTCTTTGGAACGCGAATCCCCCGCCCGCGCGAACGCGGGAGGAATACGCAACTTGCCCCATGACGTCAGAACGCAGCTTTTGCAACCGGCAATGGCCCAATTTGGCGTATTTGGCGCGTTTCAGGCGAAAGGATTTGCCGTTTGCGCGCCTTTTGTCAGTGTATTGATGCGTTGAGAGGGGTTTTGCGGCAACTATTTAACGTCGCGCAGCGAGGCCAGAGCCGCGCGCAGCGCATCACCCGTGCCATCGGGTGCCGGGGCCAGAGCGGGTTCGGGCGCCACGGATTTGGGGCTGCTCTGCGGTGCGCTTTGATGCCGATGCAGAGCTTGGGCCAGCCTTTCGAGCAATTCGACATGGCTGAGCGATTCGAGCGAAGCCGTCGCGACATGTTCCGCAACGCTTGGCCCATCCAGCGTGATTGAAGGGAAACCGGCCACCGACTTGGGCGTCGGGGCGGGTTGTTCGATGACGGGTTCGATTTTGGTCTGGGCCACAATTTCGGGCACAATTTCGGCCACCGGTTCGATGACCGTTTCCGGCATAAGGCTGGATGACGGGATGACCGGTGCGGCCGGGGCCGGGTCGATCTGGAAAAAGCGGAAGGGCTGGCTGATCGGTTCGGCGTTGGCCGATTGGGCCGGGGTTAGTTCCGCCAGCACCGATTCGGTCAGCACGGGGCGCTGCGCCACCACCTCAACGGGGGCCTGAACCACCACCGGCTGCGGCTTCCAATCCCAAGAGGGTTCTTCGGCCGGCGGGGGCGGGGCGGGCACATCGTGCAAAACCTGCCACGTTTCGGCCACCGGCGGGGGCGGCGAATAGCTGGGCGCGGTGCTTTGCTGATTGACCTGCGGGGCCGGTTCATAGGCGGGCTTTTCAACCGGGTGGTTGTCAAAGCCATGCTCGCCCAATTCGGCATGGGCCTGAATCGGCTGGCGAGCGGGAAAATCGGGATGGGCGTCCGCGCTGCGGCGGCGCAGGGGATTGGCTTCGCGCTGGGCTTCCTGCCACGCCTTTTGCGCATAGGTTTCGCGCGGGGCCAGTTTGCGCACCGCAACCCAGCCCAGCAGCGCGCCCAGCAGGCCAAAGGCCACCGCCAGCATCAACCGCGCCGTGGTGCCCAGCGGGGGCGTCGCCATCGGCAGGATCAGGTCCAGCTGTAAGGACAGAACGATGCGTTCAAGCAGTTCTCCGCGCACGGCCAGCGTCGAAAGCGCGAAAGTGGCCGCCAGCCACACCGGAACAACCGTGCCAAACAACGGATGTTGGGTGATGGCCTGCCAGCCTTGCCCTGCAGAAGGTGAATGCTTCGTTGCCAAGGTCCCGCCCTTACGTCCTGCTCGCTCGGTTTTCTGCGCTTTTCCGGGCGAATCGGTGTGTCATGCCGCTTCGCTACTCCGAAGAATTACATTAACGGGTGCCAGCATTTGGTAAACATTGAGATAACGCTTGGCATTGGTGGCCCAATCATGTGCGCTTTCGACATGATCGCGCCCCGCCGCCAGACGTTGGCCCCAGTTTGATCTATCCGAGAGCAATTCGGCAAGAGCCTTTGCACAGGCATCGGGATTATCCGGGGTAAACAAGGTGCCCGTGACCCCATCGGTCATCAATTCGCGGTGGCCGCCCACGTCGCTGGCCGCCACCAATTTACCCTGCGCCATGGCTTCCAAGGGCTTTAACGGCGTGACCAGATCGGTCAGGCGGCTCTTTTTACGCGGATAGGCCATGATGTCGCAAAGCGCATAGTAACGCTCGACCTGGGAATGGGGCACGCGGCCCATAAAGCGAATCGCATGGGCTGCGCTCGAAGCCGCCGCCCGTTCCCGCAGCGCCGATTCCATCGGTCCGCCGCCCACCAGCAGCAATCGCGCATCGGGATGCACCGCGATCAGGCCGGGCATGGCGTCGATCAGATCGTCGATGCCTTCGTAATCGTAAAAGCTGCCGATAAAGCCGATGACCGGGCCGTCACCCAGCCCCAATTCCTCGGCCAGCGCCGGTTCGCGCTGGGTCGGGTTACCGAACAGGGCCAGATCGACGCCATTGGGCATGATGGTGATTCGCGCCGGATCATTGCCCCGCGCGATGAGGTCATCCTTCAAACCCTGACAGATGGTGACGACCGCATCCGCACCGCTCACTACGTGGTTTTCCAGGGTGCGGGTCAACATATACTTGATGTCGCCCTGTCGCCCGGTGCCATTGCCGACGGAGGCATCTTCCCAAAAGGCGCGGATTTCATAGACCAGCGGAATGCCCAGTTTTCGCGCGACGCGCAGCCCCGCCATCCCGCACAGCGCGGGCGAATGGGCGTGCAGCACATCGGGGCGCCACTGGCGGCACACATCCTCGATCGATTTGGCAAAGGCGCCGATTTCGCGCCATTCGCGCAGGCCCGCCGGACCTTTCGCCTCGCCGCGGGTGCGGTAAAAGGTCAGGCCCTCGGCCTCCTCGCAATCCGGCCCATCGGCATAGTGGCGTAACCCCGTCACCCCGCGAACCTCCAGCCCCAGACCTTCCTGCGCCTTAAGAATGGCGCGGGTGCGGAACGTATAGCCACTGTGCAGCGGCAACGAGTGGTCGAGCAGGTGGAGGATGCGTGTCATGGCGGATTTCCTAGGCGATAAAGGCTTAACGTCCCGTCAACCGCTGCTTGCTATTGCCTGTTGCGTGGCTGGTCCTTTGCCGATTCCCGATCCTGTTTCGGGGTGGGTGATCGGATGGCAAAGAGGGCACCTCTTCGATGATTGACTATTTCGCGATCGCCTTGACCCATGGCCTGCTGGCGCTGGCCTGTCTGCGCCTGTTGACGCGCAACGATCTGGACCGCGACCCCGCGCCCGAAGAGGAAGTGCCGTTGGAGGCCGAGGCGGAAAAGAAGGCCAAGTGGAGGGTCCGCCGTGCTTGATCTATTCCTGACCGGATTTGTGGGACTGATCCTGTTGATGGGTTTGCGGCGTCCCTTTGTCTGGGTGCTGGCCTATCTCTATGTCGACATCGTCGCGCCGCAGAAGATCTCCTATGCGCTGCTGACCAATGTTCAGCTTTCGCTGGTGGTGTTCATGCTGGCGGTGGTCGGCTGGCTGTTCTTTGACAACAAGCAGGGCGCAAGGGTCAGCGGCCGTCAGGTGCTGATGGTGCTGCTGCTGGTCTATTGCTATTTCTCCACCCAATCGGCCGATTTCCCGGTCGAGGCGGCGGATAAATGGTCGTGGGTGTGGAAATCGCTGGTCTGGGCCATTTTCCTGCCGCTGGCGCTGCGCACGCAATTGCGTATCGAGGCCGCGGCTCTGGTGATGGTGCTGTCGGCGGGCGCGCTGATTATCGATGGCGGGCTCAAGACGATGGCGGGCGGGGGCGGCTATGGCGCGCTCAAACTGTTCATCAATGACAATAACGGCCTATACGAAGGTTCGACCATTTCCTGCGTTGCCATTGCCATCATTCCGCTGGTGCTGTGGCTGGCCAAGGACGGGACGATCTTTCCCGCCAACAGCAAGACACGCATCTTTGCCTATGCGCTGATCTTTGCCGCCTTGCTGATCCCCATCGGGACCGAGGCGCGCACGGGTCTGGTCTGCGCCGGGCTTTTGGCGGTGCTGATGATGCGGGCGGTCAAGTATCGCTGGCTCTATGCCGGGGCTTTGGCACTGGCTGCGCTGTTGGTTCAGCCCTTGCTGCCCAACAGTTTTTCCAACCGCATGGGCACGATTGAAAACAACAAATCCGACCAGTCGGCCGCCACCCGCCTTGCGGTGTGGAAATGGACGCTGGGCTATGTGGCCGAACATCCCTTTGGCGGCGGGTTTGACGCGTTCCGCGGCAACAAGCTGGAAATCGTGACCAGCAATGACGATGGTTTCGGCAGCAATTCGACCAAGATCATCGATGAAGGCCGCGCCTATCACTCGGCCTATTTCGAAATGCTGGGCGAACAGGGCTGGCCCGGTCTGGCCATGTGGCTGACCTTGCAGATCAGCGGGCTGATCCAGCTTGAAGGCGTGCGTCGCCGGTTGCGCAAGAGCGAGGCGCCCTCCGACCGGCGCTATGCCGATCTGGCGCTGGCGTTACAGCAGGGGCACTTTGTCTATCTGTTGGGCGCGGGCTTTGTCGGCATTGCTTTCCAGCCGTTTGTTTACATGCTGATCGCGCTGCAAATCGCGTTGGTGCAACAGGTGCGGCGCAAGACGACGCCCGTGACCGTGGCCCAGCGCAAGATGCAGGTTCCCGGCAACAAGGCGCCCATGGCCACCGGAAAACCGGCCGGCGCCAACTGATCGCACAGCCCGGGGGGGATGGGTGGCCACGACAGCCTTTGATCGGACAGCACAAAGCGCTTCAGCCAGCCTGCCCGGACAACGGGCGCTGGCGCCCCAGCTTGACGCGCTGACGGGGCTGCGCGGATTGGCGGCATGGTTTGTCGTGCTGTTCCATGTCCGCGTCACATTGCGCGAGACGATCGGCCCTCTGGGCACCGCGATACTGAGCCAGGGTTATCTGGCGGTGGATCTGTTCTTTATCCTGTCGGGCTTTGTGCTGTGGCATTCCTGCGCGGAAAATCCGGCCTATCGCGGGGCGGGGGGGATGATGCGCTTCTGGTGGCGGCGGATCGCGCGGATCTGGCCTTTGCATCTGGTGATCTTGGGCGGGTTTGTGGGGTTTGTCGGGCTGCTGGCGATCACCGGGCGCGATACGTCCTTCTATCGCTGGGGTGAATTGCCGCTTCATGTGCTGCTGCTGCAAAACTGGGGCATGACCTCCGGGCTGAACTGGAACGAACCGGCATGGTCGATTTCCTGCGAGTGGGCGGCCTATCTGCTTTTTCCCTTTACGGTGATGATGGCCCCGTGGCGGCAATGGTCAACCGGGGCGCTGGTGGCACTGGGCTGCGGCTTTCTGATCGCGCTATGGGCCATTTTCGAGATAGCGGGCGGGGCCGATTACATGGGCCATGACATCACGCATACCGGGTTGATGCGTTGTCTGTGCGAATTCTGGACCGGCAATGTGCTGCGCCTGTTGTGGGAGAGGTGGCGCGATGTGCCACAGATCTGCACCGCAACATGGGCGGCGATGGTTGTGCTGCTCGAAGGCGGGGTGGTGCTGCATCTGCCCGAAGCATCCTATGTCCCGGCCTCTCTGGCGGCGCTGATTCTGGCGCTCTCGCTGGAGGATCGGCTGCTCGCGCGTCTGCTGCGCTCTGGCCCGCTGCACTGGCTGGGAGAGATCAGTTACTCGACCTATCTCTCGCATTTCCTGTTATTTGTGCTGTTCAAACTGGTCTTTGTCGATCAGTCGATGCAGATCGGCTGGGGCAAATTGGGCCTGTTCCTGCTGATGGTGCTGGCGGCCTCGGTGGCGCTTTACTATCTGGTGGAAAGACCGGCCCAGCAATGGCTGCTGCGCCGGTCCATCCATCGCGTCACGGCCTGATCACTCGGGCTTTTTGCTCAGCACCAGATCCATCGCCGTGGCAAAGGCCCGCGCATTGTCGGGATGCACCATCAACAGATCGCTCTGTTCACGCGGCAGGCTGTGGATGATCTCCAGCGGCTTGTCCTTGTAATGCAGCGAATCGAGCCAGTCATAGCTGTTGAACATGCGGATCGGCACATAGCCGCAGGCAACAAACCGGTCGAACAACGCGGTCCATTCGCCATCATCGGCCGGCGTTGCCTCGACGCTTAACGTCGGGCGGCGGGTGAAGCGGTCAAGCTGGTCAAGGAACTGGTGCAGGACCGGCACTTCTGCGCCTTCGATGTCGATCTTGATGAAGGAGCAATCCGCGCATTCCGCCGCGCTCAACACATGGTGCAGAGGCATCGCCTTGACCTTGGCGCCGCCGGTGCGATGGTCGCCGGGCAGCAGGCTGGTCATGCCGATATTGGTCTGCGGCCCTTCATAGATGGTCAATTCGCCTACTTCGCGGGCCACGGCGCAACTGCGCACATCGATGTTGGTGGCCCCGTTGCGGGCACTGTTTTCCCGCACATATTCGGCCAGACGCGGCAGAGCCTCGATTGCGATCACCTTGCCGTCATGTCCGGCCAACTGACTGAACATCAGGGAATAATAGCCGATGTTCGCGCCAATATCGACGATCACCGTGTCCGGTTCGATCAGATGTTTCATCAGCGCCGTCATATGCGGCTCCCACAATCCGAAATGCAGGATGCTGGCCTGGATCAGATCATGGGCTTCGCAATCGAAACTGGCGCCAAAGACGGTGGTGGCGCGGCTGCGCGGGAAAAACCGATTATAGACCCGCTTGTAAAAGCGCAGCAACGTGCGTTCGCCCCAAGGCACGCTGGCAATCGCCTTGAGCACAAGGCCCGGATTTGGTCTTATTTCCTTTGCGGCAATATTGGCGCCGCCCCATGCCAATGTAACAGCCACGTCACCCTCCTGTCTTTCGGTGGTAACGTGGCTATCATGGGCAAAACTACTGGTGGAGTCTTGTTAACCATGACGTTTTTCTCTTGTGCCGATTCGCGACAAATAGAGAAAAACGTCCAATAGTTGCGGTTTTTTCGTGTTTTGAATCAACGGCTGGGGTGCTTGGCCATCCATTCTTCGACCACCGGGGCAATGCGGCCGCGCCACTTGCTGCCGTTGAAAATGCCATAATGGCCCACGCTTTCGGCCAGAAGATAGCGCTTGTTCTCCTCGGGCAGATTATGCGCCAGCGTCAAAGCGGCGCGCGTCTGGCCGATGCCGGAAATATCGTCGCGCTCACCCTCGACCGCCAGAAGCGCGGTGTCGGTGATCGCGCCCAGATCAATCGGCTTGCCGCGATGAACAAACTCGCCCTTGGGCAGCGAGTGCTTCTGGAACACATGTTCGATGGTCTGAAGATAGAAATCCGCGGTCATGTCGCAGACGCTGCGATATTCCTCATAGAAGCCTTTGGTCGAATCCGCGCTGTCGCCATCGCCTTCGACCAGATGTTTGAACATCTGCCAATGGCTCATCATGTGCGAATGCAGGTTCATGCTGATGAAGCCGGCCAGTTGCAGAAAGCCGGGGTAAACCTTGCGGCCCGCGCCGGGGTAATGCAGCGGCACGGTGGCCACCACATTATGTTCAAACCAGCTGAGGGGGCGGGTGACAGCCACGTCATTGACGCTGGTGGGCGCCTCACGCGTGTCCACCGGGCCACCCATCAAGGTCAGCGTCAGCGGGCGGCAGGGGTGCTTGCCCGCGCCCATGATGGCCGTGGCGGCATAGGCGGGCACCGAAGGCTGGCACACGGCCAGCATATGCGTGTTCGGCCCGATATGTTCGAGATAGCCGATCAGATAGTCGATATAATCGTCCAGATCGAAGCGGCTCGCTTCCATCGGCACCATCTTCGCATCGGCCCAATCGGTGATGTAAACGACGCTGCGTTCCAGCATCCGCGCCACCGTCCCGCGCAGCAGCGTGGCGTAGTGCCCGCTCATCGGCGCGACGATCAAAAGCTTGGGCGCGTCGGCGGGCAGGCCATCATGGCTGAAGCGGAGCAGATTGCCGAAGGGGCGGTGCAGCACGATTGCCTCGGTGACATTGTGCGATGCGCCATCGACCGTCACCGTTTCGATGTCGAAACTGGGTTTACCACGAGGCATTGCAGCATGCGAAAAAACATCCAGAGCCGAGGCCATAACCTGTCCCAGACCCAGCGCGGCCATCGGATTGGCCGGATTCGTCAACGTTTCGGCCATCACCGATGCCCATGCGCTGGCACCTGAAAGAAGGCTGCGTTGCATTTCATAAGCGTTGTATAACATCAACTTATCCTCTGCGCGGCGTCGTGATGGGGGAATACGCCACGGTCTTGTTGTCATACATATCGCGATATTCCTTCAATCTTGCAATCCGACGAAGGCTCAACTGTCCGTAGAGAGAGCAGGTAAGGGCCTTAAAGTTGGTAACCATGGCCATCATCGGCGGTTCCAAACCTTGTAAAAATCCTATAGGGCGCTGGCCCATGTCTGCGAGCCAAGCTGAAGCCCCCGTTTCCCCCGCCCCTGTGGCATCTGGCGTGCCCGATGGCGCTTCTGGAGAGGTTGCCGCAACCCAAAAGCCGTCGAAGGATCTGGGGCCTCTGCGCATGGTGTGGCGCGCGGCGGTGGCCTATCCGGGGCGGCTGGCGGCGGCAGGGGCGGCGCTGATCGTCACATCCGCCACCACGGCCAGCGTACCATGGGGTTTCCGGCAAGTGGTGGACAAGGGCTTTGCCCGTGGCAGCGACCCGGCCACGATTGACCGCTGGTTTGAAACCTTGCTGGCGATGGTGGCGGTGCTGGCCATTGGCACGGCGGTGCGTTTCTTTAACGTATCGTGGTTGGGCGAGCGTGTGGTGGCCGACATCCGGCTGGCCGTACAGCGCAACCTGTTGCGCCAACCGCCCAGCTTCTTTGAGGAAAACAGCCCCAAGGAAATTTCCAGCCGCATGACCGCAGACACCGCTCTGATCGAACAGGTGGTGGGCACGACGGTTTCGGTGGCGCTGCGCAATGCGATCACGGCGATTGTCGGCATCGGCATCCTGTTCTTCCTCGCGCCGAAATTGACGGGCATGTTGGTGATCGCCATTCCGGTGGTGGTGGGGCCGATCGTGTGGTTCGGGCGCCGGTTGCGCCGCGAATCGCGATCCAGCCAGGACCGCATCGCCGACATTGGCGCGATGGTGACCGAGGTTCTGGGCGCGGCGCGCATTGTTCAGGCGTTTAATCAGGAAACGCGTGAAAGCGACCGTTTCGCCGCCGCTGTCGAGCGCAGCTTTGGCACGGCGCTGCGCCGGATCAAGATCCGCTCGACCATGACCAGCGTGGTGACGCTGCTGGTTCTCGGCTCGCTGGTGCTGCTGATGTGGCGCGGGGCGCAGGGCGTGGCGTCGGGCGAGATTTCGGGCGGCATCATCGCGCAATTCGTGCTGACCGGCGCTTTGGTGGCGGGGGCCTTTGGCTCGCTGACCGAGGTGTATGGCGATCTGGTGCGCGCGGCTGGCGCGGCGAGTCGTTTGTCCGAATTGCTCAACGAACGCCCCGCGATTGCGCCGCCGGCCAAGCCGATTGCCTTGCCCAGCCCGGCGCGCGGCCAGATCAGCTTTGAAAATGTCACCTTCCGCTATCCCACCCGGCCCGAAGTGGCGGCACTGTCCAGTTTCGACCTGAAAGTCGAGCCGGGCGAGACGGTGGCGATTGTCGGGCCTTCGGGTGCGGGCAAATCGACGATCTTCCAACTGGCCGAACGTTTCTATGATCCGCAGGGCGGGGCGATCAAGCTGGACGGCGTGCCCTTGACCGGGGCCGATCCGGCGGAAATTCGCCAGCGCATGGCTCTGGTCCCGCAGGAAGGCGTGCTGTTTGCCGCCAGCGCCCGCGACAATCTGCGCTATGGCAATTGGGGCGCGTCGGACGAGGCGATCTGGGAGGCGGCCCGCGCGGCCAATGCTGAAAACTTCCTGCGCGAATTGCCTGAAGGCTTGGACACTTTCCTTGGCGAAAACGGCGCGCGCCTGTCGGGCGGTCAGCGTCAGCGCATGGCGATTGCCCGCGCGATCCTGCGTGATGCGCCGATCCTGCTGCTGGACGAAGCCACATCCGCGCTGGACGCGGAAAGCGAACGTCTGGTGCAGGATGCGCTGGAGCGCCTGATGAAGGGGCGCACCACGCTGGTCATCGCGCACCGTCTGGCCACCGTGCGTCAGGCCGACCGCATCGTCGTGATGGAAGGCGGGCGCATCGTCGAGGTCGGCCGTCACGATGAATTGACCCAGGCGGGCGGCCTTTATGCCCGCCTTGCCAGTTTGCAATTTGACGAACGGGCCTTTGCAGGCGATGCTTGAGCCTCTCCTCTCTCGCCAAAATTAAGGACAATTCATGCCCTTGCTTGTGACCGCCATCCTGCTCGGCATTGTCGAAGGTCTGACGGAATTTCTGCCGGTGTCCTCGACGGGGCACCTGATCCTTGCGGCCAAGCTGTTCGGCTATGACGATGCGCAATGGTCGGTGTTCAATATCGTGATCCAGCTGGGCGCGATTCTGGCTGTGGTGGTGCTCTATTGGCGCACGTTCTGGGCGGTGGGTCTGGGCCTGATTCGCGGGGAAAAAACCGCGATCCAGTTCATCATCAACCTGCTGGTGGCCTTTATCCCGGCGGTGGTGCTGGGGCTGATCTTTAAAAAGAAGATCGACATTCTGCTCGAAAGCCCGCTGGTCGTGGCATGGGCGCTGGTGGTTGGGGGCGTTGCGATCATCGCCATCGAACGTTTTGCCAAGGGCGGCGATTATGTCGGCATCGGCCAATTGCCGGTGACCAAATGCCTTGGCGTGGGCCTTGTGCAATGTCTGGCCATGGTGCCGGGCGTGTCGCGTTCGGGCGCGACGATCATGGGCGCGCTGTGCATGGGCATCAACCGTTCGACGGCGGCGGAATTCAGCTTCTTCCTGGCCATCCCCACCATGCTGGGCGCGACGGTGCTGCAATTGGCCAGCCATCGTGATGAGTTGACCGCGGGCACGTCGGCGGTCGGTATGAGCGAAATTGCGGTGGGCTTTGTCGTGTCCTTTGTCGTGGCGCTGGCCGTGATCAAGGGCTTTGTCACCTATATCAGCCGTCGCGGTTTCACGCCTTTTGCGATCTATCGCATCATCGCGGGCGCGGTGGCGATCTATGCGTTGAGCCATGTCGGCTGACGGGCTTTGCCGTGGCGCATGGGTGTCACGGCATCGCATTGGCCCGATGGCGGGCACGGGATGGCGCATTTCATGCCCAAAAGACGCATAAATCTTTCACCCGGCTTGTAGTAAGCTGCGCTTGAAAGGAATCGCGCGATGACCCTGCTTGCCCTTTTGCTGATCGGTGCCCTTGTCGGATTGTTGACCGGGGCGGTGCTGCGGCGCGTTGGCATCATTTCCAGACTGGCCGATATCGGCTTTGGGCTGGTGGGGGCCTTTGTGGTGGGCGCCATGGGGTCTGGCGCGCTGATACAGGGGCTGGATCGTCATTACGCGGCCTTTGCGGCGGCGGGGGCGGCCGGGCTTGTGCTGCTGGTTCATGTCGCGTCGGCGCTGCTTCGGCCCGTTCATGCCAAATATTACAAGCGCCGATAGGCAATCGCGCTTGACTCTGCGCCCCGGCTAAAGCATGGGGCCACCCTCTTGTTGGGCGGCGCGCAAGGTGCCGCTTGGCTCATGTGAATTTTGCCCTGGTTGGCGCGCCGCTGTTTCAGCGATGCAAGGACCGGGTCTGGAACAATTAGGAAAGTGTCATGGCAAAGCCCGCAACCGTCAAGATCCGTCTGGTTTCCAGCGCCAACACCGGCTTCTTCTATGTGACCAAGAAGAACCCGCGCAACACCACGGAAAAGTTCAGCTTCCGCAAGTATGATCCCGTTGCCCGCAAGCACGTGGAATTCAAGGAAGCCAAGATCAAGTAAGATTCACGAGCGGTTCAAGCCTGCGTCTGTATAAGCGCGGGCATGAAAAACGCTCAGAACTTACCGAATCATCCGGCGCCGCGTTTTAGAATGCTGCGCCTGGCCATGGGGCTGCTGGTTGCGGGACCGGCGGCCCTTTCGCTTGTTGCCTCAAGCCCCGCCTTGGCCGCGCCGGCCGCGAATCCGGCCGCCACGATCAATCAGGCCGTCGCCGCGCTGCGCGGCATCGAGACGATGCGCGCCAATTTCGTCCAGCGTTCCGATGCCACCGGCCAACAAGTGACCGGCGTGCTGAGCCTGAAGCGTCCGGGCAAGATTCGTTTTCAATATCAGGCCGGCTATCCCGTCCTGATCATTTCGGACGGCAAGGCGCTGACCGTTGTCGATTCGGAAGTGAAGCAGACCCAGCGCTGGCCGATCGGCAAAAGCCCGATGGGCGCGCTGTTGAACCCGACGCGCGATGTCGCGCAATATGGCACGCTGCTGCCCAGTCTTGACCCCAATGTCGTCAACATCCGAGTCGCGGACCGTATGCATCCCGAATATGGGGTGATGTCGCTGACCTTTGCCCGCAAGGCCAGTGCGCCGGGCGGGCTGGAGCTGGTGGGCTGGCAGACGGTGGACGCACAGAATCGCCGCACGACGATTATCCTTACCGGACATCAATATGGGCTGGGCTTGGGTGATGATTTGTTCAAATATCTCGATATTCGCGGCCGTTTCGGCAAATGATACGCTTAAATTTCATTGCTGTGACAAACTGCGACAATGCTGGCGATCTCGTTCATAAGAGAGCAAGGCAAGCAGCCGTATAGAGGTTCTCGACAAGACGGACGAGCTGGTGGGTTTTCCCCCCTGTTGCCCACCCCCTCTAACGAGATCCGTCTGTCAGCGTGACGAACGCTACACGAACCCTCGCTTCCCATGCCCCCGGGAAGCGAGGGTTTTCTTTATCCGGTCATCGAAAAAGGCGGTGCCACTTTGCCCGCGATGCATTAAGGGCAGCGCCATGATCTCTATTGCCACCTGGAACATCAACTCGGTGCGGCTGCGTATGCCGCTGGTCGAACGCTATCTGGCGGAACATGCGCCCGATGTGCTGTGCCTTCAGGAAATCAAGACGGTAGCAGAGTTGTTCCCGGCGCAGGCCTTTGCCGATCTGGGTTACACCTATCAGGCGGTGCATGGGCAAAAGGGGTATCACGGCGTGGCCACGGTCGCCCGCATTCCCTTTACCGAAGTGTCGCGCAATGACTGGCAGGCCAATGGCGAGGCGCGCCATGTCGGCGTGCGGCTGGATGGCTGCGGCGTTCTGGTGGAAAACGTCTATATTCCGGCGGGCGGCGATGAGCCCGACCGCACCATCAACCCCAAGTTTGGCCAGAAGCTCGATTTCCTTGAGCGCATGACGCAATGGGCCGAAGGGCTGAAGGAACCCACGCTGATCATGGGCGACTTTAACATCGCCCCGCTGGAAAGCGACGTGTGGAGCCACAAGGCGCTGCTCAAGGTGGTCAGCCACACGCCGATCGAGGTCGAGACGTTGGCGCGTTTTCAGGCGGCGCATGATTTCGTCGATATCGGCCGCCAGATGATTGGCGCGCCCGAACGCTATTATTCATGGTGGTCGTACCGCGCCAAGGACTGGCGTGTGAATGACAAGGGGCGCCGTCTGGACCACATCTGGGGTTCGGCCAGCGTCGCGGCGCAGGCCCGCGGACACAGCGTTTTGGAGGACGCGCGCAATTGGGAAAAATGTTCGGACCATGTGCCGATCATCACGGAGTTTGATTTGTAATGAGCGCGACGCGGCGGGTTGCGCGCGCGCTGGATGCGTTGCGCCATGGCTGGGCGGTGCGGGTTGGCCCATGGGTGCTGTTGCCCGCCGAAACGGGTTTCGGGGCCGGTGTGGCCTCGACCCGGATGCTGATTTCCGCCGCCCGCGCCACCACGCTCAAACTGGCCAATCAGCGCGATGCCGCCGAACCCGAAAGCCCGGTGATGATTCGCGGGGCCGATGGGTTTGACCTCTCGCTGGCCCGCGCCATGGGCGATCCGGCGCTCGATTTGGCCAATCCGCTCAAAGGCCCGTTTCTGGCCCAGCCGATCGACGATCATGCCAGCGCGGTGGCGGCTATGGAGCTGGCGCGTCTGGCCGGTGTCCTGCCCGCGTTTCTTGTCGACCCCAGCGGGGTGGAGGAAGCGCAGGAAGTTTCCGCCGCCGATCTGGAGGACTGGAAAGACCCGCGCCATCTGAGCATCGCCTCTCGCGCCCGCCTGCCGGTGTCGGTGTGTGAAAGCGCCGAAATTGTGGCATTTCGTGCTCTGGATGATCTGCGCGAACATGTGGCGCTGGTTCTGGGGCGGCAGAGCGCGGACCGGGTGCCCTTGGTGCGGCTCCATTCCGAATGCCTGACGGGCGATGTGCTGGGCAGCCTGAAATGCGATTGCGGGCCGCAATTGGACGCGGCATTGGCCGCGATGGCGGACGAGGCGAATAATGGCGGCTGGGGCGTGCTGCTCTACCTGCGTCAGGAAGGGCGCGGCATCGGTCTGGTCAACAAGCTGCGCGCGTATCAGCTTCAGGATCAGGGCTTTGACACGGTGGACGCCAACCAGCGTCTGGGCCTGCCGAATGAGGCGCGCGATTTTCCGGTGGCGGCGCGGATGCTCGAACTCTTGGGCGTGCATGGCATTAGGCTCATGACCAACAATCCGGCCAAGGTCGAAACGTTAAAGTCGGTGGGCGTCAAGGTTATCGAGCGCGTTGCCCATGCCTTGCCCGCCAATCCGCATAATGCGCGCTATCTGGCGACGAAACGGGATCGTTCGGGGCATTTCCTTTAACGCCGCCATCCCGGTTTGATGAATTGGCGTCATAGGCTCTATCATTTTCACCTGATTATCCTGCGCGGTTGAATGGAGTATGGTTCCCGGCAATCATTTGTCGGGAGAACATCCATGCCCAAGCTCACCGTGAACGGCCAAAGCCGCGAGGTGAAGGCCTCACCCGATACGCCCTTGCTCTATGTGCTGCGCGGCGAGTTGGACGTGATGACGCCCAAGTTCGGCTGCGGCCTTGCGCAATGCGGCGCCTGTTCGGTGCTGGTCGACGGCGAAGAAATCCGCGCCTGCATCACGCCCATCGGGTCGCTCGATGGCAAGGAAGTCACCACGGTCGATGGCCTGCCCGCGCGCTGGGCCAAGCAGAAGGGCCTGACGCCCGACCCCGACCGCTTGCATCCGGTGCAGCAGGCATGGGTCGATGAACAGGTGCCCCAATGCGGCATTTGCCAATTCGGCATGATGATCAAGGTCACCGAATTGCTCGAACATAACCCAAAACCGACGGATGCCGACATCAAGGCGGCGCTGACCACATCGGGGCCGTCGCCGCATCTTTGCCGCTGTGCATCCTATGCGGCGATTCTGGACGGGGCGCATCGCGCCGCCAAATTGATGGCAGGGGAGGCGTAGTCATGACTCAAGTGATGGAAACCCCCGACCAGTTCGACATTCACGGTGCGGCACTTTCGCGGCGCGGCTTTCTGGGCGCGGGCGGCGTGATGCTCGTCATGCTGGGCTTGCCTGCGGGCCGGGCATCGGCGCAGACCAATTCGCTTGATGCGGCAAAACCGGCCAGTTGGATCGAGATCCACGCCGATTCCACTGTGACCATGCGCACGGGCAAATGCGATTTCGGGCAAAGCTCGATCTACACCGCCTATCGTCAGATCGTGGCCGAGGAATTGGGCATGAGCGTCGAGGCGATCACCACGGTGGTGGCGGGCGATACCGACCGCACCCCCGATGGCGGCGGCACCTTCGGCCTGCTGCGCAACGCGGGCACCAATATGCGCAAGGCCGCCGCCTATACGCGCGAAGCGGTGCTGGAACTGGCCGCCCAGCGCTTTGGCGTGCCACGCAGCGCGGTTTCGGTGGCCAAGGGCGTGATCACCGGCGGCGGCAAGAGCGCGACCTATGGCGAAATCATTGCGGGCCAGACCTTGCGCCTGATCATACCCACCGAAGGCTCGCTCACCGATTTTCGCGGGCTGGTGGTCACCGGCAATCCGCCGCTCAAAAAACTCGCGGATTATACCGAGGTGGGCAAGCCCGTCACCAACCCAATCATCGCGCCCAAGGTTTCGGGTAAAACGCAATGGGTGGGTGACGTCAAATTGCCCGACATGCTGCACGCCCGCGTGATCCATCCGGCGACTTTGGGTTCGACGCTGATCACGCCGGGGCGGCTGGACGCGGCGCAATATCCCGGCGCGAAACTGGTGCAGGTCGGCAACCTGCTGGCTGTCGTCTCGCCCGATGAATGGCAGGCGGTGATGGCGGCGCAGGCTGTTGCCGCCGATACGAAATGGAGCGACTGGAAAGCGTTGCCCACCTCGGAAAAGCTGGCCGAACATCTGCGCGCCAAGGTGGACTGGAGCGAGGTGCCCGCCACCAAGGGCGTGACCAGGGGCGACATATCAACCGCTGCGGCCAAGAAGCATAGCGGCGCTTATTTCATGCCCTATCTCAAACATGCCCCTATCGGGCCGACGGTGTCGCTGGCGGATGTGAAGGGAGATGGTTCGGTAACTGTCCATACCCATTCGCAAAATCCGCAATTCCTGCGCGCCGCCATCGCGAAAATGCTGGCCGTGGGCGAGGATAAGGTCGTGGTACGCACCTATCCGGGGCCGGGCCATTTTGGCCGTTCGAACGGCGGCAATGCGGGGTCGGAGGATGAGGCCGTCCTGCTGTCGCGCGCGCTGGGCGTGCCGGTGCGGGTGCAATGGATGCGCCACGATGACATGGGATGGTCGACGCAAAGTTCGTGCATGGTGGCCGATATCAAGATCGGCCTTGGTCCCGATGGTCGCATTGTGACCTATGAGGCGACCCATTCCGGCCCGCCGATGCAGGATGACCGCCCGATTGGCGCGCTGCTGGCCGGGTTGCCGGTGATTTCGCCGCCCACGCCCGCCAACCCGTCGCCCATTCACACGGCGCGGATCGCCATTGCCGATCGCTGGATCTATGATGCGGTGCCCCATGTCGCCGAAACGGGGCGGGGCACCTATCAGATCGGTGAACGCGAATCGCCGCTCAAGGTCGGCCTGCGCGACCATTCAATGCGCACCCCGATCCAGTTCCAGCAGAATTTCCCCCGCGAGGTGGCGATGAGCGAGGCGGCGATGCTGGCGGGCAAGGATGCGCTGCAATTCCGCATCGACCATACGCAGGACCCGCGCGTAAAAGCCGTTCTGGAACGGTTGCGCACCGAATCGGCATGGGACAATCGCTCCTCGCCCGCCAAGGGGGCCAGCGCCAGGGGCGCCAAGGTTGTGCGTGGGCGCGGCGTGTCGATGATGCTGCGCGACAATGGCTATTGGGCCTGCGCGGCCTTTGTCGCGGTCACCCCCTCGACCGGCGAGGTCAAGGTTGAGCGCATGGTTCTGGTGTCCGATCCAGGCATTGTGGTCAACCCGCTGCAACTAAAGCGGCAGGCGCAGGCCGGGTGCCTGATGGGTATTTCCGAGGCGCTGCACGAAGAGGTCAGCTTTGACACCGGCGCTGTCACCAGCCTCGACTGGTCGACCTATCCGATCCTGACGGCGGCGGAAATGCCGGACCTGAAGGTGGTGATCGCGCCCTATGCCGGGGCGGAGGTCTATGGTCAGGGTTCGGAAAGCGCCAATGCTCTGGCCGCGCCCGCGATTGCCGGGGCGTTCCTTGACGCAACCGGGCGGCCTGCGCGCCGCATCCCGCTGCGCCCGGAATATGTAAAGGCGATGCTGGCCTGATTTGGGGAAGGCCGCAGGGTCTATGCCTTGCGGCCATTGCCATTGTCCATTTCCGCGATGCGCGCTTTGACAATCGCGGCGGGGGGATTATGGGCGCGGCCATACATCTTCCGGGCGGTCATTCCATGGTCGCCGATTCACAAGGACCCAATCGCGTGACCAAGGCCATCAAACTGTCGCTGACCGAAGACGAAGCCGAAATGATCGTGGACGCGCTGGAAGCGGACATGGAAGGCTATCTGGAATCGGCCAAGGAAGCACGCGGCAACAACAACCGCGAAGACGTGAAGACCTTTACCGAAGCGGCCGAACGCATCGGCGCGATGATCACCAAGCTGCGCGCGCTTCTGGATTAATCCCCGCGATAGCGCAGGGCCTCGACCAGCAGGGCAAAGGCTGGCGAGGCCTGGCGGCGGCTGGGGTAATAGAGGTGGTATCCGGCAAAGGGCGGGGTCCAATCCTCCAGCACGCGGATCAGGCGGCCTGCGGCAATGCCGTCACGCACCACGTCATCGATGGTCATGACCAACCCCATGCCCGCCTCGGCCGCCTGAACCAGCATGCCCGATCCGCCAAAGGTCAATTGGCCTTCGACGCGGACATTCATCACCCGCCCGTCTTTTTCAAATTCCCATGCGTAAAGGCCGCCCGAACTGGGCAGGCGCAGGTTGACGCAATTGTGCTGGGCCAGATCCTGCGGCGTTTGGGGCATGGGGTATTTGTCGAAATATTCTGGCGATCCGACACAGGCCATGCACAGCGCAGGCCCGATGCGCACCGCGATCATGTCGCGCGCAATCGCCTCGCCAAGGCGGATACCGGCGTCGAACCGTTCCTCGACAATATCGACAAAGCCGTTGTTGATGCTGACCTCGACATGGATGTCGGGATATTGCGGCAACACCCGCTGTAAAGCGGGCCACAGCAGCGTGCGGGCGGCATGTTCGGATGCCGTGATGCGGATATTGCCCGCCGGGCGTTCGCGCATCTGGGTTATCTCGCCGATCCCGGCGTTGATCTGATCGAGCGCCGGGCCGATCGTGGCGACCAGCTTTTCCCCCGCCTCGGTCGGCGAAACCGAGCGCGTGGTGCGGGTCAGCAGCCGCACGCCCATCTTGGCCTCCAACCGCCGCATCATGTGGCTGAGCGCGGATTGGGAAACGTCCAGCTTGGCCGCGGCGCGGGTAAAGCTGCGCTCCTCCGACACCACCAGAAAGGCCGCCAGATCGGCCAGATCGCTGCGATCAACGCTCACGCGCGGGGCTTCCTCATGCTGCGTATGGTCAGGGCCAGGCTGGCGTAAGCGGCCAGCCCGCCAAAGGCGATTGTATAGGCCATCGGGCGCGGCGTGCCATCGGCGCAAAGGCTGATAAGGGCCGAACCGATCATGCCCGACCCATATTGCGCCGCGCCCATCATTGCCGAAACGGCGCCGGCCTGTTGGGGATGCTCGGCCATGGCGCGGGCCATGGAATTGGCGACGATCAAACCCGATGCCGCGACATAGACAAAGCAGATCAGCGCCAGCGTAACCATCCCGCCCCATCCCGTCGTCACGACGATGGCCATGGCCACGCCCGACACGGCGGTTGCGATCACGCCCCAACGCATCAGCGCCCATCCGCCGAACCGAGGCAGAAGGCGCACATTGGCCATATTGGCCGCCATGATCCCGATGATGCCAATGCCAAAGACCACGCCAAAGGCCTGCACCGGGACATGGTGATAGGTGATAAAGGCAAAGGGGCTGCCTGCGACATAGGCATAGACGCCCACGTAATAGAACCCCCCGATCAATGCGCAGGACATCACGCGCGGGTCCATCACCAGCCGCCGATATTGGCCAAAGGCCTCCATCAAGCCGACCTGCGAACGCCGCTCCACCGGCAAGGTTTCGGGCACTGTGGCCAATCCCAGGCCGGTGACTATGCCGATCCCGACCAACAGCCAGAAGATCGCCCGCCACCCGGCCCAGACCAGAATCTGTCCGCCCAGCAAAGGCCCGATCAGCGGGGCAATCGCCATGACGGTGATCAGGGTGGAAAGCATCTGACCCGACCGTTCCGCGCCATAGAGGTCGCGCACCATCGCCCGCGACAGGACCACACCCGCACACGCGCCCAGCGCCTGAACCACGCGCCATGCGATGACGGCATGGGCCGACCCCGCCATGGCGCAACCGGCCGATCCGATCACGAACAGCACCAGCCCAATGGCGATCGGCCTCTTGCGCCCATAACGGTCACCCACCGGCCCCCAGAACAATTGCCCGCCCGACAGGCCCACCAGATAGGCCGCGATGGTCAATTCCATCGTGCCGGGGCCAACGCCAAAGGCATGGGCCATGGTCGGCATCGCGGGCAGGTAAAAATCGGTCGAGATCGAGGCAAAGCCCATCAGCGCGCATAAAACGGCCATCAGGCGCAGCGGATTGGACTCCGCTGCGCCTGTCGAGGCTGATTGGGTGGCAGGGGCGCTCACAGGCCCGTCATGGCTTCGGCGGCCGGTGTGTAACGCGCGCCCTGCACTTCGATCCGGGTCAGCCATTGCGCGATCTGTTCAAGGTCGCCCGGCGTCAGCACTACATTGGCCGCGCCCAGATTCTCCTCCATCCGGTGCAGCTTGGTCGTGCCGGGGATGGGGACCATATAGGATCGTTGGGCCAGCAGCCATGCCAGAGCAATCTGGGCCGGGGTGGCGTCATGTTGCGCAGCAATCGCCTTTAACCCATCGACCAGCGCCAGATTGGCCGCCAGAGCATCGGCCTGAAAACGGGGCAGGGTGGCGCGGAAATCGCCCTGCGACACGTCGGCGGTGCTGGCAATCGCGCCGGTCAGAAAGCCTTTGCCCAGCGGCGAATAGGGGACAAGGCCGATGCCCAGTTCATCGCAGGCGTCGAGAATGCCATTGGTTTCAACCTGCCGCGTCCAGAGCGAATATTCGTTCTGCAACATCGCGACCGGTTGAACCGCATGGGCGCGGCGCAAGGTGGCCGCAGAAGGTTCGCTCATGCCGAAATGCTTGACCTTGCCCTGCGCAATCAGGTCGCGCACGGTTCCCGCGACATCCTCAATCGGCACATTGGGATCGACGCGGTGCTGGTAAAACACGTCCAGCGCATCGACGCGCAGGCGCTTGAGCGAGGCCTCGGCCACGGCGCGGATGCGTTCGGGGCGGCTGCACACGCCGCGCATGGCGCGGGTTTCCGGATCAATGTCGAAACCGAATTTCGTGGCGATCACCACCTGTCCCTTAAAAGGTTCGAGCGCCTCGCCCACGGTTTCCTCGTTGGTCCATGGGCCATAGACTTCGGCGGTGTCAAAAAATGTCACGCCGCGTTCAACCGCGGCGCGGATCAAACTGATCCCGTCGGCGCGCGAGACGGTGTGGGCATAGCCAAAATCCAGCCCCATACAGCCATAGCCGATGGCGGAAACCTTGGGGCCATTCTGGCCAAGCTGGCGGATATTCATAAGCCGGTCACTCCTGCTGGGGGTATGACGGGCTTTTACCCCATCGGGCTTATGAAGATTAGCGTGAAAGGGCGGCATACGGTTATGAAATATGTTCATGAAAGGTGAGGGAACCTTTCCCGCATGCCGCCTTGGAATGGGGTATCAGAACCCCATGATCTTCTTGTTCAATGCGCGATCCGAACCCGAATCGGCGAAGTCATCAAAAGCATGCTCGGTGACCGGAATGATATGCTTGGCGATGAAGGGGGCGCCTTCGGCCGCGCCCACTTCGGGGTGTTTGAGCGCACATTCCCATTCCAGCACGGCCCAGCCGGCATAGTCATACTGGGCCATCTTGCTGAAGATCTGGCCGAAATCGACCTGACCATCGCCAAGGCTGCGGAAACGGCCCGGACGGTTGACCCAGCTCTGATAGCCGCCATAGACGCCGCTGCGGCCCGACGGGCGGAATTCGGCGTCCTTTACGTGGAAGCACTTGATGCGTTCGTGGTAAATGTCGATGAACTGAACATAATCCAGACATTGCAGCACGAAATGCGACGGGTCGTACAGGATGTTGGCGCGCGGGTGGTTGTCCACGCGTTCAAGGAACATCTCAAACGTCACGCCATCGTGCAGGTCTTCGCCCGGATGCAGTTCAAAGCCGATATCGACGCCGTTTTCATCAAACACGTCCAAAATCGGTTTCCACCGGCGGGCCAGTTCGTCGAACGCATCCTCGACAAGCCCTGCAGGACGCTGGGGCCAGGGGTAGACATAGGGCCATGCCAGCGCGCCGGGGAACGAGGCGTGCGTGGTCAGGCCCAGACGCTGCGAAGCCTTGGCGGCAAAATGCAATTGTTCGACCGCCCACGCCTGACGCGCGGCGGGATTGCCGCGCACATGCGGCGCGGCAAAGCCGTCGAATTGCGCGTCATAGGCCGGATGCACCGCAACCAATTGCCCCTGAAGATGGGTCGACAACTCGGTGATTTCCAGCCCCTTGTCGGCCAGCATCCCCTTGATATCGTCGCAATAGGTCTGGCTTTCCGCCGCCTTGGCCAGATCGAACAGGCGTCTGTCCCATGACGGAATCTGGATGCCCTTGTAACCCAGCCCCGCCATGTAATCGGCGATCGCGGGCAGCGAGTTGAACGGCGCGGCATCGCTCGCGAATTGCGCGAGGAAGATGCCGGGGCCTTTGATGGTCTTCATGTGTCGGTTCCTTAAACCGTGAATGGGGTCCAGCCCGCGCCCGCCTTGGACAGCGCAACGGCCTGTTCGATCAGCGCCATGCCGCGCAGGCCATCGGCGATGCCGGGGACCAGCGAGCCTTCCTCGCCGCGGATCTGGCGTGCGAAATCGCGATAAAGATTGGCGAAGGCTTCGAGATAGCCTTCCGGATGGCCGCCGGGCGTGCGCGTGGCGCGCAGCGCATCAGGGCCGAGGCTGGGATCACCTGCCTGTACCACTTCGCTGTGGCCGTCATCGTGAAAGATCCAGAGCATGTTGGGATCTTCCTGACGCCAGCGCAGGCCCGCCTTTTCGCCATAGATGCGCAGGCAAAGGCCGTTGCGTTCGCCCACCGAAATCTGGCTGGCCAGCAAGGCGCCGCGTGCGCCATTGGCGAAACGCAGCAGGATCTGGCAATCGTCATCGACGCGGCGGCCCGGAACCACCGTGCCCAGATCGGCAAGGATTTCGGTCACCTGCAAACCCGTCACGAATTCGGCCAGATGGAAGGCATGGACGCCAATATCGGCAACGCAACCACCAACGCCGGACCGTGCCGGATCGCCACGCCATTCGGCCTGCTTGCCGGTGTCGGGTTTGGCCAGCCAGCCCTGCGGATATTCGACCACCACCTTGCGGATCGGGCCAAGCACGCCGGCGGCAATGCGCGCGCGGGCTTCACGCACCAAAGGATAGCCCGAATAGGTATAGGTCAGGGCAAAGGGCTTGCCCGCCTTTTCAACGATCTCGGCCAGTTCATGCGCCTGCGCCAGCGTGGTTGTCGCGGGCTTGTCGCAGATCACGGCAAAGCCAGCCTCCAGCGCGGCCTTGGCCGCGGGCAGGTGCATGTGGTTGGGCGTGGTGATCGCCACAAAATCAATCGGGTCCGAACGCTTGGCTTCCTCGGCCAGCATGGTGGCGATGTCGGCATAGGCGCGGGCCGGGTCGATCCGGTACGCTTCCCCCGCCGCCCGCGACTTTTCCGCGCTGGAACTGAAGGCCCCCGCCACCAGTTCAATCTCGCGGTCCATTTCCGCCGCAATACGATGCACCGGACCGATAAATGCCCCCGGACCACCGCCAATCATTCCCATCCGCAAGCGGCGCATTTCACTCTCCCTTGGAGACAGGGGCTATGCCCTGTCATAAATCAGAATTTACGTTCTGATTTATCCATGACCTTATAAAACTGTCAAGCGTAGCCATCGCCGGGCCAGCCATCAGGCCCGGCGATGGCCCAACCCATTACGCCACGAATTTGGCCAGATAATCGTGGCTGATCTTCATCGATTCAAAGCGGTCGCGCGTGAAGGGCGCTTCCTGTTCGACATAGAAATGTTCAACGCCCGAATCGACGCAGGCCGGCAGGATCTTGTGCCAGTTGAGCATGCCAAGGCCCACTTCGGCCGGATCCTGCGCCAAGGCATAATTGGTCTTGGTCGAGGACTTGATGTCTTTGAGGTGGACCATCTTGATCCGGCCCTTCAACCGGCGGATTTCAGCCGCCGGGTCCAGACCGCCGGCCGCGGCCCAACCCAGATCGAGTTCGAGGAACACCAGCTTGGGGTCCAGTTCGCCCAGCAGGACGTTCCAGCCCGTGGTGCCGCCCTGCGGACGGAATTCCATGTTGTGGTTGTGATAGCCCATCTCGATGCCATAGGGCTTGAGCGCGGCGGCGCGTTCATTGAGCACACCGGCCAGACGCTTCCACATGTCCAGACCGCCTGCATCGACCGCCTTGACCAGGGCTTCGCGGACATTGCCGTTGGTGGGCATCACGAAATCATCGGGCAGCAGCGGCATGGGCAGCACCGCCTTGTGAATGCCCAGCGTACCCAGAGCGTCCGCGATTTGCTGCGGGCTGCTCATCAGCGTCAGCGAGCCGGGGGGAAGACGCTGGGGCATGCCCATGTGGATGCAGCCAAAGCGCACACCCGCCGCATCGGCGTCGGCGCGCAGATCCTTGGGGTTGCGGCCATAGAGGCCGGGGAGTTCGAAATCGGTATAGCCAATGGCCGCCAGACGCTTGAGCGTGCCCGCCATGTCCTTTTGCGCGGCTTCACCCAGAGCATAGAGCTGAACGCCAAGCGGCTTGTTGATACGCTTGAAGAGCGGCGTGCGCGGTGCGCCAAAGGCGGGTACGGCAGCGGCAAGGCCACTCGCGCCCATGGCGGCCAACAGGCCACGGCGATTGATATTGATGGTCATCAGGCGTCCTCCGAAGCTCCGACCGGTGCGGCCGTGGGCGGGTGAAAAGCAAAGGCCAGTACAAGCGCGCCAAGCGTGGCAAGACCGGCAGGAACAAGGAACAGCGTGCGGTAATCCACCACGCCATCGGCCCCCGTCAGCTTGGCGACAAGGTTGGGGAAGAAATAGCTGGCCACCATATTGCCGATGCCAAGGATCAGCAGGTTGAACAGGCCCTGTGCGCTGGAACGCACGTCTTTGGGAAAGGCTTCGTCCACGAAGATGTAAACCGTGGCGAAGAAGAAGGCGTAGCAGATGCCGTGCAGCAATTGCACCGCAACAATGGCCGGAATGCTGTCCGACAGGAAAGAGAAGGCGAGGAAACGCGCCGCATGGCCCAAAATGCCCACGATCATCGTCTTGCGCCAGCCCAGCTTGCCCAGCACCGTGCCCAGCACCAGCATGGTCAGTACTTCGGCGATCTGGCCCAGTGAGAGGACGACCATCGACAGGTTGCCCGCAATCCCGACGCGATTGGTTAGGAACGAGTCCGCCATCACGAAATAGCCATTATGCACGACCGAATCGATGAAGGTGACGAAGAACAGCACCGCCACAAACGGCTTTTTCAGCAGGCCGATGGCGCGGCGCCATGCCAGAGCATCGACATCATCCCCGCCCTTTTTCGGCGGCGTGTGGGGCAGGGTGAGCGAAAAGGCCGCCAGCACCAGTGAGATCACGCCCGAAACGATGAAGATCGAGCGCACTTCTTCCGGCCCCGAATGCGCGCCCAGAATGAACACGAAGGGCCATGACGCCATCACCCAGCCTACGGTGCCGCCCGCGCGGACCGTGCCGAAATCCTTGCCTTCCTTCAGGTTGGCAAAGGCGATCGTGTTGGTCACCGACAGGGTGGGGACGTAAAGCAGGCTGTAGGCCAGATAAAAGGCGAAGAAGGGCAGGAACTGGGTCGAGAATGCTGCGCCCATCATGCACAGGCCGCCGATCAGGTGGCTGGCCGCCAAAAAGCGTTCAGCCGAGAAGTTGCGGTCGGCAAACTGATTCGAAAAGAAGATGCCCACGACCGAGGCAATGCCCCAGCACGAGCCGACAAGTGCCTGTTGTCCTGCGGAAAAACCGAGCATGCCCATGTAAGGGAACAATTTCGGCGCCCAAGCCCCCCAGATGGCCAATTGCAAGGCCATCATGATGAAAAGGCTTATTTTTCGGGTCTGCGATGAAGTGGTTGTTGACAAGGCCTCGTCCTCTGTCCCATATTTTTGTAAACGTTGCCAGAACGAAGCGGCATCGGTCAAGAATCAAATTTCGGGAAGAGGAGAAGATGAGGATGATCGAACTCGATCGCCGCCACATGCTTGAAGGTCTTGCTGCGCTCATCGGATTGAGCGCGCTGTCCGGCGAAGCTCTTGCTGCTGCAGCAAAAAAGCCTCCTCTTCTGGATGCTCCCACCACGGCTCTGCTGGTCGCGGTTTGCGACACGCTGATCCCGCGCACCGACACGCCCGGCGCGGTTCAGGTCAAGGTGCCCGCCACGATTGACGCCTTGCTGCGCGACTGGGCCAACCCTGCGCATCGCGCCGCGCATCTTGCTGCGCTCAAAGCCATCGACACCGCCGCCCGCGCCAAGACGGGCAAGCCTTTCGCATTGCTGACGCCTGCTGCGCGCAAGACGTTCCTGTCGGCTTATGATGCGGAAAATTTTGCCGGCAACCCCGACTATTACAAGCTCAAGGACCTGCTGGTCACCGCCTATTACATGAGCGAACCGGGCGCGACGCAGGAATTGCGCTATGAACATATCCCCGGCGCGTGGGAGCCTTCGATCCCGCTGACCAAGGATACGCGCGCATGGGCCGGGCATAACGTCGGCTGATAAGAGATTCTGGGAGAGTAAGATGTTCGACGCCATTGTAATCGGCTCTGGTATGAGCGGCGGGATTGCCGCCAAGGAATTGTGCGAACGGGGCCTCAAAACGCTGGTTCTGGAGCGTGGCCGCAAGATTGAACACGGCGCGTCCTACAATGACTGGATGCAGCCGTGGGATCTGCCCAATGGCGGCGGCGTGCCCGAGGAAGTTCTGGCCAAGGATTATCCGATCCAGCGTCAGTGCTATGCCGTCAACACCGCGACCCAGCAATATTGGGTCAAGGACAGCCAGCACCCCTATGAAACCCCCGAAAACAAGCCCTTCAGCTGGATTCGCGGCTATCATCTGGGTGGCCGCTCGATCATGTGGGGGCGTCAGACCTATCGCTATTCGGAAATGGACCTGAGCCAGAATGCCCGCGACGGGCATGGCGTCGACTGGCCGATCCGTTATGCCGACCTTGCGCCGTGGTATGACAAGGTGGAAACCTTCATCGGCGTTTCGGGCGAAAACGAAGGCCTGCCTCAACTGCCCGACGGCAAGTTCCTGCCCGTCACGCCGATGACGGATGGTGAAAAGCTGTTCAAGGCGGCGGTTGAGAAGAATTTCGCGGGCCGCAAGGTCATCATGGGCCGCTGCGCCCACCTGACCCAGCCCCAGCCGCACCACATCGAACTGGGCCGTAACCCTTGCCAGTATCGCTCGCTGTGCGAACGCGGCTGCTCGTTTGGCGCCTATCATTCCAGCCTGTCCTCGTCGTTGCCCGCGGCCCAGCGGACCGGCAATATGACGCTGGTGACCGACGCCATCGTGCATTCGATCATCACCGACCCCAAGACCGGCAAGGCCACGGGCGTCCGCGTGATCGATCAGAACACCAAAAAGGCGACGACCTACGAAGCCAAGGTCATCTTCCTGTGCGCCTCGACCATCGGCAGCGCGCAGATCCTGCTGCAATCGGGCAATGAGGCCAACCCGCGCGGTCTGGCCAACAGTTCGGATCAGGTCGGCCGCAATCTGATGGACCATGTTTACGGTCCCGCGGTGATGGCCTTGATGTCCGGCCCGGAAACCTTCCACCGTGGCCGCCGTCCCAACGGCATCTACATCCCGCGCTATCGCAATCTGGACGGCCAGAGTGAGCCTTACCTGCGCGGTTATGGTTTCCAGGGCCGCGTGATGCGTCAGGGATGGCACGGCGTCGCCATGAGCGCACCGGGCGTAGGTGTGGAACTGAAGAACCGCATCCGTCATCCCGGCGAATGGATGGTGGGCCTGTCGGGCTTTGGCGAAATGTTGCCCAACCCGGAAAACCGCGTCACGCTGCATGCGACCAAGAAGGATGAATGGGGCCTGCCGCTGCTCAACATCCATTGCGAACATGGCGCCAATGACAAGGAACTGGGCCGCGTCATGCTGGAAGATGCCAAGGCGATGGTCACGGCCGCGGGTGGTCGCATCATCCGCGAAAGCAGCAAGCTGCACCCTCCGGGCCTTGGCATTCACGAAATGGGCACCGCGCGCATGGGGCATGATCCCAAGACCAGCGTGCTGAACAAGTATAACCAGACCCATGACGTGCCCAACCTGTTCATCACGGACGGCGCGGCCATGACCTCCAGCGGTTGCCAGAACCCCTCGCTGACCTATATGGCCATGTCGGCGCGGGCGGCCTATCATGCTTCGGAATTCCTGAAAGCGGGCACGATCTGACGGGGGAGTTAAAGCAAAGCGTGGTCACCATTCGCGATATTGCCAAGCGTGCAGGCGTCTCGGTGGCCACGGTTTCGCGCACGTTGCGAGAGCCGGAAACAGTGCGTCCGGCCAAGCGCGATGCGGTCAATCAGGCCATCGAGGAAATGAAATACGTGCCCAACGCAATTGCCCAGCAATTGCGTCGGCCACGGCACGAGGCGATCATTGTGATCGTGCCCGCAATCGCCAACCCGTTCTTTTCCGAAATCGTGCAAAGCATCGAGAATGTTGCGCATGAGCTGGGATACCGGGTCTTGATCGGCGAGACACAGGGCAAGCAGGAGCGTCTTGATTATTATGCCGAAATGGTCACGTCGCGGGTGGCGGACGGGCTGATTTTGCTCGGCTCGCTGCTGCCTTCGGTGGTGCGCGCCACGGTCAAGGCGGGCAAGCCTTTGCCGATGCCGCTGGTGCTGGCGTGTGAAAGCTATGCGGGGTTGAATTGTCCGCATGTGGTGATCGACAATGTCGCGGCGGCCCATCTGGCGGTGCAGCATTTGATCGAAGTGGGGCGCAGGAAGATTGCCACCATCACCGGGCCGATGATCAATACGCTCAGCGCGGATCGACTGCGCGGTTATCATGCCGCGATGGTTGAGGCCGGGTTCAGTCCGGAGCCGGGCTGGATTGTGGATGGTGATTTTTCCATCGAATCGGGTCATGCGGCCATGCTGCGTCTGTTGGCATTGGAATCACGGCCCGATGCGGTGTTTTGTGCCAATGACGAAATGGCCATTGGTGCGCAGCAGGCGATTCACGAAGCGGGCCTGAACGTGCCGCAAGATATTGCCATCGTTGGTTTTGACGACCTGCGCTTTGGCGCTTTTGCCTCGCCGCCCTTGACCACTATTCGTCAGCCGACCAGCGGGCTGGGTGAAACGGCGATGCGGATGATCGATTCCATGCTGCACAACAAGCCCCTTACAGAGCAAAGTGTTGTATTGCCGCATCAGTTGATCATTCGTCGCTCATCGGGTGCACAGGACTGACTTGCACCTAATAGATGTTGCCGCTAAACGGTAATGCACAAGAAGCGTGGAGCCACCGAAACTGGCCCGGCATGAATGGAGAGGATTGAAAGGGGTTTGCGGCTTTTTGCCGCATTTATTTCCCGAAATTTTGAAAACGATACCAAGCCTTGCCTGCATTGATTCCGGTCGAGCGGTAAGGGGCAATACCCAGTAAGCTGTTGCCAATCTGATAACGTTTTCATTCGATGGCCGCTGACCCCCGCGCCGCATGATCTGCGGCGGGGCAGCTATGTAAATTGCTTAAACAGGAGAGGGATAGGCAATATGAAGTTTTCACGTATTCTGGGCGCCTCGGTGCTAGCTATGGCCGTTGCCAGCCCCGCCATGGCGCAGGAAACCCGCGTCAGCCCCGATGGCGACATCATCGTGACCGCCACGCGTTTTGAAACGCTCGCGTCCAAGACCCCGATCGCGCTGACCGCGGTTTCGGGCGACGCGCTGCGCACCGCGGGCATCACCAACCCGACCAATCTGGGCGACCAGGTCCCCAGCGTGATGATCAACCGTAACAACGGTCTGCAGATCACCATCCGCGGCGTGACCAGCTCGGACGGCACCGAAAAGGGTGATCCCTCGGCCGCCTTCATGATGGATGGCGTCTATATCGCCCGCCAGCAGGCCCAGGAAACCAGCTTCTACGACATCAGCCGCGTCGAAGTTCTGCGTGGTCCGCAGGGCACGCTCTATGGCCGCAATACGACGGCCGGCGCGGTCAACCTGATCACCAACCGCCCGACCTTTGACAAGATCAAGGGCAACCTTGACGTTGCCTATGGTAACTATAACAACACCCAGGTCGGCGGCGCGATCAACGTTCCGGTCACCGAAAACCTGGCCGTGCGCGGCGCGTTCAACTTTGACCACCGCGACAGCTTCCTGAAGGCTGGTGCGAACCTGTCGGGTCTGAACCTCTCGCCCTTCAAGGACAATATCTCGGGCCGCCTGCAGGCGCTGTTGAAGTTTGATGGTGGTGAACTGCTGGTTCGCGGTGACTATAATGAAATGCGCGGCATCACCTCGAACGCTTTGCCCACCAGCAACTTCTATTCGGGCTACACCACCAACACCGTCATGCCGGTCTATACCGCCAACGGCAAGTCGAACGCCCAGCTGCTGACGCTCAACGCGCCGACCGCCGATGGTCTGCCCAAAGTCAGCGCGGCCAACGACCTGCGCCGCAACAATGCCGCCTATGGCCTTGATGTGGACTTCAAGTATGACTTTGGTGCGGTGACCCTGAACTATCTGGGTTCGTATCGCGAATTCAAGCGCCACGAAGGCAATTACAGCTATTATGGCCCGGTGAATGCGGTCAACATTGGCGGCATGGCCCCCAACAAGTTCGACGGCTGGTACTGGCAGAACAGCCAGGAACTGCGCCTGTCGACCAATGGCACGGGTCCGGTGCGCGCTCAGGCCGGTATTTACTACTTCAAGGAACGCGCTGACATTCAGCTGTTCATCTATGACCGTACCAATGGTGCGACCGGCCTGCGCTTCACGCCCAACCAGACCGGCTTTGTGTTCGGCTTCCCCCAGCACTATGTGATGTCCTCGTCGGTGGCCGGTTTTGGTCAGGTGACCTACTCGCCCACCGAAAAGCTGCACATCACGGCTGGCGCGCGTTACACCAAGGATGAAAAGGCCCGTACCGGCGCCACTGTTCAGTGCGCCTATACCTCGGCCTGCAACACCACGGGCGACATCGTCACCCCCAACATTGCCAAGCGTCAGTATGAAAAGGCCACCTGGAAGGTCGGCGTGGATTACAACCTGAACGCGGCCACCATGCTGTTCGGTACGGTTTCGACCGGTTACAAGGCTGGTGGTTTCAACGACGGTTGCGAAGCCGGCACGGCGGTTGGTTGTACCTTGCCCGCCAGCACGCTGTACTATCAGCCCGAAACGCTGACCGCCTATGAAATCGGTGCAAAGGCTCGTCTGTTCGACAACAAGCTGCGCCTGAACTTCTCGGCCTTCCACTATAACTACAACAACCTGCAGCTGACCCAGGTCGGTCCGTTCTGCGCCGGCGGCACCCAGTGCACCCAGACCACCAACGCCGCTTCGGCCAAGGTGGATGGTATCGAAGCTGAGGCTGTCTATAACATCGTCAAGAACGGCAAGCTCGACGTTCAGCTCTCGCTGCTCGATGCGCGTTACGGCACGTTCTATCCCAATGCCGCAACCTATCCGACGCTGAACCTGGCCAACACCCGTCTGGACCGTTCGCCCACCACCACGCTGACGGTTGGCTATACCCACACGGTGCCGTTGGCCAATGGCGGCGAAATCATCGCCGGTGTGCGTTCGAAGTATTCGAGCAGCTATAACATGCTGGCGCTCTCGATCTACAGCCGCTTCGTTCAGCCGTCCTATACGCAGACCGAAGTCAACGTGACCTATAATTCGCCGAACAAGACCTATTACGTTCAGGCCTATGGCAAGAACCTGGAAAACAACCTGCTCGTCACCGCCGTTGGCGCGGGCGTGAACGGTACGCTCCAGGTTTCGGACCCTCTGATGTACGGCGTTCGCGCCGGCTTCAAGTTCTGATAGTAACCTAACCCTGACCTGTGGCCGGGCTGCCTTTATGGCGGTTCGGCCACCTTTATGTCTGAACGATAAGGAGAGAATGTCTTATGCTGCGCAAAACCCTCATGATGTCATCTCTCCTTGCGCTGGCGGTTCCCATGGCGGCCCTGTCGGCCGCGCCCAAGGGGCCTGCCACCAAACAGCCTGTGGTTGAAAGCCGCAGCAAAGCGATCATCACCGTCAAGGGCCTGCGTTTCCGCGATCTTGATGGCGACGGCAAACTGACCCCTTACGAAGACTGGCGCCTGTCCCCCGAATTGCGCGCGGCCGATTTGCTGCGCCGCATGAGCGTTGAGGAAAAGGCGGGCCAGATGCTGCATGGCACTTTGCCCGGGCTCGGCGGTGCGATCGGGCGGTCGGATAAGGGCTATGACCTTGAGGCCGCCGCGCCCATGCTGCGCGAAAAGCATATTTCCAGTTTCATCACCCGCCTGCCGCTGGCCCCGGCCGCGATGGCCGAACAATCGAACGCGGTGCAGGCGCTGGCCGAGAGCACCCGCCTTGGCATTCCCGTCACCATCAGCGCGGACCCGCGCAACCATTTCCACCACGTTCTGGGCGCGGGTGAAAGCGCGACCGGCGTGACGCAATGGCCCGAACTGCTGGGCCTTGGCGCGCTGGGCGATGTGGCCCGCGTCAAGCGTTTTGGCGAAATCGCCCGCATGGAATATCGCGCCGTCGGCATTCAGGAAGCCTTGAGCCCGCAGGTCGATCTGGCCAGCGAGCCGCGCTGGAGCCGCATCACCGGCACGTTCGGCGCCGATCCGCAATTGTCCAGCGTGCTGGGCGGGGCCTATGTGCAAGGCTTTCAGGGCGCCCCCAACGGTCTGGCCCGTAATGGTGTGATGACCGTGGTCAAGCACTGGGTCGGCTATGGCGCATTGCCGGAAGGGTTTGACAGCCACAATTATTATGGCCGCATCGCCAAGCTGACCACCGCGCAGCTCGACATGCATATTGCCGCCTTCAAGGGCGCGCTGGCGGCGGGTTCGGCGGGTATCATGCCGACCTATCCGATCATCACCGGACCCAAGCCTTTGGGCAAGGATCTGGAACCCTATGGTGCGGGGTACAGCAAGGTTTTGCTGACCGATCTGCTGCGCAACAAATTGGGTTACAAGGGCATCATCCTGTCCGACTGGGCGATCACGGTGGATTGCAATGAACGCTGCAGCAACCCGACCGCCGAAAACCCCCAGCGCCCGCAGGACATCTCCACCGCATGGGGCGTCAATGACCTGACCGTCGAACAGCGCTATGCCTTGGGCATCAAGGCGGGCATTGACCAGTTCGGCGGCACGCAGGATGTGGCCCCGCTGCTCTCCGCGCTGAAGAAGGGGATGATCACCACCGCCCGCCTCGATGAATCGGTGCGCCGCATTCTGGTGGCCAAGTTCAAGCAGGGCCTGTTTGACGATCCCTATGTCGATCCGGCAGCCGCCGCGCGCATGATTGCCAATCCCGCCAACCACGCCCTTGCCGAACAGACCCAGCGCGAGGCGCAGGTGCTGCTCACCAACAAGGGTCTGTTGCCGGTGGCGCCCGCGGGCAAGAAGGTCTGGCTGTTCGGCGTCGAACCCAAGGCGGCGCAGGCGGCTGGCCTGACCGTGGTGTCCGATCCGGCGCAGGCCGATTTCGCCGTGGTCCGCGCCGAAAGTCCGTCCGAAATGCTCCATCCCAACCATTTCTTTGGCGGGCGTCAAAAGGAAGGCAGTCTGGACTTCCGCGACGGCGATGCGGCCTATGACGCGCTGAAATCCGTCAAGGCGGCGGGCAAGCCGGTGGTCTTTGCGATCTTCCTCGACCGTCCCGCGATCCTGAGCAATGTCGTGGACAAGGCCGACGCGATCCTCGCCAATTTCGGCGCCAGCGATGCCGCCGTCCTCGACGTCGTGCTGGGCCGTGCCAAGGCCAAGGGCCATCTGCCTTTCGAACTGCCCTCCAGCATGGCGGCGGTGGAAAAGCAGGACCCGGCCGTGCCCAATGACAGCGAAAAGCCGCTGTTCAAGATGGGCGCCGGTCTTTAATCCCGGCGATGCTCGCGGCTGACATCTGGCTGCTGGGGATCAGCATCGGCGGGATCGCTCTGGCGATCCTGCTGATTGCGCGGCTGGGGCTGCATCCGTTTATCGGCTTGTTGACGGGGGCCTTTGTCACGGGCCTTGCCGCGCAATTGCCGCCCGAAAAATTGGCCCAGACGATTGAAAAGGGCTTTGGCGATATCCTGCGCGGCACCGGCATGGTGGTCGCGCTGGGGCTGGGCCTTGGCGCGATGTTGCAGATTTCGGGCGGGGCGCGGGCGCTGGCCAAATCGGTGCTGGACCGCACCGGGGATCGCTATGCCAGCCTGGGCGGGATGGTGGCGGCGCTGTTGATCGGCATGCCGTTGTTTTTCGAAACCGGCACGGTGCTGCTGCTGCCGATTATTGCTGCGGGCATGGCGGACAAGGCGCAAAGCGGGTCGCTTCGGCTTAAGGTCATGCTCTCGACCTTGGCGGGCCTGTCGGTTCTGCATGCGCTGATGCCGCCGCATCCGGGGCCGCTGATCGCGGTGCGAGAGCTTGGCGCCGATCCGGCGCGCACGATGTTGATGGGCCTGTTGGCCGCTATTCCCACGGCGCTGATCGCCGGGCCTCTGCTGGCGCGGTTGACCACACGCGGGGTGGTGACGGAAAACCTGCCTCTGATCGAACCGGATGACGGGTTGGCGACACCGGCATGGCGGGCGCTGATCGTCCTGCTGCTGCCGGTGGTGCTGATCGCGGCGGGGGCCTTGATGCGGATGGGCGGGGGCGAGGTTTCGCCCGTTGTCGCCTTGCTTTCCGATCCGGTCGTCGCGCTGTTGATCGCCAATGCGGCGGGGCTGTTGCTGTTGCTGGGCCCGCGCATGGTCGATCGCGGGCTACAGGATATGATCTGGCGCGAGGCGATGTTGCCGGCGGGTGGCATTCTGCTGGGCATTGGCGCGGGCGGGGCGCTGAAACAGGTGCTGGTTGATATTGGCCTGCCCGCGATGTTCGGACGTATGGCACAGGCCAATTTCGTCGGGCCGGTGGTGATGGCATGGCTGGTGGCCGCCGCGATCCGCGTGGCGACGGGTTCGGCCACGGTGGCGACGATCACCGCCTCGGCCATCATGGCGGGGGTGATGGGCCAGCAACAGGTTGACCCCAGCCTGCTGGTTCTGGCGATTGGCGCGGGGTCGGTGTTTTTTTCCCACGTCAATGATCCGGGCTTCTGGCTGGTCAAAGCCTATCTGGGCACCAGCACGCGCGACACGTTCCGCACATGGTCGATGCTGGAAAGCGCGATCTCGGTGGTGGGCTTGGGCTTTGTGCTGATTCTGGCGCGGGTGCTTTAAGGGCGGGCGTAGCGGACCACGCCCGGATCGATCTGGTTTGCCCCGATCACAATCCGCCCGCCGGACCAATCGCGTACAAAGGCCGGGCCACGCGGCGCGCCGGGCGCCATTTTCAGCGTATTGCCCTCGATCACCAGCCCGTCGGTGGGGTGGTCGCGGCTCTCGGCGGACAGGGCGATGATCGTACCGGGGTTTTCCTTTCGCGGCCCCTGTACCATCCAATTGCCGGAAATCCGCCCCGTGCTGCCCGCAGGCAGGTCGATCAGATAGTTTGAATTGCGCCCGCCGGTGTCGTCGATGACATTGTCGCGGATATCGACCACGCGGGCGCGGATCTTGATGTAATGGCCGCCGTCGCCCATTTCGAACCGCGATCCGGTGATTGTCACACGGTCGTAGAAATTCAGATAGACCGAATGCGCGCAGGACAGGCCCCGGTCGCACCGCCCCAGATGGGTGAAGGTCGAATGGTCAATGGCAATCGTGCCGCGCGGGTCATTGTTGGCAAGGATGCCCTCGTCACTGTCGCGAAACCAGCTTTGCGTCACGGTCAGATTGCCATGTTCAAGGCGGATGCCCGAACCATTGCCGTCCTGATGGCGCATATTGGCAAAGATCAGCCCCTCGACGCGCGACGAACGTCCGCGCAGCACCAGCGCCGCCTTGTCTTCGCACAGGCGTCCGTCGAAGATGGTCTTGCCCGGCACGGCGGCGACGAATTTGACATCACCCGCGATCTGGGCCGCGCAATCGCGCCAGCGGCCTGCATCGATGCGGATCGTGCCGGTCTTGTCGCCAATGGCGAAAAGCGCATCCTGAAGCCGGTTGAACTTCTGGCCCGTCTCCACCACCGTATAGGGGCTGGTCTGCTGATAGGCAGCCTGAGCATGAGCCAGAGCAGGAGCGCATAGCGCGGCGAGCAGGAGGAGAGGGCGCTTCATGGACGCCTGCTTTAAGCGCTGCGCGTTAAGATCCGCCCAACGGCACGCATCATCCGCAAAGGCCAGCGCACGCAGCGGTCGCAATGACCACAGGTGCGGGGCGGATGCCCCCCGAAATGGCGCAGCAGCACCGCGCGGCGGCACCCCCATGTGCGGATGAAACGCTCCATAGCCCGCCAGCGTCCTTCCTGTCCGCGCTCATTCCCGCTGGCGATGGCGCGGTGGAGGCCGCCTTTCAGATCCTTGTCCGCCCACAACAGCAAGGCCAGCGCGGGCGCTCCATCGCGGCCCGCACGGCCCGTTTCCTGATAATAGGCCTCCACCGACAAGGGCGGCGAGAGGTGGACGATGAAGCGCACGTCGGGCTTGTCCACCCCCATGCCAAAGGCGATGGTCGCCACCATCACCGCGCTGGGGCTGTCGAAAAAGCGTTGCTGATGGGCGCGGCGTTGTTCGGGGCGCATGCCCGCGTGATAGGGCAGCACGCGGCGGCCTGTGCCCGACAGCGCATCTGCGGTCTGCTCCACCTCGGCGCGGGTGCGGGCATAGATGATGCCGGGGCCGGGGTTCTGCGCCAAAACCTTGCGCAATTGGGCCAGCGTGTCGCCCAGAGTCGCCCTGCGACGGACAGCGGCATAATGGATGTTGGGCCGGTCATAGCCGCCGATGATCCGGCCATCCTCGGGAATGGCGAAATGGGTGGTAATGTCGGCGGCGGTATGTGCATCCGCCGTGGCGGTCAGGCACAGGCGCGGGGCGGGATGGGCGTCAAGCAGGGGCAGCAGGGCGCGGTAGTCGGGGCGGAAATCATGGCCCCATTCGGACACGCAATGCGCCTCGTCCACGGCGAAGAGGGCGATGGGTATGTCGGCCAGCAGCGCGGCGAAGTCCTCACGCGCGGCGCGTTCTGGCGCGACATAGAGCAGGTCGAGCGCCCCCCGGCGCAGCAGGTCGATGGTGCGGCCCTGATCCTCGTCCGCGCTGGTCAAAGTGGCGGCGCGCAGGCCATGGGCGCGGGCGGCGCGCATTTGGTCCTGCATCAAGGCGATCAGCGGGCTGATGACGATGACCGTGCCGGGCAGCAGCAGCGCGGGCAATTGATAGGTCAGCGATTTGCCGCCCCCGGTGGGCATGACGGCCAGAGTATGCTTGCCCCCCATGATGCGCTCGATAATGGCGCGTTGGGTGGGGCGGAAATCATTATGGCCGAAATGCTCGTGCAGCGCGCCCGTTAATTCATCCATGCCAATTCATCCATATTCGCGCACGACCCGCAGGAAAGCGTCGCCATAGGCATCCAGCTTTTTTGCGCCGACGCCCGAAATCTGGGCCATTTCCTGCATCGATGTGGGCCGCTCGCTGGCCATCTGGCGCAGGGTGGCGTCGTTGAAGATGACATAGGGCGGAACCTTCGCCTCGGTCGCCAGATCGCGGCGTAGAGCGCGCAGGGCCTCGAACAAGGGATCGCCGCTGGGGTTGGGGGTGGTGCCACGGTCGCGGCGCACGGATTTGGTGCGTGCAGGCGGCTGGGCCATGACCATCGCCATCTCTCCGCGCAACATCGCGCGCGCATCCCCGGCCAGTTGCAGCCCGCCATGTTCAGTCGCCTCAAGGCACCCGCGCGCCTGCAAAGCGCGGGCGAGGGGGCGCAGCAGCGCGGCATCTTCGCCCGAAACAATGCCATGGACCGAGAGCGTATCATGGCCGCGTTGGCGGATCAGATCGTCGTCCGCCCCGGTCAGAACCTGGCTGACATAGCCCAGCCCGAAACGTTGCCCCGTGCGATAGACGCCCGAGAGCAGCTTTTGCGCCAGTTGCGTTACCTCGATCACCTTGGGCGGGGACAGGCAATTGTCGCAATTGCCGCAATGGGGTGGCGCGTCCTCGCCGAAATGGCGGCGCAGCAGGGCGCGGCGGCATCCTGCGGTTTCGACCAAGGCGGCCATGCTGTCCAGACGGGTGCGTTCGCCTGACTGGCGTTCGGGCTCAACCTCGCCAATGCGCTGGCGGGCGCGGACGAAATCCTCGGCCCCCCACAGCATCAGCGCCACCGAAGGGTCGCCATCGCGCCCCGCACGGCCGGTTTCCTGATAATAGGCCTCGATGCTTTTGGGCAGGCCCGCATGGGCGACAAAGCGTACGTCCGGCTTGTCGATGCCCATGCCAAAGGCGATGGTGGCCACCATCACCATGTCTTCGCTGGCGACAAAGGCGGCCTGATTGGCGGCGCGCATTTCCGGTGGCAGGCCCGCGTGATAGGGCAATACCCGGCGCCCGGTCGCGCCCAATTGCTCGGCCAGTTTTTCCACCCCGGCGCGGGTTCCGGCATAGACGATGCCGGGGCCGGGGACTTCGGCCATCAGTGTTTTGATCTGCGAGAGGGGATTGTCACGCGGGGCGATGCGGTATTGAATATTGGGCCGGTCAAAGCCCGACACGATCAGGCCATCGGCCGGAATGCCCAATTGGTCCAGAATATCGCCGCGCGTATGCGCATCCGCCGTCGCCGTCAGCGCCAGTCGCGGCACATCGGGAAAAGCATCCATCAACGGGCGCAGCAGCCGGTAATCGGGCCGGAAATCATGGCCCCATTGCGACACGCAATGCGCCTCATCAATGGCGAACAGGCCGATGTTCGATTGTTCGAGCAATTCCCGGAAATGCGGCTGGCTGGCGCGTTCGGGCGCGACATAGAGCAGGTCGAGCGCCCCATCACGCAGCGCCGCCATCGTCGCGCCCCGGTCCATGTCGGCGCTGGTCAGGCTGGCCGCGCGGATGCCATTGGCGCTGGCCGACCGCAATTGGTCGTGCATCAGCGCGATCAGCGGCGAAATCACCACGCAGACGCCGGGCATCATCACCGCAGGCAATTGATAGGTCAGCGATTTGCCCGCACCCGTCGGCATCACGGCCAGTGTCGATTGGCCCCCCAGAACGCGTTCGACCACATCCTGTTGCACCCCGCGAAACCCGGAAAAACCGAAAATGCGGTGGAGCGTGTCGAGCGGATTGAGCGTTTGCGTGTTCACGCCCCCGCTATGGCAGAGCGGGGCGGGAAGCGGAAGCGCGTGCGACCACTTCTTCTTCGCGCGCGGTAAAGGCGCTGCGGCCCTTTGGCGCGTCATCGGCGACCGCTGTGGTGAAAAAGGCCATGCCCCGGCCCCGCACCGGATCGATCCAGAGGCCCGATTTCAACCCATAGGCATCGCCCGCATGGCCGATCCGCTTTACCCCATCGCCAAACAAATCATCGCGGCACCCCTTGCCGCCTTCTGCCAAAGTCTGCACCGCCAGCCCATAGGCGCAGAAGAACCCGTCCCCCTCGCCATTTTCGCCAAGGCCGTTGGTGCCGTCAAAGCGCCATTGCGGGCGGATCATCTCGGCAAAGGCCGGGGCGCTGATGAAACCCTTGCCGCCCCGCGCCATCATTTGCCCGATCCGCGCCAGATCCATCATGTTGATCCGCAGCCCCCCTTGCGGGGAAAACAGCGCGCCATTCTCGCCCGGCCGATAGGCGGACAGGTCGCAATTGTGCCCCGGCGTCACCTCGACCGGACAGGCGGGCAAGGCGCCATGCAGGTCATCCTTGGCCACATCGCCATTGGCGCGATAGAGGACGACCGCCTGCCCGGCCTCCTGCGCCGAACAGGGCGACCAGTTGTAGCAGGCCGAAAGCCCCAGCGGCGCAAGGACAAGCCGGTGCATCAAATGATCGAACCGCTCGCCCGTTGCCTTTTCCATCACGCTGGCCACGACGGGAAAGTTGAGGTTGGTGTAATGGAACCAATCGCTGCCCGGACCATGCACCTTGTCCCATGCGCGCGGATCGGCAAGGCGGGCACGCAGGCTCTCGCCCAGCGGGATGACATAACCGGCATCATCAGTGAGGCTGGATCGGTGCGAGAGCAGCAGGCGCAGCGTGATCGGCACGTCGGGAAAGGCCGGATTGCGCAAGGGCCAGCCCAGATAATCCGACACGTCCCGATCCAGATCGAGCGTCCCGTAATCCACCAGCCGCATCACCCCCAGCGCCACCACCAGTTTGGAAATCGAGGCGATGCGCACCGGCGATTGGGCGTCTGCGGGGCGGCCCGTGACGCGATCGGCGGCCCCTTCGGCCAGAACCACGCGGGTTTGGCGGCGGTCGAATTGCACCGCCACGGTTGCGGGCACAGGGGTGGGGCCAGAGGCGGGGCCAGAAGCGGAGATGGCGGCGGCCAGCAGGAGCGCGGATAAAGGCATGGACGCAGGATTGCCGGGGGGCGCCCGCCGGTCAAGTGGATTAGGCAATAGTGCGGGGCCGGGACTTTCGCCGAAATTCACCATATTTCCGCAAGAACAGGCAGGCAGCAGCAAAGCAGGCCAACCATGACCACCATGACCCGGATCGAATGTGAAGAGGCTCAGGAACCCGCGCCCCTGACCGAGGAGGAGGTGCTGCATCTGATGGTCGGGCGGTTGTGCGATGGGCTGGACCATCCCGAAATCTGGGAAGACCTGTCGATATTCCTGACGCATTTTCCCGGCCTTCGGCACAGGCTCGATCATTCGCAAGCCAATAATGTGAAGGGGCGGCTGGCGCTGGATGTGCTGCGGGCGGTGGCTTTGGTGTTCAACGATCCGCCATCTGCGCGCGATGCGATCAGTCGGCTGGCCACCCGCCACAGTCTGTCGGCACTGGTGCAGGGGGCGGTGTTTTTTATCGAATCGCGGTTGGACCCGGAGAATCCGAAATATGATCTGACCGACCGTTTCTGCCCCACGCCCTTTGAACAGATCGACGTGCTGGATGGCGGTACGCATCTGTGCTGCGCCAGCTGGATCACGCAGAGTTCGGGCAACCTGTCCGAAAAGCCGTGGCAGGACGTTTGGAACTCGCCCGCATCCATGGCCATTCGCGAAAGCATTCAGGACGGTTCATACCGATATTGCAACAAGACCGCATGCCCGCGCATCGCATCGGGAACCTTGCCCACGCGCGGCGATATGGCGGCGAAGAACAGCTTTTGGAGCGATGTGGTCGAAGGGCGCTTGACCGAAATGGCGCGCGGGCCGGGGCGGGTGAACCTGTCCTATGACCAGACCTGTAACCTTTATTGCGAGAGTTGCCGCTCGCACAAGATCGCCTCGGACAGCGCCAAGCGCGAGACTTTTGCCCGGATGCAGGAGGAAAAGATCCTGCCCATGCTGAAAGATGCGCGTCTGGCCATTGTGACCGGATCGGGCGACCCGTTCGCCAGCAAGAATTTCCGCCAGTTGATCGAGCGGATGACGGCCGATGAATTCCCCGATCTGCGCTTTCAGGTGATGACCAACGCCATGCTGCTGACCGAGCGGGAATGGGACAACTTTCCCGCCCTGCACGAGCGCACCGCCCATTTGCGGATCAGCATCGATGCCGCCACCGGCCCCACGCATGAAAAGCTGCGGCGCGGCGCGAAATGGGATGTGATGGAGCGGAATCTGGAATTTGCCGGGCGTTTGCGTGCGGCCGGACAGGTCAAGAGCCTCGACCTCAGCTTTGTCGTGCAGGTGGATAATTACCGCGAGATGGGCGATTGCGTCGATCTGGCGCGGGGGCTTGGGGCGGACAATATGGATTTCCTGCGCCTGACGAATTGGGGCACGTTCAGTTCGAACGAATATGCCGCGCGGGCGGTTTTCCTGCCCCAGCATCCAGAGCATGCGGATTTTCTGGCGGTGATGGCCGATCCGCGCCTGCGTGATCCGATTGTGCGCCTGTCGGACCTGGCCGATTTCGCGCCCAAACAATAGAGGCGGGGTTTTGACGCCCCGCCCCCATCATCAATCCAGATTGGGCCGCAGCCAGCGGCGGGTGTCCTCGATGGTCTGTCCGCGCCGCTCGGCATAATCGGCCAATTGGTCCTCGCCGATGGTGGCGACGCCGAAATACTGGCTTTCCGGGTGCGCGAAGTAAAATCCGCTGACCGCTGCGGTCGGCAGCATGGCCTGCGATTCGGTCAGCACCAGCCCGGCATTCTCGGTGGCTTTGAGCAGATCGAACAGTATCGGCTTTAACGTATGGTCCGGGCAGGCCGGATAGCCGGGGGCGGGGCGGATGCCGCGATATTGCTCGCGGATCAGCGCCTCGTTGGTCAATTGCTCGCCCGCGGCATAGCCCCACAGATCACGGCGGACATGGGCGTGCAGCGCTTCCGCAAAGGCTTCGGCAAAGCGGTCGGCCAAAGCCTTCAAGAGAATGTCGCTGTAATCGTCATGGTCCGCCTTGAAACGTTCCAGATGCGGCTCGATCCCATGGATGCCCACGGCAAAACCGCCCAGCCAGTCGTCGGCCGTGTCGATGAAGTCGGACAGGCAGAAATTGGCGCGGCCCCGGCTCTTGATGAATTGCTGGCGCAGCATGGGCAGGCGGGTGCCGTCGTCGAGCAGGATGTCATCGCCCTGGCGATGCGCGGGCCAGAAAGCGCAGACGCCGCGCGCGGTCAGCCACTTTTCCTCGATGATCCGCGCCAGCATTTTCTGCGCATCGGCAAAGAGGCTGCGCGCCGATTCGCCCACGATCTCGTCGTCCAGAATCGCCGGATAGGTGCCCGCCAATTCCCATGCGCGGAAGAAAGGCGTCCAGTCGATATAATCGACCAGATCCGTCAGGCTCCAGTCGTCATAGCGATGCAGGCCGGGCCGGGCAGGCGCCGGGGCCTTTTGCGCAGGGTCGATCACGAAAGCATTGGCGCGCGCGTCCGCGATGGAGAGCAATTTCGATCCGCCCTTGCCCGCGCGCGCAATCCGCACCGCTTCATATTCATCCGCCGTGGCCGCAATGAAACCCTCGGCCTGCGTGTCGGACAGCAACTGGCTGGCCACGCCCACCGCGCGGCTGGCGTCCAGCACATGCACCACCGGCCCGTCATAGGCCGGATCGATGCGCAGCGCGGTGTGGACCTTGGACGTGGTCGCCCCGCCGATCAGCAGGGGAATCGTCATCCCGGCCCGCTGCATTTCCTCGGCCACTGTCACCATTTCGTCCAGAGAAGGCGTAATCAGGCCCGACAGGCCGATGATATCGACCTCTTCCTTTTGCGCCGTCTCGATGATCTTGCTCCACGGCACCATCACGCCAAGGTCGATCACCTCATAGCCGTTGCATTGCAGGACCACGCCCACGATGTTCTTGCCGATGTCGTGGACGTCGCCCTTGACGGTGGCCATGATGATCCGGCCCTTGGCCTTGGCGCCTTCTTCCTTGGCCGCCTCGATAAAGGGGATGAGATGGGCCACGGCCTTTTTCATCACGCGGGCCGATTTCACCACCTGGGGCAGGAACATCTGGCCCGATCCGAACAGGTCGCCCACGCGGTTCATGCCTGCCATCAGCGGCCCCTCGATCACCTCGATCGGGCGGGCGTGGAGGAGGCGGGCTTCTTCGGTGTCCTCGACGATATAGGCGTCGATGCCCTTGACCAGCGCATGCTCAAGGCGTTTCACCACGTCATAGGAGCGCCATTCCTCGGCGGCCTTTTCGGCGGCTTTGTCCTGTCCCTTATAGCTTTCGGCCAGAGTGATCAGGCGTTCGGTGGCGGTCTGTTCGCCCTCTACAGGGCGCATCAGGATCACATCCTCGACCGCATCGCGCAGCACGGGGTCGATCTGGTCATAGATGTCGATTTGCCCCGCATTGACGATGGCCATGTCCATGCCTGCCGGAATGGCGTGATAGAGGAACACGCTGTGCATCGCCCGGCGCACGATCTCATTGCCGCGAAAGCTGAAAGACAGGTTCGACAGGCCGCCGCTGATATGGACATGGGGACAGGACGCCTTGATGTCGCGGCACGCTTCGATGAAGTCGAGGGCGTAACGGTCGTGCTCTTCAATGCCGGTGGCGACCGCAAAGACATTGGGGTCAAAGATGATATCTTCGGGCGGGAAACCGATGCCTGTCAAAAGCTTGTAGGCGCGGCAGCAGATTTCGACCTTGCGTTCGCGCGTGTCGGCCTGACCCTTTTCGTCGAACGCCATGACCACCACGGCCGCACCGTAATCCATGCATTTGCGGGCATGTTCAAGGAAAGCCTCCTCGCCCTCCTTCATGCTGATCGAATTGACGATCGGCTTGCCCGACACGCATTTCAGACCCGCCTCGATCACGTCCCATTTGGAACTGTCGATCATGATCGGCACGCGGGCGATGTCGGGTTCCGAGGCAATCAGTTTCAAATAGGTCGTCATCGCCGCATGGGCGTCGAGCAGGCCCTCGTCCATGTTGACGTCGATGATCTGGGCGCCATTTTCCACCTGCTGGCGGGCAACCTCGATGGCCTTGGCATAATCACCGGCCAGAATGAGCTTCTTGAACGCCGCCGATCCGGTGACATTGGTGCGCTCGCCCACATTGACGAAACGAGCCGAACTTTGAGTGGTCATCAGTAATTCCAGCGATCAGGCGAAAATAAAGGGTTCAAGACCGGCAAGGCGCGTCACCGGCGTCAATCCGGGCAATTGCCGCGAGGGCAGGCCGGAAACCGCACGCGCCATGGCCGCAATATGCGCGGGCGTTGAACCGCAGCATCCGCCCAGCACGTTGACCTGTCCGGCATCCGCCCATTCCTTGACCAGACCCGCCGTGGTTTCGGGCAATTCGTCATAGGCACCCAATTCATTGGGCAGGCCCGCATTGGGATAGACCATGATCAGCGTATCGGCGATTTCGGACAGGGCCTTCACATGCGGGCGCAATTGCGTTGCGCCAAACGAACAGTTGAGGCCAATCGTGACAGGCCGCGCATGGCGCACCGCCCACCAGAAAGCCTCGACCGTATGGCCAGACAGATTGCGTCCCGACAGGTCGGTCAGCGTCATCGAGAGCATGATCGGGATTTCGCGGCCCAGTTTCTGCTCGACATGGCGCACGGCCATGATGCCCGCCTTGGCGTTCAATGTGTCGAACACCGTCTCGATCAGGATAAAGTCCGCGCCCCCTTCGACCAGCGCTTCGACCTGTTCGGCATAGACATCGACCAGATGGTCCCAGTCGATCTCGCGGAAGCCGGGGTCGTTCACGTCGGGGGAAAGGGAAAGCGTCTTGTTCGTCGGCCCGATGGCGCCTGCCACAAAGCGGGGGCGCCCATCCTTGGCGGTGAACTCATCGGCCACGCGGCGGGCCAGTTTGGCGCTTTCGATGTTGATGTCGCGCACCAGATGTTCCGCGCCATAATCGGCCTGCGAAATACGGTTGGCGGAAAAGGTGTTCGTCTCGGCCAGATCGGCCCCGGCGGCGAAATAGGCGCGGTGGATCGCCTCGGGCACCTCCGGCTTGGTCAGCGCCAGAATGTCATTATTGCCCTTCTGATCGTGGCCAAGGCCCAGATTGCCGGCATAATCGGCCTCGGACAGGCCGTAATTCTGGATCTCGGTGCCGAACGCGCCATCGGTGATCAGGATGCGCTGCGTGGACTGCTCAAGCAAAGCCTTGCGGGCTGCAGAAGGTGCAAGGGCGGAGGGGATCAGGGACATTTCAGGCAGCCTTTTCTTGGGCAATGATCCGCGCGGGGTTGGGGCGCACCCCCAGCAGATGACAGATCGCATAGGAGAGTTCAGCGCGGTTGAGCGTGTAGAAGTGGAAATCACGCACCCCGCCCGCATAAAGCTTGCGGCAGAATTCGGCCGCAATCGTCGCCGCGACCAGAGCGCGTGCGGGCGGGTGGGTGTCCAGCCCTTCGAACAGGCCCGCCATCCACGCCGGAATTTCCGCCCCGCATGCGGCGGCGAATTTCTGGGTCTGGGCGAAATTGGACACCGGCAGGATGCCGGGCAGCACCGGCGCATCAATCCCCGCCGCGGCCAGACGGTCGCGATAGCGGAAGAAGGTTTCCGGCTCGAAGAAGAACTGGCTTATCGCGCGGGTGGCGCCCGCGTCCATCTTGCGCTTGAGATTGTCGATGTCTGCCTCGACGCTGGGCGAATCGGGGTGGCTTTCGGGATAGGCGGCGACCGAGATTTCAAACGGGGCGACGCGCTTCAGCCCCGCCACCAGATCGGCGGCATTCTGATAGCCATCGGGATGCGGCACGAAAGGCGCGCCCGGCTGGCCCATATCGCCGCGCAGAGCGACAATATGGCGAACCCCAGCCTCCCAGTAGGCTTCGGCCACGGCGTTCACCTCGGCCTTGCTGGCGTCCACACAGGTCAGGTGTGCGGCGGCGGGCAGGCGCGCTTCGGAAATGATGCGGGCCACCGTGCCATGGGTGCGGTCACGCGTCGTGCCGCCCGCGCCATAGGTGACCGAGACGAAGGCCGGATCAAGCGGGGCGAGCGTCTTCACCACTTCCCAAAGCTGGGCCATCATTCCGTCGCTTTTGGGCGGAAAGAATTCGAACGATACGCTGATATCGCCCGGCAATCCGGCAAACAGAGGTGCATCCAGCGCCTTGCGGGCCTCGTTCAGCGCTTCATAGCTGGCGTTCATCAGCAAATACCTTTTGGAAAGTGTGGGGCGCGCCAAGGCGGCGCCCGGTCCAGATTTTGACGGTCAATTGGCCGCCATGCAGCGCGATGGGCGCATCGGCGGAAAATCCTGCGGCGGCAAACCATTGCGCCATCTGCTCGTCGGAAAAGCCGAGGCGGGCGTGAGCATGGCGTTCGCGCAATTCTTCATGGGCATGGGCGGCCAGATCGACGATGGCCAGATGCGCACCGGGCCGCGCCACACGCGCGGCTTCGGCCAGAACGGCCTCCGGCGCCTGAGCATAGTGCAGCACCTGATGCATCAGCAGCGTGTCGAACGAAGCATCGGCAAAGGGCAGAGCGGTAAAATCGCCCTGCACCAAATCGACCTTGCCCGATGGCAGATCCTGAAGCCGGGTGCGGGCGATGCGCAGCATGTCGGGGCTTTTGTCCAGCGCCGTGACATGCGCGGCGCGCGGGGCAAAGCATTGCGCCATCCGGCCCGTACCGGTGCCAATATCCAGCAATTGGCCCAGCGCGTCGGGCAACAGGCGCAGCAGGGCTTCCTCCACCGGCTCATCGGGGCTGAGCAGCGAGCGGATCTGGTCCCATTCCTCGGCATGACGGGCGAAATATTGGATCGAGGCGGCTTCGCGCGCGGCACGGATCGCGGCCAGACGGCGGCGGTCTTCGGCGCATTGCGCGGCGAAATCGGCGTCCTCATCCTCGGCGGCGGCCAGAAGGCGGGCGCTGGCGGCGCGCAGCGATGGGCCGTCGAGGGCAAAGGGCGCGATTTTCAGGAAGACCCAGCTTCCCTCCTTGCGTCTTTCGGCAAGGCCAGCATCGCACAGGATTTTGACATGGCGCGAAACGCGCGGCTGGCTCTGGCCCAGAACCTGCGCCAATTCGCCCACGGCCAGCTCCATCGCCGCCAAAAGGCGCATGATGCGCAGGCGCGTGGGATCGGCCAACGCGCGCAACAAGGGGTCAATGAGCAGGTTCTTTGTCATGGCTGGCATCACATATAAAGATATCTTTATATGATTACAACCACTACCACGATAGGATTAGAGAAGGCTTGATGGCCGCCTGTGGGAATTGCCTTTGCCCCTTGCCTTTTGGGCGCGCGGGCCTAGTTTCAAATCCTGTATTTAGCCCCAAAACGTGAGGATTCCCATGATTTCGCAACGCCAACGCGCCCTTGCTCTTGCTGTCGTCGCCTCGCTGGCCGTGGCCGCATGCGGCAGTTCGGACAAGGCGGCCGATGCGGTGACGCCCGAAAACGTGGAAATGCCCGCCGAATCGGCCCTCGCCCCGGTTGAGGCCGCACCGGCCGCAGATTCGGCCGCCTCGGCCGCGCCCACCACCACCGAAGGCGTCGCCGCCGCCGCGGGCCAAGCCGCCGCCGATGTGGCCGCCGCAGCCGCCGCCGCCGGTGCCGACATCAGCCCGACGCCCAGCGCATCGCCCGCCAAGAAGCCTTGAGGAAAAAAGGCCCGGACAAGGGGGATGCCTTGATCCGGGCCAGTTCGATGGCGTTATGTGGAAACCCACAAGCCCATCGGGTCGCAAAGGGAATGCTAGTAATCCATAGTTTCCGCCGCATCCCATGAATGTGGTATGCGCGAAATATTTTGCCGCAGCGTGGTTTTGGATACGCCTCCCGCGGGCGCTGGACGCCGACCTCGGCCTTGCCTATTGATGCGCCATGCCGCGCATCCCCGTCACCCGATCGATCAGCATCGATGAAAGCGAACTTGACGAAAGCACGACCCGTTCGTCCGGGCCGGGCGGACAGCATGTCAACACGACCGACAGCGCGGTGATCCTGAAATTCGATGTGGCGGCCTCGCCTTCTCTGCCCGATGCGGTGAAATACCGTCTGGCGCGGATTGCCGGTTCGCGCATGACATCCGAAGGCGTGCTGGTGCTGCGTTCCGAAGGGTCGCGGTCGCAATTGATCAACCGGCAAGAGGTCCGCGCCCGCCTGATCGCGATGATCGTCGAGGCGACATTCGTGCCCAAGGCGCGCAAGGCGACCAAGCCCACCAAGGCATCGCAGACGCGGCGCATGGATGGGAAAGCGCGGCGTTCCTCGGTGAAGGCGGGGCGGGGGAAGTGGAAGGAGTAAAGGTTTTTGCCTCCGGCGGGTTAAGGGCGGGGGCCCTTAACAATCCCATTTTTGGGGTGGGATCGCGGGGGTGTTTTGGGTTTTAATAGCCTGCGGCGCGGTGAGCTAGCGCCATTTGGCGCCGCAGGCTTTCAAATATCAACGTCGCGTTCGACACAAGACGCCGAACCCGATGCGCAACGCGGACAGTAACGGGAGCGCGAGGGTCTAGACCCTCGCATCATCCTCATTCCCGGCCTTCGTCCTTCTCAACTTCAATGGCAACCTCAGCCGGAACCTCGATTTCAACCTCGGGCTCCACCCGGCCATTCAGCCCTTCGATACCTTCCTCAAAACCCAATTCGACGAAATCCTCGGGCAGGGGGGCGACGGCATGGATCGGCGGCTTGCCTTCGCGCAGGACGGTCAGTTCAGCGGCGTGGAGCATCGTGCGCGCCCCGCCCGTGCCATCGCCATAGATCGGATCGCCGACCAGCGCGGCGCCCAGACCCTTTTGCGCATGGACGCGGATCTGGTGGGTGCGCCCGGTTTCGGGGCGGAATTCGACCAGCGTCATGCCGTCGATCTCGGCGATCTTGCGCCAATGGGTGACGGCGGGCTTGCCCTCATGCGAGGCGACCATGCGCCAACCGCCATATTTGCTCGATGTCTTGAGCAGGTTGAGCGAGATCGTGCCCGATTCCTTGCGCACCGGCCCGTTGACGATGCCAAGGTAACGTTTGGACACGACGCGGGCCTCGAACGCGGCACAGAATCGTTTATGCGCCTTGGGATTGCGCGCCAGCAGCAGGCAGCCCGACGTGTCCTGATCAAGGCGGTGGACGGGCAGAGGCTCACGCGCAAAGCCAAGGCGCAGATCGGGAAGGAAATCTTCCAGAGCCACGCCGCCCTTGCGCGGACGGTCCAGGGGGAGGCCCGCAGGCTTGTTGACGATCAGCGCTTCGCCGTCTTCAAACAGGATGGGAATGTTCATTCCCACCCCATAGATCATTTGAGGGCCGAAGCAATCCGGGCGAAGGCCTGCGTCAGCTTTGCATCATCGGCGGCAAAGGAAATGCGGAAACCGGCAAAGCCGCAATGCTCGCCGCCAAAGGCGCTGGCGGCCACAATCGCCACGCCATTTTCGAGCAGGTGCATGGCCAAAGCCTCGTCATTGCCAAAGCGGGGCATCAACGGGGCGGCGTCGATCATGCAATAAAACGCGCCATCGGGAATGGGCGTCGACAGGCCGGGGATGGCATTGATCGCGCCCACGCACAGATCGCGCCGCGCCCGGAATTTCTCGCGCCAGTCGAGCAGGAATTCCTGCGGCCCTTCAAACGCCGCCACCGCGCCCGCCTGTGAAATGGAACAGGCATTGCCCGACACATGGCTCTGGAGCCGCCCCATGGCGGCGATCAGCCATGCCGGACCCGCCGCCACGCCAATGCGCAGGCCGGTCATCGCATGGCTTTTCGACACGCCCGAAATGGTCAGCACCCGGTCGGCCAGATCGGGGCATTCCACCGCCAGCGTCGCATGAACCCCGCCATTGTAACGCAGCGGGGCATAGATATCATCGCTCAGCACAAGGATATGGGGGTGTTTGCGCAGCACCTCGCCCAGCGCCTGCAGGTCGGCCGCGCTATAGGTCGCGCCGGTCGGATTGCCGGGGCTGTTGAGCAGCAGCCAGCGGGTGTTCTTGGTGATCGCCCCCGCCAGAGCATCGGCCGACATGCGGAACCCGTCGGCGGCATAGGTCGCGACGGGCACCACACTGGCCCCGGAAAAGCGCACTATTTCGGGATAGGACACCCACCACGGCGCGGGGATCAGCACCTCATCGCCCGGATTGAGCGTGGCCATCAGCGCGAGGAAGATCGACTGTTTGCCCCCCGACGACACCAGAATGCGCGCCGGATCGACCTTTAACCCCAGATCGCGTTCGAAATGCAGCGCCGATGCGCGGCGCAGCGCCATCGTGCCCGCCACCGCCGTATAGCGCGTGTCGCCCGCGTCCAGCGCGGCCTTCATCGCATCGACCACATGGGGCGGGGTGGGAAAATCCGGCTCGCCCACCGACAGGCTGATGATGTCGCGCCCTTCATCGCGCAGGGCGATGGCGCGGTCGGTCATGGCATTGGTGCGCGAGGGCTGGATGCGATCAAGAGCGTGCGAAATGGAGGTGGGCGAAATGGTCATGGCATGCGCGTTAAACGCAAAGCCGTGCCCGCATCAAGCCGCGCAGGGCATTGCCGATAAAGAATCCGTCCTCCAGATCCTCCAGCTCCAGTTCCGCCTCACGCGCGCGGCCTTCCTCGATCAAGGTTCGGCGCAACACCCCCGGCAACAGGCCCAGCGCCAATGGCGGGGTCAGCAGGATGCCGTCGCGCTCGACAAAGATGCTGGTGAAGCAGCCCTCGGTGACCAAGCCATCGTCGCGGACAAAAATCGCCTCACGCGCGCCCTCGGCCCGTGCGGCCTTTAACCCGGCGTCATAAAACCATCGGTCCGTGGTCTTGTGCCGCAAACGCCAGTCGCCCGTATCCAGAGGGATCGGCAAGGCGATGACGGGCACCGGCGCATCCCCATCCATCGGCGCGGGCAAGGGGCCGACCTCAAGGCTGATCGCCCCGCTGCGCCCCAGAACAAGGCGCAGGCGTGAAGGCTTTTCGACCTCAAAACACAGGGCATGGATCGCATTGCGCGCGCCATGGCGGTCAAAGGAAAAGCCCAGCAGCCCGGCGCTCTCCTTCATCCGTTCCAGATGCGCCTCGATCATGGGCACGCCCAGTTCGGGGTCAAACGCCATGGTCTCGATCAGATCGAAACCCGCGATCATTTTGTCCGGCGCTGGCTGATGCACGAAACCCCCTTTGACCAGACATTCCCGCCATTCGTCGATGGCGACCGAATCCGCCACCACCGCCGACCCCACGCCCAGCACCGCTTTCCCATCAGGCGCAAGGCGAAGCGAACGAATTGCCACATTGAATGAGGCGCTTCCAGCAGAATTGGTGGCATTGGCCGGGTCAATATGGCCCAATGACCCGCAATAGATCCCGCGCGGGTCGCGTTCATGGGCATGGATCAATTCCATCGCGCGGATCTTGGGCGCGCCCGTCACCGATCCGCAGGGAAACAGCGCGCGGATCACATCGACCAGACTGCGCCCATCCTCCAGCGTCGCATTCACGGTCGAGACCATTTGATGCACGGTGGGATAGGATTCGATGGCAAAGGGCGCATCGACGCGCACGCTGCCCGCATCCGATACGCGGGCAATATCGTTGCGCATCAGGTCAAGGATCATCAGGTTTTCCGACCTGTCCTTGACGCTTTCAAACAATTCGCGGGCCAATGCGGCGTCGCTTTCGGGGGTGCTGCCGCGCGGGCGGGTGCCTTTCATGGGTTTGGCGCGCAATTGGCGGCCCTGCGCCTCGAAAAACAATTCGGGCGACAGGCTGAGCAGCCAATATTGCCCGTCGAACAGGATGCCGCCATGGCCGCCCCCGCCGCTGGCGCGCAATTGGGCATAGAGGCTGATGGGATCACCCGACCATGGCCCGGTCAGGGGAAAGGTGAAATTGGCCTGATAGATGTCGCCCGCACGGATGGCTTCGGCAATATGGTCAAAGGCTTGCGCATAGGCGCCTGCGCCAATGGCGGGCACCATCGGGCCGATCCGGGGGGCGGGATTTGGCTTGGCGCATTCATCCAGCCATGCGGCCACCTGCGCGCTGCTCATATCGCGCCAGCCATCGAACGCGCCCATCCAGATCAGCGGCCCATCGGCCCCGCTGCGCGCATCGGCCAGAGGCGCGAGACGAGGTTCGAGCGCCAGCCCTGCTTCATAACCGATATGGCCCGCCATCGCATAACCCTGCGACAACAGCGCCTCGATCCGGGCCAGAGCGGGGGCGACCTCGTCCGGGCGGCGGGCGATGACGATCTCACGCGGGGCGGTATAAAGCCTCGCACAGCCCTCCATCCCGACGCGCGCATCGTCGAGCAGCACAAAGGGCGCATCACGCACCCTATCGAAAGTTATGGATTCGCCCATAGTGCGCGGCTTCTAGCGATGTCGCGCCAAGGTTGCAAAAGCCCATTGAGGCACAAAGGCCCCCGGCTTCGCAAAGCGCCGGGAAAGTCATATAATTGTTGTGATACTGTCATTATGTTGCTCTTATATCGGGGGTTTCGAACCGGGTCGGTTCGTTTTCGATGGATCAACATGGTGCCGCCCCGATGCGTCCGGCGCCTGATACGGAGAGCGATCATGCGTTTTCGTCTGCTGGCCGGCACTTTGCTATCCGCCGCATTGATCCTGCCGCATGGCGCCATGGCCGCGCCGCGCCCGCGCCATCCCGCGCCAAAGGTTGCGCCCAAGACGCCCCCCAAGGTGCCCGTCGCCCCCGTTGTCGCCACCCCGGCCCCGCCCGCACCGCCCCCGCCGCCCGCGCCCAAGGGGCGGCTGGAAGGCGCGATTACGCCCGCTTTCTATCGTCTGGACATGACCGTCGATCCGGCCAAGGAACGCTTTTCCGGCCATGTCGAAATTGACGCGCTGCTGCATGGATCAAGCCGCTATGTCTATCTCCATGGCCGCGATCTCAATGTTACCAAGGCATCGGTCAATGTGAACGGGCGCAAATTTGCCGCCCATTGGAAACAGGTGGACGACACCGGCGTCGCGCTGCTCAGCTTTGATGAAGAAATTCCCGCCGGACAGGCGACCTTTGCCTTTGACTATGACGCGGCGTTTCAGGACGGGCCGCAGGGCATGTTCCGGGTGAAGGTGGGCGATCAGTGGTACAGCTGGACCCAGTTTGAATCGATCGACGCGCGTGCTGCCTTCCCCTCGTTTGATCAGCCGGGGTATAAGCAACCCTTCACCGTGACCCTGCGCACGCCCAAGGGCATGATGGCCGTGTCCAACGCGCCCGAGGTGGACACCACCGACGACGGCGCGATGACCGTCCACCGCTTTGAACAGACCGCGCCGCTGCCCACCTATCTGGTGGCGATGATGGTGGGCAATTTTGCCGTTGCCAAGGGCGAGGTGCCCGCCACGCCGCAGCGCGAAAAGCCGCTGCCGCTGCGTATTATCTCGACCCAGCAGAACAAGGACAAGCTCTCCTTCGCGCTGGAAAATTCCAAAAGCATCATTGCCCATCTGGAAAATTATTTCGGCACCGCTTTCCCCTATCCGAAACTGGACCAGATCACCGCGCCCATCATGCCCGGTGCAATGGAAAATGCCGGGGCGGATTTGTATCAGGACAATCTGCTGATTCTGGATGATCATGCCACCACGGCGCAAAAGCGCGCCTTTGGCATGGTGGTGGCGCATGAATTGGCGCACCAATGGTTTGGCGATCTGGTCACGCCCGCGTGGTGGGACGACATCTGGCTGAATGAAAGCTTTGCCAATTGGATGGGCTATCGCATCGGCAATGAATGGCGGCCAGACCTGAACATCGGTGCGGGCGCGCTGGAGGAAGGCTTTGCCGCGATGGGCACCGACGCCCTGTTGGCAGGGCGGCCGATCCATCAAAAGATCGACACCAACGCCCAGATCGACGCGGCCTTCGATTCGATCACCTATGGCAAGGGCGGCCATGTTGTTGCGATGATCGCGGCCTTTATGGGGGATGATAAATTCAAGGCGGGCGTGCGCGAATATATGGCCGCCCATCGTTACGGTAATGCGACCAGCGCCGACTTCTTCGCCTCGCTGGCCAAGGCGGCGGGCGATCCGCGCATCCTGCCCGCGATGCAGAGCTTTACCGATCAGCAGGGCATCCCCTTGCTGACCTTCAGCGGCAGCAAGGGCGATTATTACGCGGTGCAGAGCCGCTATGCCCGGTTGGGCACCAAAGAACCGGCCGAGCGCTGGAGCATCCCCTTCTGCGTCCGCGTGGACAAGGAGCGCCAGTGTCAATTGCTGGATGGCGAAGCGGCCAAGATCGATGTCATCGTCAAGGGGCCGTTGATGCCCAATGCGGGCGGCACGGGCTATTACCGTTTTGAATTGCCCAAGCCCGAATGGGACCGCCTGATCGCCATTTCGAACACGCTGCCCGGCGGCGAAGGTCTGGCCTTGGCCGACAGCCTGTTCGCCAGTTTTCAGGCGGGGCGTTCGGGGCCGGAATTGCTGGTCAAAATGGCGCGGACCATGGTGAACAACCCCGATTCCTATGCCAGCGAGGCGGCAACCTCGCCGTTGCAGACGCTGGAACGGGCCGGTTTCTATGATGCCGATGCCGAAGCGGCCTATCGCGCGTTCTTCACCCGCCTCTACGCCCCGATGCTGGCCAAGGCCGGGTTCAATCCGGCACAGGGCGCCTATTCGGGCGAGGATGCGGAAAGCTCGCAGCGCCGCGTGCAACTGGTGCGCAAAATGGCGGGCGTGGCGCATGATCCGGCGCTGCTGGCCACGTTGACGCAGGCCGCTTCGGCATGGCTGGGCGGGAACAAGGCGGCGCTGGACCCGGCGTGGTACGGCGTGGGCTTTGGCGCATGGCTGGAGGCGCAGGGCAAGGCCGGGACCGGGCTGGCCGCGGCCAAGTCTCTGTTTGAAAAGGCGCTGGCTTCGCAAGATCCCTTGTTCCGCCCCTCGGCGCTGGGCGCGTTGGCGGGGACGGGCAAGGCCGATATTGCCCAATGGCTGCTGGACGATGCCAAGGATCAGCGCCTGCGCCTGTCCGAGCGTGTGCAATTGGTGATGGGCGTGGCGGTCAACACCAAAACCCGCGATATGGGCTATGACTGGCTGCGCGCCCATGCCGATGAATTGCTCTCGGGCAGCTCGGGCATCTTCCTTGCCTCGCGCCTGCCGCAGGTGTTCGGCACATTCTGTTCGGTCGAAAAATCCGACGCGATTGCCAAGGATTTCGGCGCGCGGCTGGCGGGCAAGACCGGCGAACTGGAACTGGCCCGCGTGATCGAGCGGGTGCGCAGTTGCGGCGTGCTGAAGGATGCGCGCGGGGCGGAAGTCTCGACCTTGATGGCGCGGGTGAAATAACCCGCGCCCTTCAGGCCGGAAGCGGCAGCCAGAGCGTCGCCATCAACCCCACAACCACGCCTTTCTCATCGGTGCGGTTGTTCAGCGTCAGCCGCCCGCCATGCTGGTCCGCAATCGCGCGGGCCAGCGTCAAGCCAAGCCCTGCGCCCCCGGTGGCGGTGTTGCGCGAAGGCTCGCCGCGGGTGAAGGGTTCGAACATCTTTTCAATGTCGCCGCCAATGCCCCGACCGCTGTCCACAACGCGGATCACGGCCCATGGCTTGCCCTCAGCCTCTTCGCGCATCATCGTCACCTGCGCGCTGCCGGCATAGCGCAGCGCGTTGCCGATCAGATTGCGCAAGGCCCGGCGCAACCATGTCGCCCGCGCCGGCATGACCAGGCGCGGCGCATGGTCGAATTCGACATCATCGCCCATATCCTCATATTCCTCGACAATCGAGGCGACAAGGGCGGCCAGTTCGGTCGGCTCCACCGGATCGCTGGGACGGCCCACGCGGGCCAGCGACAGGATATCGTCCAGCGAGCGGGTGATATCCTCGATGGTCTTGGCCATCTTGTCGCGTTCGGCATCATCCTCGACGCTCTCGATCCGCACGCGCAGCGCGGCCAGAGGCGTTTTCAGATCATGCCCGATTGCGCCCAGCATCACGTCCTTTTCATTGATCAGCGTGGTGATCCGCTGCTCCATCGCATTATGCGCCTCGATCAGATGGCGCACGTCGGCGGGGCCTTCCGGCTCGATCTGATTGGTGGATTCGCGGGTGCGGGCAAATTGATCGACCCGGCTGGTCAGCGCCGCCAGAGGCCGCGCAATCCGCCGCAGGATCAACGCAATCGCGCCCACCAGCACGGCGTAAATAAACAACGTCTGCGCAATCAGCGTCACCAGCAGCCATGGATCGCGGGCCGGAATGCTCGACCGCACCACCATCCATTCGCCGCCGGGCTGAATCTGGGCGGCGGCCACCAACAGATGCTTGGGCTTTGGCGGGGCATGGTCGCCCATCATCGCGTAACGCTTGTTGACGCGCTTTTGCCAGAACGGGTCATCCACCAGATCACGTTCGACCACCATCAAACGCAGCGGTTTGAGATCCTGCGAACCCAGCAATTCGTTGAGGCGCTGGCTGATTTCGGGCTTGGCCTCGTCACCCGGATTGGGCTGAAAGTCCTTCACCCGCACCGGACGCGGCCCACGCGGCATGTCGTCGGGGCCGGGGCGGCCGATCATCATGGGCGGATTGTCGCGGTGATGTTTCTGACGCTCACCCTCACCCGGCATGGGCGGGGGCGGCGGGGGCAGCGGACCATCGGACGGATCGACATCATCGCGATGGCGCAGCGCAATGGCCGTGCGCATGGCCAGTTCCTGCGTCACCTGCTGTTCGCGATAACCGGCCTGCGCCTTGTACAACAGGATCGCGCCGATCGTCTGGGCCAGCAACAGCGCGCCCGCCAGCGCCAGCATGACCTGTCCGGTCAGGCTGCGCGGGATCAGGCGTTTGGGGTCAAATTTGCTCACCGATGATCCGTTCAAAGATCCGAGGCCGGAACGCGGCGAACATCGGCGGCCAGCATATAGCCCCCGCCCCACACGGTCTGGATCAGTTGCGGATTGCGGCTGTCCACCTCGATCTTGCGGCGCAGGCGGCTGACCTGATTATCAACGGCGCGGTCAAACAGATGCGCCTCGCGCCCCTGAACCATGTCGAGCAGGCGGTCGCGGTCCAGCACTTGCCGGGGATGTTCAAGGAAGGCCATCAGCAGCCGGAATTCCACCGAGGAGATCGCCACAATCGCATTATCGGGGGCAATCAGGCGGCGCTTGAGCGGGTCAAGCCGCCAGCCATCGAACTGGAAATCCTCATTGGATTGCAAATCGGGCAGAGCGCCGCGTGCTGCCCGGCGCAGGACCGAACGGATGCGGGCGACCAGTTCGCGTGGCTCGAAAGGTTTGACGACATAATCGTCGGCCCCGATTTCCAGCCCCACGATCCGATCGGTCGCCTCGCCCCGTGCGGTCAGGAAGATCGTCGGGATCGAACGCGCCTCGGTCAGATGACGGCATAGCGACAGCCCATCCTCGCCCGGCATCATGATGTCGAGCAGAACCAGATCGGGCACATCATGGGCGATGATGCTGCGCGCTTCGGCGGCGCTGGCCGCCTGACGGACGCCGAACCCCTGACGTTCCAGATAGGAGGCCAAAGGTTCGCGCAGATCCGGCTCGTCATCGACCAGCAGGATTTGCAGCAAAGAATTGTCGCTGTCGCTATTCACGTCGTCCTACCTTTTACTCTCCCGGAGGCGGCGGTGGCATATCATGGCCGCCGTGACCATCGGGGCCGGGGCCCTGATGATGACCGCCACGCGGGCCATTGCCACCCCAACGCGGGCCGCGATCGCCCATATGGGCCTTCATCGCGGCGCGGCGCTCTTCCGGGGTTACCTTGCCATCGTGATTGGCATCGGCGCTGTCAAACATCTTGAGCGCGGCGCCGACAAATGCGTCCTTGGTCACCGTGCCGGTGTGGTTGGGATCGGCCTGTTCCATCATGCCCATACGCATACCCATGCGCATGCCCATTTTCATACCGGGGCCACGGCGCCCCTTGTCATCGGGACCACCGGCCATGGGACCACCGGCCATGGGACCACCGGACGGCGGCATGTCCATGCCCTTTCCGGGGCCACGCATTTTTTCATGGGCGGCTTCGAATTCCTGACGGCTCAACTGGCCATCATGGTTGGTGTCCATCATGTCGAAATGCTTGGCGCGGCGGGCTTCGCCATCGGCCTTGTCCAGTTTGCCGTCATGGTTGACATCCATGGCGTCGAACATCTTTTCGGCATGGGCCTTTGCCTCGGCGCGGGTCATGTCCTTCATGGGCGGGGCGGGGGGCGTTGCCGGGCTCTGCGCATGGGCAACCGATACCGCCATGAGGGCAATGGCGGAAAGCCCGATTGAAAGTTTCCTCATCCTAGCGATCCTTACGTGAACTCTTCTTGGGGGCAAAAGAGAGTTGGGATGAAAGCCGCAGCCGTTGCCCTTGCCGTGAAGGGGGAGGGGAGGAGGCAGGGGCGACTGCAGCTTTCGTAGATCTTATTAGGCTCTGACTGTCGCGGCATTATGCCGGAACGGGCGATTTTTGTCGCCAATTGTCGCTCTTGTTTTACGCAATGTTGCGATGGGCCACGCACGCGTCTTCATCGCCAAGGTCCAGATGGGGTGCGAGACTATGCGCCATGGCCTTCACCGGCACCGGGCGCAAAGACATAGGCGTTGAGCTTGTTGCCATCCCGGTCGCGGAAATAGGCGGCGTAAAAGCCGGGGAAACGCTCGCCCGGCGCGCCCTCACACGTGCCGCCCAGCGACAGGGCCAGCGCGTGGAGGCGGTCGACCTGCTGCTGGTCCTTGGCCTCCAACGCGACCATCACGCCATTGCCGACCGTGGCCGGTTCGCCATCAAAGGGCAGCGTTATGCCAATGCCCGCGCCGCCACCCGGCACGCCCCATGCGATATAGCGTTCATCGCCCCCCATGCGCGTCACGCCCATTTCCGCGCCAATCGCGTCATAGAATTCGGCCGCCCGCGCCAGATCCCGCGTGCCCAGTGTGACATAGCCAATCATGCCTGCTCTCCATGGCGGCCGAGTCGCCGCGCATGGGAACAATGTGTGAACACGACAATCTTGGCAAGTCTCACCCCAAGGGGGCGCATTGGGCTTTGAGCCAGTCCAGCGCCTCGCCGGACAATTGCGGGGCAATGATGCTTTCGACGCGGGCGTGATAGGCGTTCCACCACGAAACCTCGTCGCGGGTCAGCAGGCGATCATCGACCAGCGCCCGCTCGATCGGCACATGGGTCAAGGTTTCAAAGCCGAAATAGGTGCCCTCGGCGCCCTCGATATCGCGCTCCTCGACCAGCACAAGATTTTCGATGCGAATGCCATAGGCCCCGGTCTTGTAATAGCCCGGCTCGTTCGACAGGAACATGCCCGCCAGCAATTCCTGCCCGGTGCCCGCCTGTCCGCCGCTGGATTTGGCGATGCGTTGCGGGCCTTCATGGACGGACAGGAAGCTGCCCACGCCATGCCCGGTGCCATGGGCATAATCCAGACCCGCCGCCCACAGATGTTGCCGCGCCAGCGTGTCAAGCTGCGATCCATTGGTGCCCGCCGGAAAGACGGCGCGGGCAATGGCTATATGGCCTTTTAAAACGCGGGTGAAACGGTCGCGCACTTCATCCGATGGCGCATCGGGGCCGACCCAGACGGTGCGGGTGATGTCGGTGGTGCCATCGGGATATTGCCCGCCCGAATCGACCAGATAGACGCTGGAGGGATCAATCGCCCGGTTGGTTTCCTCGCTGACCCGGTAATGGACGATGGCCCCGTTCGGCCCCGCTCCGCTGATCGTGTCAAACGACAGGTCGCGCAGGTCGCCGCATTCCCGGCGGAACTGGTGCAGCGCCTCGGCGGCGCTCATTTCGGTGACGGTGCCCTTGGGGCCTTCGACCGACAGCCAGTGGAGGAAACGCGTGACCGCCGCCCCGTCGCGGGCCTGTGCGGCGCGGTGGCCGGCCTGTTCGACCGGGTTCTTGATCGCCTTGGGCAGGACGCAGGGGTCGCGTTCCTCGATGATCTGCGCGCCCGACAGCGCCTCGAAAATCGCCGCCACGCTGCGTTCGGGGTCAACCACCACCTTCTTGCCCGACAGCGCGGTCAGCGAGGGGACGAAATCCTCACGCGGCAGGATACGCACCGCATTGCCCAGATGGGCGCGCAGTTCGGGCGTCACCTTTTCGGGCGCAATGAACAGATCCGCCGTGCCATCGGCATGGGCCACCACAAAGGACAGCGCCACCGGCGTGCGCGACACGTCCGTGCCCCGCATATTGAGCAGCCATGCCACCGAATCGAGCGCGGCAATCACCGCCGCATCGGCGCCGCGCTCGGTCAGCCATTCGGCCACCTGCGCCCGCTTGGCCTCGGACGGGACGCCCGCCAATTCGGTGGGATGGGGGAAAGCGACGGCAAGACTGCGCTCCGGCTGATCATCCCACACCGCATCGACCGGGTTGCGCGACACGGGCACCAGTTCGCCGCCAAGGGGGGCAAGCGCCTTTTCCACCCCGCGCGCCCATGGGCGGCCATGCAGCCATGCGTCATAGCCGATCTTTGCCCCGGCGGGCGCGTGTGTGCCCAGCCATGCGGCGGGGCTGGTGGCGGGCACGTTCTGATATTCATACAGCGCGCCATCGACCTGATCGCGCACCTGAAGCGTATAGCGCCCATCGACAAAGATCGCCGCGCTTTGCGTGAGCACCACCGCCGTCCCCGCCGATCCGCCAAAACCCGTCAGCCATTCGAGCCGCTGGGCATAGGCGCCGACATATTCGCTCATATGTTCATCGGAAATCGGGATGACAAAACCGTCCAGCCCCTGAGCGGCCAATTCGGCGCGCAGGGCAGAAAGGCGGCCTGAAAACGGGGTGGCATGGATATTGTTCGGCATTGGGACGCGCTTTCCTTCAATTCCCGCACCACTGTCGCTTGCGGAGGGGGGCTTGCCAACATAGATGCAAGCTATGAGCATTTCCAGCCAGCCCCGCCCCCCTGTGGCCGCCAAACAGGCACATAGCTTTACCCACCACGGCATCACCGTCACCGATGATTACGCCTGGCTGCGCGATGCGGACTATCCCGATGTAAAGGATGAGGCGATTTTGGCCCATCTGAACGCGGAAAATGCGTGGTTTGAAAGCCGGATGGCCGGACAAAAGGACCGCATCGACGCGCTCTTCACCGAAATGCGCGCCCGCATCAAGGAAGCCGACAAGAGCGTGCCGCAAAAGGACGGCGATTACCTCTATTGGATCGAATATGAAGAAGGCGCCGAATATAAGAAGTGGTGGCGCAGGCCCGTTGCGGGCGGCGAAGATGAATTGCTGCTCGACGAAGTGGCTCTGGCGCAGGGTAAGGAATATTTCCGCCTCGGCGCGATTTCGCTCTCGGCGGACGGCAAATTGCTGGCGTGGAGTGTCGATGACAATGGTTCGGAGCGTTTCACCGCCCGCATCCGCGTGATCGAGACAGGCGAGGTTCTGCCCGATGTGATCGAGGGGACTTTGTCCTCGCTGGTCTGGGTCGCGGGGGACAAGGGGCTGGTCTATTCGCTGGCCAATGACAATTGGCGCACCGATAATGCCCGCCTGCACTGGCTGGGCCGCCCGGTGTCCGAGGATGTGGAGCTGTATCACGAGGATGATGACGGATTCCGCGTCGGGTCGTCGCTCTCGGCCAATGAGCAATGGCTGATCATTTCCACCAGCGATCATGAGACCAGCGAAGTCCGGCTGATCCCGGCCAATGATCCGCTGGCCGCGCCCATTCTGGTGCGCCCGCGGGTCGAAGGCGTGGAATATGATGTCGATGAGCGCGATGGCATTTTGTACATCCACGCCAACGACACGCATGAGAATTTTCGGCTGGCTACGGCCTCGCTGGCCGATCCGGGCAATTGGACCACGCTGATCACCGGGACGGACGAGTTTTACCTCACCGGCTTTGATCTGTTCCGCGATTTCTATGTGATCGAAGGGCGCGTGCGCGGTTTGGACCGGATCGAGGTTCGCTATTACGACGACCCCGCCCGGATCGAGCCTATCGAGTTCCCAGAGGATTCCTATGAGGCCGGATTGGCCGACAATCCGGAATGGGCCGTCGAAAAACTGCGCGTGTCCTATGAAAGCATGGTCAGCCCGGCCAGCGTCTATGACTACACCGTGGCGAACAAGAGCCTTGAACTGCTCAAGGTGCAGGAAATCCCCAGCGGTTATGACGCTTCGCTTTATGAAACGAAGCGGTTGGAGATTGCCGCGCGCGACGGGACGATGGTGCCGGTGTCGATCCTCTATCGTAAGGATCGCGCCGGAGCAGGACCGCTCCACCTCTATGGCTATGGCGCCTATGGCATCGCCATCAGCCCCGGTTTTTCCACCACGCGCCTCTCGCTGGTTGATCGCGGTTTTGCCTATGCCATCGCCCATATACGCGGCGGCGATGACATGGGCCGCGCATGGTACAAAGCGGGCAAGCGCGAGGCGCGCACCAACACGTTCAATGATTTCGTCGATGTGGCGCGGGGATTGATCGATCTGGGCTATACCGCGCCGGGGCGGATCAGCATTTCGGGCGGATCGGCGGGCGGCGAACTGATGGGCGCGGTCATCAATTCCGACCCCGACCTGTGGGGCGCGGTGGTGGCGCATGTTCCCTTTGTCGACGTGCTGGCGACCATGCTGGATGAAAGCCTGCCCCTGACGCCGGGCGAATGGCCCGAATGGGGCAACCCGATCGAGGACAAGGCGGCGTTCGAACTGATCCACTCGTACAGCCCCTATGATCAGGTGAAGGCGCAGGATTACCCGCCGCTGATGGTGACGGCGGGGTTGAACGATCCGCGCGTGACCTATTGGGAGCCGGCCAAATGGGTTGCGCGGCTGCGGGAATTGAAAACCGACAGCAATGAGTTGATCCTGAAAACTAATATGGGGGCGGGGCATGGCGGTAAATCGGGGCGTTTTGAATCGCTGACCGAAACGGCGGAGGAATTTGCGTTTATCCTCTGGCAATTGGGGGTTTGAGTTTGGGGGGTAAGGTTGAAGGTGCCTCCGGCGGGTTAAGGGCGGGGGCCCTTAACAATCCAGATACTGTAGAGGTTGCGCGCCACATCACCTTTGGGCGCAAGGCCGCCGCGCCGCAGGCTTTATAAACCGTTTCGTGGAAGGCGCATGGTGGCCGCGTGACGCCATCGCATAATGGGATTGCAAAGGGACAAGTCCCTTTGCCCGCCGGAGGCAAATTTCCCCCTTGGACTTGTAACGGATTTGTGCCGGTCACCTGAGCGTTTTATGCTCGCAACAGGAGACCGACGAGATGATGAAGCATAGTGAAGATTTTAAGCG